>CAYYVH010000144.1:0-9801 GCA_964475075.1 uncultured Anaerolineales bacterium | reverse complement strand
GGGCGGCGCTGAAGGAGCGGCCGGCGACAGTGCGCCGCCCGTGGCCGGGGCGAGCACGGACGAGCTGGGCGATAAGCTGACGGACTACAAGGCCATCACGACGTACAACAACTTCTACGAGTTCTCGGTCGACAAGGACCAACCGGCGCGTCTGGCCAGGAATCTCATCACCTCGCCGTGGTCCGTGCAGGTCGGCGGGCTGGTCAACAATCCCACGACGTTCGACGTGGACGACCTGCTCATGCGCTTCGACCAGGAAGAGCGAATCTACCGCTTGCGGTGCGTTGAGGGATGGTCGATGGTCATCCCATGGGTGGGCTTTCCGCTAGTCAAGCTGATCGAGCAGGTCGAGCCTACGTCCCGCGCGAAGTACGTGCGCTTCGAGACGCTCTACGACCCGGACCAGATGCCGGGGCTGAAGCGCGCACGGCTCGACTGGCCGTACGTCGAGGGCCTGCGCCTGGATGAGGCGATGAACGACCTGACGCTCCTTTCCACCGGCATCTACGGCAAGTCCTTGCTGCCGCAGAGCGGGGCGCCGATCCGGCTCGTCGTACCGTGGAAGTATGGCTTCAAGAGCATCAAGTCGATCGTTAAGATCGACCTGGTCGACCAGATGCCGCGGACCACGTGGGTGGCAGCAGCACCCCACGAGTACACCTTCTTCGCCAACGTGGACCCCGAGGTGGACCACCCCCGCTGGTCGCAGGCCACGGAGCGGCGCATCGGGGAGCTCAGGCGCCGGCCGACGCTGTTGTACAACGGCTATGCCGAGGAGGTGGCCGAGCTCTACGCGGACGGCAGCGGCAGGGGGCGGGTACGGCCCGTCGGATGATGCGTGATGCATCCGTTGACGGTGGTTGGGTGCGGTTCGGAAGGGAGTTGAGGAATCGGGTGACTGTGCTGGCTTGGGCTATCGGCTATCAGCTATCAGCTATCAGTCCGGCTGGTCCAACGACGGACGTGGACGGTGAGGGTCGATGGGCTGGCGACAAGCTCCGATAGGGTCGCATGCACTGCGGCGCGAGTGGTTGCGGGTCGCCGTGCATGTCGGTGCGCTGGCGCCGCTGGGGCTGTTGGTCTGGCGCTTCGAGCAAGGCGACCTCGGCGTAAACCCCATCGAGACGATCACGTACGTGACCGGCAAGTCGGCGCTCGTGCTGCTCATGCTGGCCCTGGCGTGCAGTCCGGCCAGGACGATCCTCGGGGTCAAGCAGGCTCTCCGCGCGCGCCGCACGCTGGGGCTGTATTCCTTCGGCTATGCGACGCTGCACCTGCTGACGTTCGTGGGTTTGGACTACGGCTTCGACTTTGGATTGATCCTGCGCGAGGGGCTGGTCGAAAAGCCGTTCATCGTTGCCGGCTTCTCCGCGTACTTGATCTTGCTGGCTTTGGCGTTGACGTCGACGAAGGGGTGGATGCGCCGCCTGCGGCGGCGCTGGAAGCAGCTGCACCGGCTGGCATACGCATCCGCGCTGCTGGCCGCGGTCCATTTCCTCTGGCTGGTGAAGGCGATCAGCGTCGAGCCGGCCGCATACGCCGCGCTCGTCGGGCTGCTGCTCGCGCTGCGGATCCCTCCGGTCAGTCGGGCCGTCAGGCGCGATCCCCCCCGAAGAGCCCAATGAGCTCCCGTCTCGCCTCATGGTCCTATGAGCTGGGCGTCGGCCGAACCACCTTTGCCGACGAGCCGGTGCGGCTCTATCCTGGAGAGCGGGCGAGCCCACGAAGCTGGCGCGAGCGGTATTGAAGTGTGATTGCCGGCATAGTATCCTGATCCTACGACCTCCGGGGGCATGCTCGCCGATTTAAGGGAAGGGTCGGGAAGGAGACAGGCCGGTGACGACACACATGCCCGAGACAGTACTGGAAGCTTGGGGCAAGCCCGCGGTCCGCGATTTCACGGCGTGGCTGGAGGGCGTGATGGCAGAGCGATCGGTCGGTCGCGATGAGTTCGGTCAGCTGGGCACACGGCTGACGGGCGTCGAAGACCGGCTGACGGGTGTTGAGACTCGGCTCACGGTGGTTGAGCACGACGTTGCTGGTGGGGCTCGGGCAACTGAAGCCGTGACGCCGAGTGTGCAAGGCACCGAGCCCGTTGACGACGCTTTTGAGCATTCGGTGGCCCGGTTTATGGCGGGTTTCCGTTCACCCCCATCCGCCTCGCGCCTGCGGCACGCCGGGCGGTGGATCAACCGGACTGATAACTGTTAACCGATAGCCCAAGCCAGAACCACCGACCGTCGCACGAAACCTCGTCCTACTCCCACTCCAGCCCGGTCACGCTCGCCAGCAGGACGACCAACTCGTCCGCGCCCTCGATTCCGCTGTTGAAAGAAAGCTTGTAGCGGCGGGACCAGACCGAATAAGTCAGCATGCCCTCGTAGCTGATCGTGAGAGCGAGGATGTCGGGCCACGTCATGGCCACCGTGCGGACGTACTGCTGGGACTCCACGCCGCGGGAGTCGACCTTCACGTACAGGCGGGGGTAGCGGTAGGCCAACCACAACACGAGCAGCCCCACGGCCCACATCGCGCCGCCGACCAGCCACAAGCCCTGCCCCGAGTCCTCCAGTCCCGCCGCGACGACCGTGCCGAGCACGAACATCAACAGCGCGACGGAGACCAAGACGACGTTCACCGCGCGCCCGGGGGAGTAGCGGAACACGCGCTCCGGGATCTCGGGCACATCGAGCTGCCGCGTCTCCGCGAGCGCCTCGCGCCTGATGCGAGCGACGCGAGGAGCGGTGCCGATGAGTCCCCACAGCAAGAGGCCGCCGACGACCAAGGTACCTATCCCCAGGATCAGGTGGGGCGAGCTGAACTTCCCCGGCCCGAAGACGAGGAGCACGAGCCCGCAGAGAACCAAGAGCCCACCGACGATCTTCGGAGCGTAGTCTCTCACCTTGTTCCTCCTTATGTAGTACATTTCGGCGGGAGTTGTCCGCTGGTCCGGGGCGGCTGGCAACTGGGCAACATCTACACTATATACACGTCGACACCGATCTGCTCTGACAGGCGAGCACCCACCTCCTGTAAAAACACCCGGTCCGTTAGCCCCGATTCACCGGGTTGACCCATGACGATTGCACGGGCGTCGTATTCCTGGGCAACTTCGATCAGGGCGGTGCGAAAGCGGCCGCTGCGTACTTCAGTGTGGGCCCGTACCCCCGCCTTTTCGGCCCGTTCCTTTGCCATGAGCAGAACAAACTCACCCAACTCCTCCATTTGTGCATCCATATCCACCAAAACGGCACTGGAGACCACCCCCACGAACTCCGCATCCGCTACGTACAGGAACACCACATCCACATGCTGATCTAACGCCAGTTCTATGGCCTTGTCTTGGGCAGGGTAGCTGGCGGGGCCACCACGCGTGGCGCATAGGATGGTCGTGCCGCTGTGTTCGCCTGATTGTTGCTGTGCAGTTGGTTTCATATGTGTGGCCTTTCCGTCACACAAACCGGAGCAAGAGCCATATCGTTCCCAAGGTTAGCGTGGCGAAAGTGATGGGTAGACCGATGCGGGCGAATGCTCGGGGCGAGATGGACGTTCCCGCCCGTTCGGCGATACCTGCCGTCACCAGGTTGGCTTCACCACCGATGATCAGGCCATTGCCACCCATGGCTGTCCCCATCGAGAGGGCGTAGTAGAGCGCATCGCCAGCACCAGGAATGCTGGCACTGAGATAGGAGACGACCGGCAACATGGAGGCGGCCAGGGGGATATTGGCGATCACCAGCGACAGCGTCCCCACTCCAAAGACGACCAGGATGATGCCCAGCACCAGGTTATCACCGATCAGCGAGGCGAGGCCTACAGCAATGCGGTCGAGGAGGCCCACTTCCTGGATGGCACCCACGATGATGAAAAGCGACATCAAGAAGACGAGGGTCGTCCAGTCGACTTCCTTGATCTTGTCATTCACACCGGGCTTGACCCAGAGCAGGATGCCAGCTGCGCCCGCCAGCGCTGCCACGGCCGGTTCCATATGGAACTGTTCGCCGATGATAAAGAGGGCCAGCGTCCCCAGGAACACCAGGCCGGATTTGAGCAGTACATCGGGTTGGCGAATTCGTCCGTTTTCGGCCAACCTGTCGTAGAGTGTGGGTGAGATGCTGCCGGGTGTTTTCCTCCATTCCTGCCGATAGTGAAAAAGCACGATAGTCGTCATGACCAGCAGTGCCGCGATCACACCCAGTGTCTGATTGCGCAGGAAACCACTGAACCCGATCTCGGCATAGGCGCCGATGAGGATATTGGTGGGAGTCCCAATCAAGGTGCTGATCCCGCCTACGTTTGAGGCCATCACCTCGGGGATGATCAGCGCCATGGGATTGAGACCTGTCGCCAACGCGATCTGTAGGCTGATTGGCACCATCAGCAGCATGGTCGTGAAGTTGTCCAGCAGGGCTGAAGCTGCCGCAGTGACCAGCATCAGGATCAATACCAACAGCCAGCTACGTCCTCGACTCAGGCGGTAAGATTGAAACGCCAACCACTGAAAAACGCCCGTGCCTTCGATGACCGAAATGATGATCATCATGCCGATGAGCAGGAATATAACCTCCCAGTTGATATACCGCAATGCCTCCTCGAAGCCAAAAACCCTCCACCCGGGCACGAGGCCCCCTATCAGGTAGTGAACGAGAAAGAGGACCGACACGCCCAACAAGGCGATGGTGGTGGCATGCCCTTTTTCCAGGATGATGAGCAACACCACACCCAGGAACACAAGTGTCGCCACCCAGAAGCCTGGTGAAATATGCCGCACAAGTGTCAGGGGCGGAAGCGTGTGACTGCCACTGGTGTGCAGCGTGCTGATGGCTTCGGGGGAGAGTGGTTGCTCGAGACTAGCGAAGTGAGCGCGTTCGATAGTCAAGAAAGCGGGCAAGCCGGGCGCGTCGTATAGCATCACCTGCCAGGTACCGTCCTCGCGGCTCTCAGCCTCATCCGTGAGAGTCCCATCCACGGTGAAAACGGCGATTTCTGCACCTTGCACAGGCTGGCCCTGGATATCGACGACGGTCCCATGCAGCATCATGCCCGGGCCGGTTGCCTCTTGCGCAAGCAGGCGATATCCGGCCCAGCCGAGCATCGCAACCAACACCAGCAACATCAACCCATACCTGGGTTTCATCGTCTGACGCCTTCTATCTGTGGCCATCCGATGTCGATGAGTTTCTCCTAGGAATGGCTGTAATCAGCGATTCGTCCACCTGGCGGTGAGTGGCGAAGCTGGATTATAGTAGGCTGCCCGAAGTGAACGATTTGGTCAAGGGCGAACGCGGTTCGAGTAGCCCGCGAATTCACTCGCCGGGCGTCGGCACGGGCATTCGACCGGTTGTCTGACAGCTCTTTCGTGCACCCCCCGACGGGGCGCATTGCCGCTTTCAGCCGAGATTCGCTACAATGATGTGTTCTGGCCGAGACCTCTCTCGTCGCCCGTGGGCTGTAGACGATGCCGATCTTCAGATTCGATTTCGCGGAGTGTATTCTGGCGCGGGGCCATGATCATCGTTTGGCCCACCTCCCTCTCGCCCGCCTCACCGGTGCGGCATGTCATGATGTACGGGAGGTGTTGGCGGCCCACATTGGTAGGGGCGGTTCGCGAACCGCCCCTACGCACGGTCGCTCAGCCCAGATGCCCCGACCAGGCCATGGGCGAAACGATGATCAACTCCGTTGCACGATCTTATTCGTCGACACGCCCTTGGAGAGAGACGCGCCATCATGATTGGCCCCAATGGACGCCGGCCGCCGGCATTCACAGTCGGCTCGCCGCTGTCGATGCAACGTTTGTCGCGCAGGCTTGCGGGACTGCTGGACCGCTACAAACCGGCCCCGTCCATCGTGCTGCTCACGACCTCTCTTTTTGTGGGATTGCTGGCCGGCATCGGCGGAATCATCTTCCGCTACCTGATCGGTATCATGTCGTGGATTGGCTACGAATGGGTTCCCAGTGTTACGGACCATCTCGGTACGGGCTACGTGGTTGCGGTGCCGGCTGTCGGGGGCCTCATTGTGGGTATTTTGGTCTATCGCTACGCTCGAGAGGCCAAAGGTCATGGCGTCCCCGAGGTGATGGAGGCAGTCGCCCTTCGTGGCGGGCGGATCAGACCCGTGGTGGCAGTGGTCAAGGCGCTCGCGTCCGCCGTGTGCATCGGCAGCGGCGGGAGCGCTGGACGCGAGGGCCCGATCGTCCAAATCGGCGCATCCATTGGGTCGTCCGTCGGGCAATTGCTGCGTCTGTCCGACGACCGCGTCCGGAACCTCGTCGCGTGCGGTGCGGCTGCCGGAATCGCTGTGACCTTCAATGCACCCATCGCGGGAGTGATGTTCGCGCTGGAGATCATCTTGGGGGAGTTTGGTGTCCAATACCTGAGCACAGTCGTGATCGCTGCGGTGACCGCAAGTGTCATCGGGCAAGCCGCCTTTGGTGACGTGCCCGCCTTTCCCATCCCCACGCAATACAGTGTCCAGAGCCCGTGGGAGTATGCGCTCTATGCCGTACTGGGTGTGTTGGCCGCCGTCGTAGGGTTCACCTTCGTGCGGATGATCTACTTCGCCGAGGATCTGTTCGATCGCTGGAACGGCGTCCCGGAGTGGTTCAAGCCTGCTGTCGGTGGCAGCATCCTCGGATTGCTGGCGCTGAGCTATCCGTTGGTTACGACGGCTACCTGGCAGCGAGTCCCCCACATCTACAACGTCGGATACGAAGTCATCGAACGTACGCTGGAGAACCGCTACGCTCTGGCAGTAGTGATCGTGTTGTTGGTGGCCAAGCTCCTTGCGACGAGTCTGACGCTGGGATCCGGCGGCTCGGGCGGCGTGTTCGCACCCTCGCTGTTCATGGGGGCCATGCTGGGATCATCGTTCGCGCTGGTGGTCGAGCATCTGGCGCCGGGGCTCGTCTCGTCACCCGGCGCATACGCGCTCGTCGGCATGGCAGCCGTGTTCGCCGCGGCGGCACACGCTCCCATTACTGCCTTTCTGATCGTATTCGAGCTCACGGCCGACTACGGACTCATACTGCCGCTGATGTTGACGGTCATTATCGCCACCCTGCTCGGTCAACGACTTCTCGGTAGCGAGTCCATCTACACACTGAAGTTGACGCGCCGCGGGGTGCGGCTCCGCGCTGGTCGAGACAGGGATGTGCTTGATGGTGTGACCGTCGAAGAGTCCATGGCGACCGACTTCGTTACGGTGGCTGCGGACATGTCTCTCTCCGAGCTGTCGCAGACCATTGCGCGCCACAGGAGGCTCGGTTTCCCCGTGCTTGACGAGCAAGGGAAACTGTGGGGGATCGTTACCGTGCAGGATCTCGACCGTGCCCGGCAAGCCAATGTGCCGAACTCGACGGCTGTGCGCGAGATAGGCACCACGCGGCCTCGTCTACAGGTCGCCTACCCTGACGAAGCCGTGGGTGAGGCGCTTGCGCGCATGGGCGAGCGTGGAATCGGGCGCTTGCCGGTCGTCGCGCGTGAGGACGCAACCTCCCTTGTGGGGTTGATTCGGCGCGACGACATCGTGCGCGCCTACAACCTGGCGCTGACACGCCGGGATGTACTTGACCACCGTGTCAAACGGATGCAGGTTCGCGAGAGCGACGGCGCTGAGTTCATCGAGCACCCCCTGAGAGACGAGGACCACGCCGTCGGACTGTCCATCCGGGATGTCGCTGCCGAGGCGCAGCTCGACTGGATCATCGTCTCCGTAGGACGTGCCGGCCGCACGATGATCCCACACGGCGACACCGTGCTACAGCCTGGTGATCTCCTTACGGTATTGGCTCGACGCGATAATGCCGACGAGGTTCGGCGAGTCCTTAGTGACGGAGGTTGAGGAGGGGGCCGGATGCAGAGGTGGCCGAATTGCGCCATCTATTACTCCTAAGAAACTGGCCCCTCTGGGAACCAGTTTCTACCCGAAATCTCCTGGGCGCCCTCCGCCCGGGTGAGTGACTTGACAAGTCCTAAGCCGGGTCAAGCAGTCCGACCGAAGTGACGTCGGCTCGGCGCCGCTCCTACGTCGCGATCACGGCTTACGAGGTCAACGTTGACGCCCGCCGAAGCCGGGCGGGAATGCCGGGGACACCGCAGTGGTGGCATCAAACCCTATGAAACGGGGGGAGGTCGAGGTGGAGCGCAGCGGGCACACGCAGGGAGTCAAGTACCCTCAGCAGGAGGTCATCACGAAGTGTCTGATCATCGCGGCCGGTCGGGGCAGCCGGCTACGGCGGAGGGGTGATAGCAAGCCACTCATCCCCATTCTGGGCGTACTCCTGATCGAACGAGTGATCCGGTCCGCCATGGGAGCCGGCGCGACCGACTTCTACGTGGTCACCGGATACTACGAGGACCACCTGCGCATCTTTCTGCGCGGCCTAGCAGACCGACTGGGGATTCGCATCACTACCGTCGCAAACGAGGATTGGCGAAGAGAAAACGGCCTTTCGGTGCTCGCGGCACGGGAATACCTGCACGAGCCATTTCTTCTGTTGATGGCGGACCACCTTTTTGATCCGTCCATCGCCCGCGCATTGATGGAGCTTCCATTGGCCGAAGGCGACATTGCTCTCGCCGTGGACGGGGATACCCGCAATCCCCTCATCGACATGGAGGATGTCACCCGGGTAACGACGGATAACGGTAACGTACGCAACATCGGTAAGGGCCTGGTGGACTTCAACGGCTTCGACACCGGTGTTTTCCTGTGCACTCCCGCTATTTTCGATGCGCTGGGGCGCAGCACCCAGGAGCACGGTGATGCATCCCTGTCCGGAGGAATGCGAATTCTGGCTGCCGAGGGTCGGTTCAAAGCAGTCGAGATTGGCGGCTACTTCTGGATTGACGTAGATGATCCTGCGGCTGTCGGGCGGGCAGAGGACGCCCTCTTGGCCAACCTGCGGGACAAGCCCAACGACGGTCCGGTGTCCCGCTACTTGAACCGCCCCTTGTCCGTGAGGATCTCCCGGCGATTGGTGAACCACCGAATCACTCCCAATCAGATATCCGTGTTCTCGTTCCTGTGCTCAGTGCTGGGTGCCGGACTCTTCGCGCTTGGCGGCTACCCCGCTCTCTTGCTGGGCGGCCTTTTGGCACAGCTCGCCTCGATCGTCGACGGCTGCGACGGCGAGGTGGCGCGGCTCAAGTTCCAGAGCAGCCAGTACGGAGGGTGGTTCGATGCGGTAATGGACCGCTACGCCGACGCCTTCCTGCTCTTCGGTCTCACGTGGCACGCGTACACAGATGGGTCGAGTGGCCTCGTCCTGTTGACGGGATTCTTGGCGATTATCGGCTCCTTCATGTTGAGCTACACGGCGGACAAATACGATGGTCTGATGCGCGACCGGAGCGATCAGGGCAGAGGGTTCCGGCTGGGTCGCGATGTCCGAGTCTTTCTGCTCTTCCTCGGCGCCCTGTTCAACCAAGCCTATCTGGCATTGGCTGTGATCGCCACCGTGATGAACCTTGAAGTCGTCCGCCGCGTCATCGTCTGCAGAGATCGTCATAGGGAGAAAGGTGCTCGCCGTCAGGATGACCACGGGCAGCGCGGCCATTCCGTCCCGCACAAGCCCCGCCATCAGGCTCCAGATCGGCCCCCCAGCGTTTCCACCAGTTCCGTGCGCAGCTCCGGAGTGGCTGCAGCGATGAGAGGAAAACGCTGGTTCAGGATGGTTTGGTCTTCCCGTTCCATTTTCCATGTCCTGCCGTCACGTGAAGAGTCAGCCGCGGAGTGGCTTGGGGCGTGTCAACAAATAAGACCGGCAATTCGGCCACCGCTGCATCCGGCAGGGCT
>CAYYVH010000143.1:0-9802 GCA_964475075.1 uncultured Anaerolineales bacterium | reverse complement strand
GAGGACGCTTTCGTGAAGTGGGCGACCACCGGCAAGTTCAGCGCCGCCGACCTGTTCAACACCATCGCCGAGGAGGCCCTGCGCGCCGCCACCCGCATGGCCGTCATCAAGCCGTTCAGCGGCTTCCTGGAGAACGTCTTCGGCTCCATCGGAAACAACCTGTTCGGCGGCGGCGGGACCATTCAAGACGCCGGCGGCGGGCCGGTACAGATTGCCCATACCGGCGGCGTCATTGGGATCGACCATCTTGCCTCTCGTTCCGTTGATCCGGCGGTGTTCAACAATGCTCCACGCTTCCATTCCGGCGGTGTCGTCGGCAACGAAGTTCCCATCATCGCCAAACGCGGCGAGACCGTATTCACGTCCGGCCAAATGCGGGCGCTGGACGCGGGCCTCCTTGGCGCAAGAATGGGGCAAAAACCGGAGGTCAAGGTTGTCGTCAACGTGGACAACCGGGCGCCGGGAACGGAAGCCAAGGTTCAAACACGCCGGGACGGCAACGGCAATATCGGCCTGGATATCGTGGTCGAGAAGGTCGAGGGGCGGCTTGCCCGCCATATTGGGCGTGGTGGAGGCTTGGCGCCCACACTGGGCAGGCCACGCATCCCGTCCACCGCGTCCCCCTGCAGGCAGAGCACCTCGTACCAGCCCACCGCATCCAGCCCGGTGATCTCGACGATGTTCGCCGGCGTGACGAGCTGGTCTGCCGGCCGCCGAAAGTCCTCTGGGGCCACGTCCCGGGGCCTGGGCTTGCAGTCGGGCTTGAGCAGATGGACCATCTCGCCAACGCATGGACAGGGCCCCACCTCGCCCGGGCAGTCGCCGGGGCCGCCGGCCAACGCACAGAAGTCGGGCTCGCTGCAGCTCGCTGTGTGCCAGACGCGCTCGCCTCGCCCGTGGCAGTAGTCGCAGAGCGGGTCCGGCCGGGCATCGCTGACGAACTGGAGCCAGTCCTTGTCCGCGCTCCAGAGCAAGTGGGGACCTGACCACTCGGAGCTGATGGTGTACGCCACGTCGTCTGCCTCAGCCTCGCTGGTGGCCTGGTAGACGCCCAGCAGCGGGAGCATGCGCTGCAGGTCAGCGATGGCATCCAGGTACTCGGCAGGGGGCGGCTTCCTGCGCGCCTTGTACTCCTCGTCCATCTCGCGGCGGAACATCCCGTGGCCTGCGTCGCGTGCCTCCCACGCGAAGATCACCTGCCCCACCCCGTGCTCCCGCTGAATCTGGACCACCTTGAACATCGCTGCCCCGACCATGGCGTCGGGGCCACCCGCTTCAAACGCTCGGCGAGTCAGGAAAGGTGCGTCAACAATGCATGTCCTGTATCTCACCACCGACCTCCTTCGCCAGGTACCGCGAGCTGTCTGTGCGCTTTTTCCATCCTGCGCAGGTACGACACGACTGCGCCTCGCTCGCAGAGGGCGATCTCGCGCGCTTTGCTCATCGATCCCCCCACTGGTCGCTGTGGTCCCATGGCTTGGGCGCGTCCAGCGTGGCCTGGCGCGCCGGCTCGTTGCCGGGCGTCATGGTCTGCCAGTGGCCCCCGACCCACTCGCAGCGGATCAGGCGCAGCAGGCGGCGCGCGGCCTCACCCTCTGCGTAGTCCTCGTAGTCCTGGCCGGTGTAGTCGGCCAGGAGGCACTCCATCTCTGTGAGGTGGTCGTGCACGCTATCGTCTGTCACGTGCAGCCCGCTCGCCTCCATGGTCAACGCCATCCCGGCTTGCACGCCGCGCTCGAACAGTTCGGCCTCTGCGCGGGTCATGGGGCGGCCCGGCTCGCGGCCGGGTTCCAGCGCGAGGGTCGGGCACACGCCGTCCTCGCGGGCCTGGAACACGAAGTCCTCCACGTGCTCGGCCAGCGGCTCGGGGATGGCCAGCAGGGGCCTACCTTCATCCCATGCCTCGCGGCAGTGCGCGGCAACGTCGTTGTCGTTCACGGGGACGGTGATTCTGATCACCAGATCGATGCTCTTGCTCATGGATTCTGCTCCTTGTTCATCTTGGCAGCCCTGCGCACCTTCGCTGCCCACCGGCGTTTGATCTCTCTGGTCACGTCTACCCTGCACGCCGCGCAGTACTTGCGCTTGGTGTTGTCCGGCAGCCTGCATCTGCACCTCGAGCATTCAGGGGACGGCAGGCCCAACTTTCGGCGCCGGCGCCGCGCCTCCAGCAGGTTTCGTCGCTTCCGCTGGCACTCTCTGCACCGCGCAGGCCTTCGGCTCCACAAATCGCGTCCGCAGTCCGCGCACTGATTGACGCCGTGGACGCTCCGATACCACCAGCGACGACGCGATTTGATTCTCTCGTGCTCGTGCTGGTCGTCCAGCACGGCTTGCCACTTGTCTGCCGTCGCGTAGCTGTTGGGATCGATGATCGTGAGCCCGTCTGCCATCGCTCGGGCGACATCCAGCGACCAGGACATTATGCTCGATTTCTCCAGGGCGGGCTCAGCACACAGTCTTCCGTGGTGCCAGCCAGCGCGTCCACGATCTCGTCGAGCAAGTGGCCCATCTCCCTGCAGTCGGCGCGGTCGCGCCCCCACGATGCCCCGGCGAAGTTTCCGTTATCGTCGAACAACAAGATCAGCGCCCCGCGGGCCTGGTGCTGTTGTCCGAGCGCGCGCGCCTCTGTGATTCTTGGTGGGATCATGAATTGGTCTCCTTGCACATCAGTTTGCGAAGCCACTCGATATGGTCGTCATCTTCAACGCCAAATTCGTAGCCAAACTCCTCCAGCAGGTCTTCGTACTCGCGCAGCGTTTTGCGCTCTTCCGCGAGGATGTTCTTCAATGCGCGGATCTCGTTGGCGTCGGACCTTTCTGGTTCTCCATTATCGCGAGTGATCCGGTCATCGCCGATGGCGCCCTTGATGCCGATGCTGTAGCGGCGGTGCCTGTCCCGCATCCGCTGCTCGTTCCCGTGGCTCTCGCACAGCGGGCAGAGCAGACCGCTGGTCCACAGCACGCGCACGGTCGGGCCGTGCTCCAAGCAGGTCATCTGCTCGTGCAGTGGCTGCGCTGGGGGGTCGGTGATTCCGACGTGGCCGGGCGGGATCTTTTTTGTCATCTGAGCACTCCGTAGATGGTCTGCGAGGACAGCGTGAACCGTCGCGAGCAGACCCCGCAGGTCATCGTCCGCGACCCCTTGCCGTCAAGCAGGTCCACCGCCGCCTGGAGGTTGAACGTGTCGTCCTCGTCATCCCCGTGGACCATCGCCTCATGGCAATGTGGACAATGGATCAGTGCTGTTTCTGCTGTCAGATATGCTCTTCTCATCGATCCGCCTTCGAAGATCGCATCCTCTCCACCTCGGTTTCGAGCTCGCGAATGCGGTCGTCGCGGTCATCGATCATGGCCGAGAAGAACCTCAGGTTGCGGTGCGCTTGCGGGGCCCGGCGCCGGGCGGGGTCCTCGCTGCACATGTTGCAGCACCCGAACCTCTGGATCGACGGGTCGGACTTGGGTCGCATCTCGCCGCAGGCAGGGCAGGGCGCCATGGTGCGCAGCGCGAAGTCGCGCTCGTTGTCGTCCAGCCCCTCAAGCCAGCCTTCAGCATCCTCCGGATCCAGGTGGCCCTGCAGCGGGTGGGTGCGCCCGCCGTCAGGCACGCCGTGGCCGCAGCACGGCCAGTCCTCGCAGTTGCAGTAGTTGCTCATCTACTTCTCCTCCTTGCAGAAGGTGAACGGCAACGGCACCGGGCTGTCGCAGGTCTGGAACACCTCCAGCAGCCCCAGTGCCTCCACCTGCTCATCGATGTGCATTCCGCGCAGGTGGGGGTGCAGCGTCGCGATGGCCCTTGCGATGTCCGAGAATTCGATGCGCAGGCCATCTTCCGTGATCAGGTGCCCATCCCATGGCGGTTCCACCACCGCGTTCAGCGCCCTCTGGGCCACCCTCAGCGCCCGCTCATGCGCATGGGTGAGGTTCTTGTGGGCGGTATCGTCGAGGTCCCGCCCTTCGATCAGATCGTCGATCACCTTCCGTGCTTCCCTTGCGTTCATGGTCATCCTCCGGGCGACACCATGCGGTGGTGTGGGGGGCAGTAGTCGAGCTCGTCGAACGGGATGCGGTGGACGATGCAGATCGGAGCGTCGCAGGTCTGGCCTGCCTTCTTGCCGCGCAGCGGGAAGTCGCAAAGGTAATGGGCGGTGCGCTCGCAACCTGCCACGCTGCACATCTTCCCTCTACTGCACGCGATTCCGACCTGCTTCCCGTCCGGTCCGATGATGGGGTTGCAGGGCATGTCAGCCCTCCTCGCCCGGCTCGCGGTCGTGGTCCGGCAGCGGGGGTTCGTCGAAGTCCGGGGGCTCGCCGGGGTCGTCATCCTCTGGCGGATGGAACCGCGCCTTTATGGCGGCGGGGCGGTCGGCGGGCGGGATCGCCTTGATCTCACGATAGAGATTGACCAGCAGGTCGAGAGTGAGGTCCGACCAGCCCGCGGCGGGCCCACCCGCGCCGTGGGGCCCCTCGATCTCGTCCAGCATGACGCCCAGCCCCGCGAAGAGCTTGATGGCTTTCTGCGCCCGAGGCTGCAGGTCACCCTCCCGCTGATTGTCCTCCCGCTCCGCGGTCTTCTCTGGTTCGCTCTTGCCCCTGGTGGCGTCCTCCGCGCCCCGGAACCCGGGCTCTTCTGTGTCCTGGGTGAAGAAGTCCCGAAGGCCGGGAACCACCTCTAGCGCGAGGTTGACACGGGCTCGCTTGCGGGCCATCAGCAGGCGGCTGTGGGCCGGCATCTTCTTCTCGATTCCCATGAAGATCGCCTGGCCAAAGACCGCAGGGATCCTCTCTCCCGTCTCCTTGCTCACCGCGTAGGCCCGCATGGCGATGTCGCCTGGCTTGAGTTGCAGCGCCTTGTACGCCTGCTCGTCGAGCTCGAACTCAGGGGCCAACTTGAGCAGGTCCATGATCAGATCTGCTCCAGATTGGTACAGCCCGGGCTTGGCTATCCACTCGTCAGGCCTGGACTCGCCGCGAGAACTAACCACCCGGCCATCCTTCAGCTTGCGGGTGGTGCCGGGGGCGTAGCCGTAGTGCACTCCGATCTTGAGGTGGCTCATCAGCCACTCGAAGAACACGGATCGCGTCTTGTCGTACTCGGCCAGCGCGGGGGCGAGCTGCTCGGCAGGCAGCAACCCGCCAGCCTCCAGGATGGTCACCCTGCGGCCGCTGGTGGGTCGTGCTGGCACCAGGCCCTCGCTGTCCAGCTGGCTCATGGCCCGCTTGTCGGTGACCACCAGGTCCACCACGGGTTCGTCCCTCTTGCTCATATCGCCTCCCGTCCTTTGGTCATCATGGCAAGGTGCTTGCTCGCCGCCGACCCGCTGTCAAATTTCCGTGATTCTCCATTTTTGCCTCATCCTGTTGGTCCCCTGCCCCTGCGTGATCCGGGATCTGCTGTGCCCGGCAGCGGTGGCGTCGCCGTAGGGGATGCACTAAAACGGTCTGTCGCCTCCCGCCTCTGCCACCTCGCCCGCCTCGATGATGATGGCGTTCTCGTTGTGGCCCCGCCCGACTGTCTCGACCCAGAGCTGGTAGTTGTGATCCTTGGCCAGCATCACCAACTCGGCGAAGCTGTCGTCGTCCAGCAGGCTCCCGTCCCGGATGAACATGATCTGGAGCCCGGGGCGCTGCGCCATTCCCATGAGGCCGGCCACCCGGAGTTTTTTACTGCTGCTGAGCTGGGCGAATGGCAGTCCGTCCAGGGTCACGCCGTCGTCGGTCCACTCCAGCCCGGGGACCGGGAGCGTGGCGGTGCGGGCCAACTCCTCGCGATCTTCGCGCAGCCTCTCCACCCTGCGGTCTGCCGCCACCGAGTCGCTGGCGAGCTGCTGGTGCTCTGCCAGGCGCCGCTGGTGGCTCTTCCATGCGGTGGCCTTGGCGTTCTGCTCGCTGGCGTCCACCATGCGCTGCTGGAGCTCGTCGGTGTTGATGTGGGCGGCGGGGGGCGTCGCGTTGCCCAGGTCCTTCTCCCACCGCATCAGATCTTGCTCTGCCTCCTCCAGGCTCTCGCGCAACTTCTCGACGATGACCCGGTGCCGCTCGACCTCGCGGTTGAGTGCGTCGATGTGCCGCTGCTGCTCGTCCTGCATGGCGTTGTGCTTTTGGGCCTCGCGCAGTTCCTCGCTAACCCGGGCCACGTCCACCGGCTGCACCTCCTCCACCTGCGGCAGCGATCCCATCCGCTTGATCGTCGCGTTGATCTCGCGGCGGGACTCCATGGCATCTTTGATCGCCTCGTCCTTGTCTGCCAGCGCCGCGCAGAACTCCTGGCCGGCCAATTGCTGCAGCACTGCCACCTGGTCGGCGGGCCGCATCCGCGTGAACGCCAGCGGGTCGAAGGAGAAGTCGCAGAACAACTCATTGAGGTCGCGCTGGCCCCACTTGCTCCCGTCATTGGCGGTGATCTTGAGCGTCCCGCCCCTGCTCGCGTTCTTCGCGGTCATTGAGCGGGTCACGATGATGTCGCCCAGGTCCAGAGTCGTCTCGCCCTTGCTCGCCCCCCTGCGCAGTGATTCGGGGGCGATGTGGCGGGCCCCGGCCAGCGCCCCCTCGATGGCGTCGAGGATACTGCTCTTGCCCGCCTCGTTGGGGCCAGCCAACTCGTTGACCGTGGGGTTGGCGTGGATTTCCACCTCCCGCGCCCCCTTGTAGTTGCGGACGTAGATCTTCTCGATCTTCATGGCATCATCTCCTGCTCGACGGGCACGGTGGTCATGCTGGGCTTTTCCGGTGCCTCGCAGTCGTCGCGGCAGTCGACCTCCAGATTGGGCGCCAGCTCGAAGCACTCCTTCCTGCCGCAGTGGGTGCGCCCCGCTGGCATGAGCCCGTCGCAGTAGGCGCATGAGACCATCTTCTCCAGCAGGTGGCCCGCCTCGCGCACCCTGTAGATGGTGCCGGGCCCCTCGCAGTCGCCGGTGGCGAAGTATGCGCGCTCGCCCAACCTCTTGTTGATGGCACTGATTCTCTCCGCACTGTCCACCTTCCGTTCAGCTGCCCACTCGTCGATGGATGGGAATGCCACCCTCAGCAGGTCGATCACGTAGTCGATGCCGCTGGCGCGCGCCTCGTGTGATGTCGATTCTCCCTTTGACCTCGCTGCAGCCGCCGCGTGCTTCGCGGTGATGACGACAATCGCCAGGCTGTCCTGGGTTTCATACACTGACATGGTCATCTCCTGTTTCGCGCAAAAGACCCCCGAGCCGCGACCCGAAAGGGGAAGCGAACGGGTGGGGCCGGTTCGGTATACCGGGCGGCCCGGGGGTCAGTTCGTTTTTGCTTTGGGTACCGATTTCCCCATGGCAAATCCAATCCTACATCTACTCATCCGACGGCTGCAAGTCCTTTTTGCTAGCGGCCGAACAAAAAAGCGCATGGGTCGCGTCGTCAGAAGTGGTCTGCACGATGATGTTCTGCTCGATCATCTTCTTGACCAACTTCGCCGCGCGGCTGGGGCCCACGCCAGGCAACTTCGTGAGTTGCGAGGCCGGCCAGGTGGCGGTCCAACTACTCGCCCTGTCGAAGACCTCCTTGTCCGACATGATCACCTTCTTGCGCGGCAGGTCGTCATCGTTGGCGACGCTGGTCAGCACCTGCGCAGCCACGAGCTCGCCGATGCTCGAGGCGAAGTCCTGCAGGTCCTGCTTGCTGGCGGTCGCGTCGGGCACCACCAGGTCCAGCACCAACCAGGGGCGGGCAACCTCAAACATCGGGCCAGCCCCGTTGTGCTCCACCTGAGCCACCAAGTTGTTGTCCAGAACGCCTATCGTGATCTTGTTTTTGATGTTCATCGTTCTCCCTACAGCAAGTGCAGTTGGCTCCCATGGTGGGATATGGTGATCTGAGCACCCATCTTCTTCGAGTATCGCTTTCTTATGGTGCAATCAACTATCTGGCTATCGTCTTTCCAATATATCGATTGCAGTGCATCGCCTATTGCCCTAACGAGCTTATCGTAGTCTGGGCGTGTTGTAGGCATATCGTCTTTTGGCTTTTCTGGGCGGTGCAAATAGAATGTTACATCCAGGCCAAATGGACCATCCATAGGGGTCCGAGGCTTGTCGTCAAGTGCTGAAACTTGGATAGCGCGAACCCACTCCTTCAACAACTTGCCCTCATCCTCTACTATGAACAAATCGGCAAATGCATAGTGCATGGTGACTTTGCCGCCACGCTTCAGCGGGACGCCGGCCCCACCCCTCGGAACGACCTTGTGGTTGCCCTTGGGGCGGGGGTGTCCGGCCACAAAAAATGTGCACTTGCCGCCTACGTCCACGTCAGTTGGGATCCCCGTCGCCACTGCCATCGAACGGAAGCTCGCCCTGCTTGCGGTCCATGCGGACCTTGATGGTCTCGCCAAGGTGCCGGCGCAGGAAGTCCACGCCCGACCCGCTCTCATCAAGCAGCCATGTGACCTTGACCAGCAGGCTGGGGCTGGCCGCACTCTCTGCTGTCGGCGCCATCGCCCGAGCTGACATCGACGTGGTGTGTTCGATCACCTGCTTGTCGTCGCCGCCGGCGTTGAGGCTGATCTGCACCGTCTTGGTGTCGAGATGCAGCCGGCAGCCGGCCAACCGCGAGGGGAGATCTCCACCGCGGGCGAGCATCTCTGCGAGTGCCGGCGCGTCGCCACCGATGGCCTGCGCGAGACCCACGGTGAGGTCGTAGACCATAACCGCGGAAATGGTCCGACGATCCTCTTTCTTGATGCGGGTGATGACCAGATTGACCCGCTCGATGCGGGCCGGGTAGAGCTTGCTGAACATGATCTCCTCCTACACGTAGTTGATGTTGAGCGGCGGATCGCCCCGCCGCCAAATGAACCAAGATACGCCGCGCACGCCGCCCCAAACCCTGTACGAGATCGGGATCAACTGCGTCGGCGGGAACTTCTTGAGCACTGCTCCGCTGCTCTGCTTGCCGGCCAGCTCGGAGATGGGCATCAGCAGCGCCAGGTAACGGAGGCGTCCAGCGCCAGTGTTCATCGTGGGCTCGTTGGGCGCGACGGATCGCAGCGAGCAGTTTGGGGTCGATGCATGTCAGCGGGAGTTGTGCCGGGTGGATCATCGCCCACCCCCTCTCAGTGAATCCACACCGCGCAGGTAGTCAGCGGCCTCGTCCTCGCGCGGGTCACGGTAGCTCACTGTTTCCGGCTGCCACGCCAGCGGGACGAACCCGGTGGGGCCGTCCTTCTGCTTGTCAACGTTGAGGCAGACCAGGTTGTAGCCCTTGACCGGTGGCTTCCACAGCAGGCAGATGGTGTGCGCGAGCTGCTCAATCTCGCCGCTCCAGCGCAGGTCCTCTTTGGTTGGGCAGGTCTCGCCCGTGCGCTTGGTCTGGCTCACCAGGAGGGTTGCCGTCTTGGGTAGCTGCCGGCTCATGCGCTGGATCGCGGTGGCAACCTGGGTGACCTCGCTCACCTTGCTTTCGGCCTGGCGCCCAAGCGGTAGGATCTGCAAGAAATCGATCACCACCAGATCGATCTTCTCCCGGGCCACGAACCGCCGCACCTGCCGCACCAGGTCGTCGATGGATGATGTCGGCTGGTCCAGCAGCCAGACGTGAGCTGCGGCCAGCTCCGCCGCCGCGGGCCCAAACGAGCGCCACTCCTGCCCCTCCATCGCGTTGCCGCTCTCTCGGCGGCTGTCGCTCCGCGGCCGGCGCCCGTCGATACCACCTTGCTGCCGTAGTCGGCCGAAATGTCGACGCCCCGGTGCGGTCGACGATAGCCGAGCACGGGGTGCATCCGGTTGTACGAGGAGACAGACGAGATACACGCATCCTCGCCGATCACGTGACGGCCGACC
>CAYYVH010000142.1:0-9886 GCA_964475075.1 uncultured Anaerolineales bacterium | reverse complement strand
AGGAGGAGCAACGCGGCCAGAGCGGATGCAGCGGTGCCCGAATTGCGCGATCTATTCCTGGACAAGCCCATAGCGGGCGGTGAGTCCGTACGCACTGCGCTGCTCTCGATCTCAGCCATCAGGCAACCAGGGTCATCGACTAGTGCTCTGTCAGGGCAACGTCGGCGACATGTACGGCATCGTCCGGCCACCTGCTGCCGTCAGCTGCCCGGGCGGTAAGTCGATCACCGGTCAGGGGATCGTAGAGGCCCACTCGCAGGCCGTACGCACCCTGCGGCAGGTCCGCCGGCGGATCGATGGCGTGCCTGTCGCCGACGATCTCCCCCGGTTCCCAGAGTGACATCGGGTAGCGCCCCGCCTGGGGCGGCGCGTCACCGGTGGTGACCGGGGCACCGTCGGGACCAGTGAGGTGTACGAAGACGGTGTAGTCCGTCTCCAGGTCGGTCGCCGGTTGCCAGTAGAGGGTCAAGAGCCACCCTCCATCGTCCGTCACCAAGCCGTATCCCAGCAGTCGGACCGCCGCTTCCTCATCGCCAGAGCCGCCCTCCACGAAGGTGTCGCCACGCACGTTCGCGGGATCGAGCTCGGCGACGACCGGCTCCACCGGCCGGATGACGAGCGGTTCGATGCGGAAGGCATCGCCCAGATCCGCTCCGTTCCGTCGGGCAACGAGGCGGGTCATGGGTGCCTCGGATTGATAGAGCCCGACCAGCAGCGCCGCCCGGCCGGGAATGGCGTCCGCACTGATGGGTACGACGTATTCCTCCCGGAACACGAGCCCCGGCGGCCAGCCTACAGCCGGTAACACACCACGGAAGGGAATCGTATCGAGGCGACCCACGACCTCACCGGTCGCGTCGACGGCATGCACGAACACGAGGTGGCCCTCCGACGGGGGTGGGAACGGGTCCCAGCTCGCCGGCAACGCGCCCCAGTAGAGCGTGACCGTCACCGGCCGCCCCGCCGTGACCCGCTCCGCGCTGACGTCGTAGCCGACCAGCCTGAACCGCTCATCGAACTCCACATCCGCCCGGTGGCTGATTGCGGCGATCTGGTCCGAGGTGAGCGGCTCGGGCCGCCTGTAGGCGGGGATGACGTAGCCGAACAGGCCGACGACGGACAGGACGAGCATGCTGCTCACGACCGCGAGAATCGCCCAGCCGCGCGCCGGACGAGGGAACAGCCGCGACAGCCCGGCCACGAAGAGCACGCCCAAGCCCGAGAGCGCGATGTACACCAAGCGACCGTGCGCCACGACCAGGTTCACGGAAAACGCCAACTGGAAAACGGACGCGTACATGAGCGCCACCGCGAGGCCAACGAACGCGAGCCCCCAGCGCGACTCAGCAGTGATACGTCGCCAACGGAGGGTTAGGACTACCAGCCCGAGGCCGGACAGCGTCATCAGAACAAGAAGGGACCAGTATACCTCCTCCGGCAACGGTATGGTGGCCCAACCGAAGCGACCCCAGAATGTGGTGAGTTGGACCCAGAAGTACGCGCCCAGCTCCTCCCGGAGCGGCACCTTCCGCGCCAGACCGTAGATCGTGGCGGACCAACGCTTCATCGCCAGGGGATCGGTGACGCCGTAGAGCCGCATGTTGCGGACGAACCACCAGCCGGTGATGGCGACGACGGGCACGCCGATTTCGGCGGCGGCGCGCGGCAACACCCGCCAACTGCGCGTGCGGTAGGCGTGGATCAGGACGCTGAGACCGGCAACCCCCACTGCCGCGATGGTCGTGAGCTTGGTCATGAGACCCAGACCGAGCACCACCCCTAGCCAGACGAAGTCGCGGCGGCGTGTGCACCCCAGGACAACGCGAGTGGATCCCAGGAGCGCCAGCGCAGTCCAGGCACTGGCCATGTTGTCGTTGTTGTAGATGCCGCTGAAGAAGAGGAACCCGGGCACGAACGCCACTACCGCCGCCGATCCCCAAGCCACCTGCGGCTCCGAGGGCCACACGAGGCGCCCGAGCTGGAAGGTCGCCCATACCACGACCAGCCCCGAGAGCAGGCCCACGAGACGTATCACGCGCGCGGCCAGGAACCCTTCCGCCTCCGTGTAGGGGAAGCGCTCGTGGTCGAAGTGAACAAACGCGGTGGCTACCGGCGCGTGCTCCAGGTTGTACGAGAAGTGCGGGTTCGGGAGAAATCCCAGGGTGGTGAAGTCGGCCCAATAGGTGAGCGCTCCTCCGCTGAGGTAGTACAGCGGCGGGTGCTTGGCTTGCTGCGGCCAGATTGCGGGCGGTTCCGGAATGACAGGCAGTCGCCCATGTCGCCGGAGGTAGATGACGTACTCCAGGTGGGTCGTCTCGTCGGGCGCCTCGCCGATCGGCGTCGCGATGCTGTATGCGGTTGCCATGACGAGGTAGGCACTCAGGACGAGCAGAATCGTTCTGTTCGCCCGCAGGGAGACGCGTCGCGTGCCGCCTTCGCCCCCCGGCTGGTCACGCTCGGTCATGGTTTGCCCCCTCGATCAGGCTCGCGCGGTGCCGTGTGGTCAGGTAGTGCGAGGTCGAGCGTGGCTAGCGGGATGGAGTCGGTCTCGCCGCCCCGCCCGCTGCCGGCCACCACCGGCACGCGTGCCGACGTCCGCGGATCGTACATTCCGACCACGATATCATACGGACCGGGCGCGAGCGCCGCCGGCAGCTCAAGCCGGTGGTGGTCCTCGATGTGCTCACCGGTCAGCCAACCGTCCGTCCAGCGCAGCCCGCCGCCGGGCACCGCGTCCTGCTGCGCGACGATGCCGCCATTCCCGTCCACAAGATGCACGAAGACCTTCCAGTCGTTCTCCACCGCACGCTCACACTGCCAGTAAAGCGTAACGTCGATAGACCCCTCAGTGGACACAAGATCATAGCCCCAAAGACGCACCGCGCCACTAGCGAGGAGGTAGTCGGTCGAATGCCCAATGACCGGCCGCTCCCACAGCCGTTCCCAGTCCTCTACCGCCACCTCTCCCACGACGGTGGGCCTTTCGTGCTTCGAGCTCGCGACCTGGATCAGGTAGGTTCCAGGAGCGGCCCGCCGCGGGAGCTGGAGCACGTATCGCGCTGATACGAGGCCCGGCCGCTCCCGGTCGGTGCTGGCGAAGGCTGGTGCAACAGCGAACCTCTTGCTGACGACCTCGGCACCGGCCGGATCCACTAGCCGCCACGAGACCTCGAGGGCCGGATTGGCCCTTTCGGTGAGCCACCACGCGGCGGTGACGGGCAGCCCTATGCCCGGCCTGATCACGTCCTCGTGCTCGACGCCGACAAGGGAGGCGCCAGCGACGTCGACCTCTTCGCGCGGACGCAAAAAGAACGTCATGCGTTCTGGGGCAAGGGCACCGGTCCATGGCTGAACCTGCCACTCGGCGGCTCCCAGCACAAGGTCTTCACCGCTCTCCCCGTCCGCAACGAGTCTGAGCCGTGCTTCGACTTCGTCAGCGAAGGGTGCCGGCGGCAGGACAAGCCGGTGGTGAGTGCAACCAGTCGGATCAACATCCCCTAGCGGCCCGAAGGTGTGACTGAGCCAGCGGTTCTCGAGGTCCAGCTCCAAGATCAGTTCGTGCCCGGCCAGCGCGACCGGCTCGCTGGACCAACAGAGGCTGATCTCCGCCAGGTCGTCGGCGCGGAGCGGCCACGGGCGGATCTCCAAGTGGTCGAGGGCAAGCCCCGGCGCGACGACCGCCTCGACTGCCTGCCGATGCACCGGCGCCGCGGCCAGAGCACCTCGCTTCACGAGTCGGAACAGGCCCTCCTCGAACAAGCTGTGTTCGGCCCGCACGAGTTCGATCTCCGCATCGCCCTCCATCAACGGTACCCACGACGTCCCCCACAAGTAGACCGGCCGGCCGGAATCGAGCAGGGCGACAGCCATGGCCGGGTCCTTCTCAGGCGGGATGACGATGTCCAGGTCCGACCGGACGCCCTCCACTGCCTGCAGATAGAGCATCGTCTGGCCCAGCAGCCAGTCACCAACGAGGATTGCATCAGACTGAACATCGCCGAGGACTGCGAGGGAACGGGCCTTCGGGTAGTACCACTCGTCCGGTGCATGTTGGTTGGCCGCCCATCCCGCGCGCCCCTGTACGATCAGCGCCGCCGCGGCCACGAGCCACACTCCGGTGTGCATCCACAGGCGGCGCGTCCGCGGAGCGCGCGACAGCACCCACGCCCTCGTCGATGCGACCCCCGCGCCAATCAACACCGCTTGCAGGACTTGGAGATGTGGCAGGAACGCGTATATGTCGGGGACGCGGTAGACGGAAAAAAAGCCCGCCGCAACGAGCCATGAGACGCCCAGGCACGCGGCAGCCGCCCGCCGGCTGCCTTGCGCGTCGCGCGCGAGCCACACCAACCCCAACGCTGCCAGGGCGACGCCCGCAATACCGAGTTGCTGTTGGAGCAGAGGGGAAACAGTTTTCGGCACGTAACGGGCCAGAGCCTCGTACGATACCCACGCGTTCCCGCGATGGCTCACGTAGGTCCAGAACGCCGCGAAGGAATGCCACTCCCCCTGCCACCACGTCACCACGTAGGGCGCGAGGCCGGCGACCAGTGCGGCGGTGGCTATCACTCCCGTGCGCAGGGTGAGGTTCAGCTCCCGTCGGCGCACAGCGAGGGCAACGAGAACGCCCGGCACTAGCAGCACGGCCATGCGGTGGTGAGACAGTGCCAGGCCCGTCAACAGGGCCAACATCACGGGATACGGCCGTGCACCGAGCACGGAGGCGAGCAGCGCGACGACGAGCAACGTGTGAAGAGCATATACCTCGGCCACGATCGCCTGCGACCAAAAAGCAGGTGCGGTGGCCAGTGCGAGCCCAGCGACCAGGGCCCCCAATGCCGACGCCGTGAGCCGCCAGGTGAGCCACGACAGAAGACCGACGGACAGCGTAGCCGTGGCAACCGAGAACAGAGTAACCGCCCGGGCCACATCCCCGATCGGGAGAAGCGCGATCCATGCCCGCGCCAGGAGGACATACAACGGATACCCCGTCGGGTGTGGCAGCTCCAGCGTGTACACGACGCGCTGGAATTCGGCCGTGTCACTCCAGTAGACGGTTGGCGCTGATGTGGGCAGGTAGAGCGCTAGCGCAATCGTGACCGGAACGGCAACGAGGAAGAGGACACGCTGGCGTTCCAAGGCTGCGTCTACTCCCGCCGGCCGAGCTCCCGTGCCAGAGCACGCTTCGTCTCGCGCTCCCGGATCGCCTGGCGTTTGTCGTACTGCTTCTTGCCCCGCGCCAAGGCAATCTCGATCTTGGCCAGGCCGTCCCGCAGATAGAGACGGAGTGGAATGAGGGTGTAACCCTTGGCCTGCACGTCGAACTGCAGCTGACGGATCTGCTTCTTGTGCAGGAGGAGCTTACGGCGTCGGAGGGGCTCGTGGTCCGCGTAGCCCGCCATCGGGTAGCTGGCGATGTGGGCGCCGACCAACCAGGCCTCGCCGCCCTCGATGACGGCGTAGGCCTCTTGCAGGCTCACGCGCCCGTCGCGGATGCTCTTGATCTCGCTCCCGGTGAGGACTAGGCCTGCTTCAAGCGTCTCGATGATGTGGAACTCGTGGCGCGCCTTGCGGTTGCTGGCGACGGTCTGCTCAGCCACCTGCGGTCGCCGCGGTCCGCGTAGCCGCCCTCAGAGCTGCATCGAGTTGCGGATCGCGCCCCGCCTCGCGATCGGCCTCCGTCACCTCAACGGAGATGTTCGGCGACAGTCCGGCACCATCGACGACCATGCCTGAGGGTGTCCGCCATTCGGCGATCGTGAGGCGCATCACGGAGCGGTCGGATAGCTCCATGACCGTCTGGATGCTGCCCTTGCCGAAGGTGGGCGAGCCAACGAGCTCCGCGCCGGCCGAATCCCGGAGCGCGCCGGCCAACATCTCGGCCGCGCTGGCCGTCCCGCCATCGACGAGCACGACCAGGCGTTCCGGCAGATCGAAGGCTGGTGCACCCTCGGGGTCCGTCCGGTACACGGTCTGGTCACCGTCTCGGTCGACCTCAACGTACATCTCTCCGTCGACAAAGCGCCCCGCCGCCGCACGCGCGCTGTCGAGCCGCCCACCTGGATTGTCGCGCAGGTCCAGAATGAGCGCCACGACCGCCTGCTCCGTCAACGTCGCGAGCGCTTGATCGAGCTCGCCTAGCACGTCCGGTGCGAAGTGGCTGATGCGTAGGTAGGCCACGTCGTTGCGTGGGCGCCGCACCTCTACGGCTGGCAGATTGAAGTCGTCCCGCTCCACCTCGACGGCGAACGCCGGGGACCGTCCGCGGCGTACGATGAGGACGATGGAAGAGCCTGCGGGGCCCCGCAGGACCTCCAGCACGCTCTCACGGTCGAGGCGGCCCAGAGAATCCTGCCCGGCAGCTAGGATGACGTCGCCCGGCTCGAGGCCGAAGCGCGCGCCGGGCGTACCGGGGACGACGGAGATGACGAGGGCGCCGTCGGCAACCGGCTCGATCCAGACACCCATGCCACCAACAACCTCTGGTTCGAACTGGTCGAGTGCGCCCGCCGCATCGTCGCGACTGACGAAGGTGGAAAACGGATCGTCCAGAGCCTCCACCACGCCGTCGACGGCCGCATACGTTATCTCGCGGCCGGGTGGCTTCTCGCCATAGAACTCGCGGTCCACGATCTGCCACGCTTCGTGGTAGAGGCCGATATTCGCCGGGGTCTGGACGTCATCGGAAACCAGTGGGCCAGGCGGTGACACATACAGACCGGTCGCGAAGCCGACGACCCAGGCAGTGGCCGTCAGCAGGAGCGCCGCCACGAAGAGCGTCAACGGGCCGCGTGCTCGGCGGGTCATTCCTCGGACTCCAGGAGGCTCATGGCCGCTTCGACAGCACCATCGAGTTGGGGATCACGCTCGTTCTTGATGTCCTCGGGCGTGCGCTCGAGTGGGATATCGGGCTCGATGCCGGTGTCGTGGATATGGGATCCGGATGGCGTGAGCCATTGGGCTACAGTAACCCGCAGCTGCGAGTTATCCGACAAGCTGTGCACGTTTTGGACCGAGCCCTTGCCGTAGGTCGTCTCGCCTACGAGAACACCGCGGCCGTGATCGCGGACGGCTCCGGCGACGATTTCACTTGCGGACGCGGAGCCTTTGTTCACGATGACAACCAACGGCAGATCGAGCGCGTGCCCACCGCGCTGGGCGACTTCCTCGATTCGATTGCCGTACTTGTCTTCCTGATAGACGATTACGCCACTGCCGATGAACTGGCTGGCCACGTCGACGGCGGTATTGAGGAACCCCCCAGGGTTGTTCCGCAGGTCCAGGATCAGAGCGCGGGCCCCTTCCTGGCGAAGTCTGTCTATCTCGCGTTCGAGCTCGCGCTTCGTCTCGGTGGCAAACACCGTCAGCTGAAGATAGCCGACCTCCGGGGCGCCCTCCTCCTCGAGGAGGCGAACCTCGTTCACGCTGGGGATGTCGATCTTGTCACGTACGACCGCGATGATCAGGGGCTCGAGCTCATCCTCGCGGATGATCGTCAAACGAACGGTAGTGCCCTTCGGCCCGCGGATCAGCAGGACCGCGTCCTCGGTATCCATGCCGGCGATGTCCACGTCATCGACCTTGATGACGATGTCACCTGGCATGATCCCAGCCTTCTCCGCCGGCTGGCCGCGCATGGGAGTCTGGATTACGAGCTGGCCGTCCTTGTTCTGAGTCACGTAGGCGCCGATGCCCTCGAACTTGCGCTCTAGCTCGGGCCGCTCGATCTCCGTGATGATCGGATCGGTGAAGGCGGTATACGGATCGTCAAGCGCACGGAGCGACCCGCGGATTGCGCCATAGGTGAACTCGGCATCCTCCGGCAGGGGACCGTAATACTCGGTGTGGATTTGCTCCCAGGCTTCCCAGAACAGGCCGAAATCGGCCGGCTCGCCTGCGCCTGCGGTGGCCTCGGTGGTAGCCGTTCCCTCATCAGTGCCGACGAGCGGGCCAACGACGCCATGGCCGACCACCCCACCGATGCCGGCCCACGCAGCCTGGGGGACGGCGCCGGACACGCGGACGGCCGTGCCAAACCCGGCACCGTAGGCCAACGACATGGCCACGACGGCGATCAGGAAGAGTCCAACCGGGCGCAGTAGATCTCGCATTAGGCACTCGTTGACATAAAATGACAGTCCGGAAGTCGATTTAGGGCGGTCCTCGGCGAAGCGCGGCTAATTGTAGCATGGGCGGGCGGCCGGTGATAGAATGGGGAGCAGGAGAGGAGGGGTGTAGATGCTCGTGCGAGCCATCCTGAAGTCACTTGTCGTCCTGACAGTCGGCGGGTCACTGCTCGGGGGAATCGGAGCCGCCGACGTAGGTGCTCGGCCGGGGGAGCCGGGCACCGCGACACGGGGCGCAGTGCAGCCAGTGATCCCGCCCGATCTCGTGCCCGAACGGTACTTCCCGCCGGAATCACCGCAACCATTCGCCGCAACCGGCCTGGAGGTCGAGGCCTGGATCGAGACGGTCCTCGGTGACCTATCGGATCAGGACGAAAGCCCGTTCGCCGCGGTCGACGCGTGCGTCGTGGCGGATATGGCCCGGCTGGGGACACCCGGTGCGTCCATCGCGATCGCCGTGGATGGCGTGATCACCTACACGAAAGGGTATGGCGTCAAACACGCCGAGAACGGCGGTGAGATCGACGCTGGGACGATGTTCCGCTTCGGATCCACGATGAAGATGATGACGGCCGCAGCCATAATGCAGCAGGTGGAGAAGGGTGCCATCGACCTGCACGGCCCGGCGACTGACTACGTGCCGGATTTCCGATTGGCCTACCCGTGGGATCCGGCGACAGTCACGCCGCATCATCTGTTGACGGACAGCAGTGGGTTCCCCGACCGAACGCTGGAGCTCGATAGCGGCACGAGCCTGGAACGATGGGGGGCGTCGCAAGGCGACGTGTGGCTGAACGCGCTGCCGGGCAGCTTCTGGAACCGGAGCAACCCGAACTACGCGCTGGCTGGCCTGATCGTCCAGGAGGTGAGCGGCACGAAGTTCCCGGAGTACATGAAGAGGCAGGTCTGGCGACCGGCGGGGATGCGATCGACCACGCTGGATCCGCAGGACGTGATCCGCCACCGGAACTACACCTATGGGCACGAGGGGGGAGTCGCGAAGTATGCCCCGGATGACTACGACAACCCGTACATGGCCCCCGCGAGAATGGGATTCACCACCCCGACGGAGCTGGTGACGTGGACATTGCAGCTTTCGGCCGGCGGCGGCGACGTGCTGTCGACGGAGTCCGCAACGGCGATGCAGGCGGCACAGATGCCTACCGATCTCTATCCGTGGTTCAGTTACGGTTACGGCATCATGGTCGAGGAGTACCAGGTCGTGGGGGACCCGAGCCAACGCGTGACCGTACGGCATCACGGTGGGAACACACCCGGTTGGTCGTCCCAGCTCTATTGGGTTCCGGAGAAGGGCTTTGCCGTGTCGATACTCGGCAACACCGCTGACCCGCTGTTCAATGCGGCACACTGCGCTCTGCGGGAGATCGCGGGCCTGGAGCCCGTGCCGGTGGAGGGTTTCACGACGGAACCGGAGACGTGGGATCCATACACGGGCACGTACAGCATGGTCAATGTTCTGGGGACAACCTGGACCGCACAGGTGGCTCGCAACCAGGACAAGCTCCGCCTTGCATACACGGACCTGGGCTTCCTCAGCTTCCAGTTGCCGCTCAAGCAGGTCTTTTTCGATACGTTCGTCATTCAGGGCGGGCAGGGCGGGGAGACGGACTTCACGGTCATCGACGACCCATCCGAGGACGGCAGCGTACGCTGGCTCACAGTCGAGGCGGTGATCGACACCAGTCCACAACAGCCCCGCGAGACGACCCCGTCCGTCACGGAAATCCTGGACGGTTCCC
>CAYYVH010000141.1:0-9932 GCA_964475075.1 uncultured Anaerolineales bacterium | reverse complement strand
TGAAACCCTTCGATGATCTCGAGATCGTAGTCGACGCCGCGAACAGGGCGATGGTGATCATCCGTCCGCAAGTCGAGTCAGAAAAGCCATGGGCCCCCTGCTGATCGTGGCCGGCCTGGCGATGCTTGGCGCGCTCCCGCTACGGATATCCTTGGGCGAAGGACTTACCGGTGGGCTTGAGCGGCGCCGCCCGCAGGGAACATTCATCGGGCCCTACGGCCTTGGAGTGGTCTTCTCTCTCGCGTTCTGCCCCACGCTCTTCTGGCTGTTCTTCGGGCTGACGCTACCGCTCGCCGTTGGCACGGGCGCGGCTGTCGGGGTGAGACTTAAGGGATACTAGTCGCACGATCATCTCGATCTCCTCTCCCCGTCGGGGGGGGTGTGGTTTCGGGTGTTGTCTTGGGCGCGCGCACGGGTCACCAACAGGGGAGTCGGGCTGCGACGTGTGTTCCTCGGTTTACCCCGTCCCGCGTTCTAGTACGGTCTGTATAACACTCAGAAAAGGAAGAAGTTGCGCGGCGCCGAGGAGGCCAGATCGATGAACTTGTTATGGCGGCAGTCTCCGTGCCGGACACGAAACACGCGGCCGGGGTAACTCGGTAGGACACGTCTGTTGCAGCGCAAGGCGACCCAGGCTATCGTCACGACAGTCGACCTTCGCGAGTACTGCTGTCCAGGAGGTGGCGCGCATGGTGACCTCGCGGAATGTACCAGGACTTGCCCTGACCTCGTTAGCCCTGGCGACACTCGGCTGCTTGCTGTCCGTGTTCCTGACCAATTCGGCCGTCGCCGGAGCACCAACCGTTCGCGATCGTGCCCATTCGCCGAACGCGAGTGGCAACCTCACGCTTGTGGGTCAGATCGCCGGGGCGGCCAACGCCGTGGCACTCAACGCCACGGGCGACCGTGCCTACCTGGCGGTCGGCCCGCGGGTGATGGCGCTCGACGTGTCAGCGCCAGCGCAGCCGCGTCTCCTCGGGCAGAGCGAGGTACTGGATGGCGTCGCCACCAGGCTGGCGGTCGGTGGTGACTACGTCTTCGCGGGAAACGCTGATGGCGGCGTCTGGGTATTGGATGTCGCCGACCCGGCGGTGCCACGTGAATTGGGATTTGCAGATACCCCGTCCGGCATCAATGACCTGGTGGTACTTGGCGACTTCGTCCTGGTCGCCGATGACACTGGCAGCCTGCGTGTAATCGATTTCACCGACCTTGCGCGACCCCAGGAAGTGGTATCACACGCCGTGCCGGCAAAGGCTACCGGCGTGGCGGCCTCCACCGGTTTGGCGTTCGTCACCTATGGCGATAACCGGTCTGGCGGCGGGCTGCAGGTTGTAGATGTGTCAGACCCCGGGACACCGCAGCTGAGCGCTACGGTCGAGCTGGAAAAACCGGCCGTCGATGTTGCTCTGGATGGGAACCTGGCGTATGTCGCCACTACGCGCACACTGCATGTGTTCGACGTGGCGGACCCGGCGCAGCCCAGACCGGTAGGCTCGTTGGACCCGGAGAACTGGGACGCCATCGGGCCAGCGAACCGCCTGGCCGTGGCCTCGGGCTATGCCTACCTGGCGACGGGTATTTCAGCGCAGTTCCCGGGCGGCTGTATTCCATTCTTCGGACGTCTGCTTGTGATCGATGTCTGGACGCCGGAGCGCCCGGTAGTGGTCGGTCATTACCAACAGACCTCCGGATTCTTCAGCAATGGCTTCGTGGACGTCGCCGTTATGGGCGAACACGTCTACCTGGCCGAGCGGGTGACTGGCCTCGTTGCGGTGAACGTCGCCAACCCTGCGGTGCCAAGTGAGGCCGGGCGGTACGAGACCGGTGGCCTGCCAATGGACGTGGCCACCTCCGGATCGCGCGCTTATCTGGCCCATGGTTGGGGCTTGCGGGCCGTGGACCTGTCCGATCCGGTCGCACCACAATTGGGCCACGATGTTCCGTCCACGAGTTCCCTTCACCTGGTGAAGGTCGCGGACGAGATGCTGTTCGCCAGTCAGAGCGATATCTTCGCCAGTGCGACTAGTTTGTATGACGCTGCTACGATGGCGCACATGAGCGAGATTCCGCACGCCTTGAACGACGTGGCCGCCAGCAGGGAATTCGCCTACACGACGACCTACGGACCCAGCTACGGATCCAGCCCGGGCTTCCGCGTGTACGATGTACGTGACCCGAGTCAGCCGGTGGAGGTCGCCCATATCATGGCGAGCGACGACCCGCGCGGAGTGGCGGTAGCCGACCAGTACGCCTACGTGACCGCGGGAGGACTTCTGCGAGTTATCGACGTCTCGGTACCCGCGAACCCGCGCCCGGTGGGGCAATCCGCGCAGATGCGCTTCCCGGATGACGTGGCCGTTGTCGGCAGCCATGCGTATGTGACGGACGACAGCAGGCTCGTAGTGTTCGACGTCACCGTATCCGCTCACCCGCGCCTCGTCGGTGAGTTGGATCTCCAGGGGCCGACTAGCTGCCGGATCACCGACCTGGCCGTGGATAATGGGCTAGCCTACGTCGTGTGCGGCTCCGAGCTGCGAGTGATCGACGTCTCGGCCCCCTCCGACCTCCGCGAGGATTCGTCGTACCCCACCATTGGCCTCGCCACTGGGGTGGCGGTCGCCGGTGACCACGTTTTCGTCAGCGCCAATCGGGCCGGGTTGCTGATCTGGCGTCGAGAGCAGCCGCCGGTCGCTACACCTACCGCGACGGTCAGGACCGACGAGCCAACCCTCTACCTGCCGGCCGTGCTTCAGCGACACGGCTATTCCGACCGCTTCCTGGACGAACTGCCGCTCGATAACGGTCCGGTGGTTTTCCAGCTCGCTACCTTCGGCGCCCTCGCGCCGGGCGGGAGAGTTGGCTACGCACCCAAAAGGACTCCCACCTTCACCCTTTACGAAAACGGCACCTACGTCCGGGTCCAGCACGACTACCGCACACGGCCGACCGAAACAACGATGGTGACCGGCAAGTTGAGCGCAGACCAGCTGTCGGCGTTGGTGGGGGTGCTCAATGACGACGTCGGCTTGCTCGATCTGCCGGTCAACCCACCGGGCATGGGCTGTGCCACGTGCGGTCCGTACGACTACGTCTACTTCCAGCATGACGGTCGCGAGCACCGCATCCGCATCTACGGTCTCACAACGTACACGATATGCCGCCGGCGGCCGCCGGCGGGCCCGTTCTCGGACAGGCTCGTGAAGCTGGCGCACACCGTGGACGGGCTTGCCGAACCGCTCACCGCCGTGGAGTCACCGTACGAGGTGCGGCGCGGGACGCTGGTGGCGAAAGAAGAGGACTGGTACAGCAGCACTCCCGAGTGGCCTTTCGGTCACTGGCTTCGTCTCGACTCGCTGCCTGCCGACGGCCGCCACGTCGCGCGCAGGCTGCACGGCGATGCCGCTCGGAAGGTGATGGGGGCCGTGATGGACAACGCCAGGGAGGGGCCTCTCCTCGGGACGTTCGTGGAAGACGGCCGAACCTACACCGTGGGCTTCCGCGTGGAGATGCCGGGCTGGAATGCGCACGAGTAGCGGCGGTGCCGATGATGGTCGGCAGTCCGTCACGATTGCGCGCGGCCGGGCGCAATACTCCATGGGCAGTGTGGCAAACGAGGAGGTCGAGATGATCCTGCGGAAGTCACTGACCCGCCTCGCGGTTCGGGCTGCCTCGGTTCGGGCGGTGTTCCTCGCCGCCGGCATCGCCCTGTCGATCTCAGCCCTGGCATCGACAACGCTCGGACGGGTACCAGGTGCAAGCGGGGCGTCCGGCATCGTGCCCCACGAGCTCATCGCGCAAAGCTGGCCCGCCCCCAACTTGCCGCCAACGCCGACGTCGGCGCCCACGAAGACACCCGTGGTGACCGACACGCCCACCCCAACCGACCGACCAGACCTGCGGCCGATCTTCTTGCCTTTCGCCCCGCAAACGGTAGGTCAGACGGCCATCCTGTCCGCCGAGATGCGCCCGCAGTGGTACTTCCCCTACGCGGTCAACCTGTACGTCCAGAAAGACCCCATCGTACGTCGGTCGTTAGCTCCGCTGGGTGGCTGTTCCCGCGAGATCGTCACTACGCCGGCCGGCAGCCTGTACTTGAACGATGTTGCCGTCGACGGCCGCGGCACGACGTGGATCGCAACCGACCGCGGCGCCGTTGGCCAGCAATCGGACGGCACATGGATCACTCTTCTCAAACGCGACGGCCTGGCGTACGACCACGTGACGTCGGTCGCGATCGCCATGGACGGCAGCCCGTGGTTCGGCATGTACTACCGCCATCGCTATCCGGCCTCGGAGGGCGGGGGCGTGTATCAGGCCGGTGGCATCACCGGCTATTCCTACCCCGGAATGGAGACGTGGCGGAACACGGGTGCCGCGGGAACCGGCGGCTTCGGAAGCGTTGAGGACCTGGCCGTCGATGCTCGGAACAACAAGTGGGTCGTGACGGGTGCGTGGATCCTCGACGGCTACGTCGACTGGGGCGGCGTGTACCGGCAGGGCGCTGATCGCCGCTGGGAGCACTTCGCCCACGCGGCCGGGGTGGACCTCGCCAACGCGGAGCGCGCCGTCGCCGATGCGGAGGGCAACGTGTGGTTCGATACCTGGGACGGCATCGTGCTGCGCACCGCCGCAGGGCACTGGACGCGGCACCTCGGTCCCGGCGGTCCTGACGCCGCGATGGTCGGCCCTGTCGTGACCGACGCAACGCGTCGTGAGGTGTGGCTGGCCGGGGACCGTGCGTTCTACATGAGGGACGCCACCGACACCTGGCACCGCATCCCGGCCGAATCGGAGCAAGAGGGACGAGGCGCGCACACGCTCGGTGCGGATGCGCGAGGCAACCTATGGTGGGCCAGTGAGGGCGCTGCGGGTGTGGTCTGGGCGGATGGGCGGCGCGAGCCGTTCGCTGAATCGGACTTGTTCGGCGATCGCTACATCGATTGGATCGAGGTGGACGCGACGGGTGCTGTTTGGTTCTCGGTGTCCCCGACGGAGCTGGTGCGCCTCGAGTGCCCGTAACAGGTATATGGCTGCAGCTCAGTCCGTCCACGGCTGCACCTCGTACCCGCTCGCGCCGAGGTAGGCGACCAGGTACATCGACAGCATGCGGGCCCAGTGGTAGGCCGGATTGGTCGAGACGTGCGGGGCAACCTTGCACGCCGACCAGCGCGGGTCCGGCGGTTTTGCGGTGTACTCGTCGAGCACCGTGAGGTCGCACATTTCGACCGTCGTATCAAAGTCCGACCTGCTCGTCAACAAGGAGTTGGTAAAGACCATGCCCGACTTGTCCCGCTACGCTCTCCTCGCGTTTTGCTCGTTGCCATCGTTCGTGGCGACTTTGGCCGTAGCGTTCTGGGCGCGCAGGATGAGGCTACCTGTTTTCTGGGTTACGGTGAGTGCGTCCCTCGTCCTCGGTCTGGTGATAGGAAGGTGGGGTGGGACAGCCTACGACGGCGGGGGCGTCTATTGCCTCAACCCCATCCCTCTGATCGTTGCCGATGATCTCAACACCGGCTGGGCTCGAGACCGCGGATATCTCACTGGCCTGCAGCTCGGTGAACCGATACCGAAGCCCCCCTGGCCCCTGAGAAGGCCTCAGATCCACATGATATCGTCAATGGTCTTCTGGGGGATCGCCGGAGTTCTGGCAGCGGCCATTGTCAGTAGCCGGAGATCGGGCGGGAAACGGTAGTCGCCAGCAGCCGCGGCGACGGCCAAGCGGTTGTTGGTCGATCGCTTCGCGGTTACCATTGACGTGTGCGGCGACGAACGGCGTCGTGGTCACTGCGGGAACTGATACACGGTGTTCTCATGCGCCTTCCGGGCATGACAAGGCTCAGCAGGCCACAACACCGGTGGTGGGCCAAGTTGCTCACCGTGGTGTTGGCCTGCCTGGTTGTGGCCATCTTCGTGTATTTCGCGCCGCTGATGCTGATGGCGGTCGCCGCCCGCCCGAAGACCGTCCTGGCAGAAGAGCACACGGGGCCAGACTTCACGCTTTATGTGACGGAGCAGGCGTTCCTGGGCACGTCCCACCGGATCCAGGCGAGGTCGAGGCGCTCGCTTATCCGGTATGAGGTTGCCAGCGTCTTTGCAGGCAACTGGTTCGATACGCCGTCGATCGACAGCAGCACGCTCAGCTTCGAATGGCATGAGCAAGAGCACCTCGTGGCCTTGCGGGGCGCGACCCACCGCAACTACACCTCTCTCATGTACTTGGCGTTGCTGCAGTACGATGCGGAAGGGACGGTCTCCGAGGTTCCGGTCGAGGCCGAAGTAGCGGATGGGCTTGGCGACAATTGGGGAAGTGCCATGCGCCAGGCGCGGCACCTTGAGATAGAGCGCATTCTGGCGGGTGGAACAGAGTCCACCGATTTGTCAACTGAGCCGATCCCGACGGCAATACCGCTCCAGGGCTATCCGGCGCCGTAGGGTGTACGACCCTGGCGGGTATGATCTCGCCGGGGCACGCAGGTCGCCGCGGGGCGGGGCCGTGGGCACCGTACGTTTCTGCTGTGGCCCATGCGGCGACTCCTGTACGCCGCCTGGCCTCGAGTCCTCGCCTCAATCCTCGACGGCCGGAAGGAAGATCCGGTTCCAGACCGTGTCGGCGTCGGTCCGGTACACGTAGAGACCACCGTCGCCGGTGGCGGCATAGAGGTGGCTGCCGAGTAAAACCAGGTCATCGACCAGGCTGGGCGTGCGGAGGGTAATGAGATGGCCTGGCTGCGCTGGATCGGAGATGTCGTACACGGCCACTCCATTGTTCGCCAACGCCGACCAATCATCCCACAGCCCGATGTACAACCGGTCGCCTGTGGCAACGAGTGCCTGGGGCGGTCCCACCAGCCGAGTCTCGGCCACCAGGCGCGGCGCCTCCGGGTCAGCCACGTCGAACACCCACAGCTGTCCAGCGCCAGTTCGCTCACCGTATCCGCCAGTGCTGTATGACGCGGTCACGTATGCATAGGTGCCGTTCAGCCCGAGGCGGGCATCGCCCAGGACATCCCACGGCGAACGGGCATCCCCGATCGGCTCGAGCCCCGAGATGCCTGCCCTGAGGAGCCGAACGCCCACGAACGAACGCCCACCCTGTGCGTAGGCCGCGTAGGCCGCCACGAGTAGACCGTCCCGGACGGTCATGTCCAGAACCAAGTCTCCCATGACGTACTCGCCGATCGGCTCCGGCGAAGTGGGATCGGCGACGTCGTACGTCACGATCGCCGTCTCGATGCCCTCCTCTGCGCGGCGTACGAACGCGACGTGCGCGCGATCCCCAGCGGGTGCCATGGCGTACGGTTCCTCCTGGCGACGGTAAATACTTGCCAACACATGCGGCTGGCCGGCGTCGCGCCACTCGAGGATGTGGAGACTGCGAGCCTCGATACAGCCGCCACCGCTTTCGATGACGTACGCCAGGCGGCCGTCAAGCGTCAGCTCTTCCGGCCGGCCGTGGAGTCCAAATCGGTTTGCGAGGCGCGGACGATCGGCGGCACTGACGTCGATCACGCTGAGCTCTCCCGGCACGAGGGCCACCAGTTCCGTACCGTCACCGTCGAGGTGGTAGGTGCTCCCAACCAGGGTCAACTCCCCCACCGTGATTACCTCTTCGGGTGTTGTGGCGTCGATGACCGCCAGGTGGCCCGAGGACGTGTGGTCGAGAATCAGGTGGCCGACCATCCCGATGCCCGGACCGCCCAGCCGGACGCCCGAGTAGCCCTTCAGGTGGCCGCGCAGCAGAGGATGCCCCACGAGGACCATATTCCGCGGATCGTCGATTCTGGCGAGCGCGCTGCCGTAGCAGTGTCCGATGCAAGCTTCGATTCGCAGAGCGGCATACCGGTCGCGTCCGGCCGCGCCGATCGAGATGTCCAGGATCGTCTCGGTAAAGGTCGCCGCCCGGCCGATCTCCCGGGGTGCGTTCGGCTCGCTCAGGTCGATGGCGATCAGCTGGCCAGCATCGGTGACAAACGCGACGTTGCCTTCTGCCGCCACGGGATCGCCGAGGTATTCGAAGCCATCGAGTACGGCGACCTCCACCGGTGCCGCCGGTTTTCGCACGTCCACGATTCGCACTATGCTGGGGTAGTCGCCGTATTCGTGGCCGCCGCGCGTGACGAGCACGACGTTGTGGCCCAGCACGGCCGCCCTGATGGCCCGCGTGTGCTGCTCCGGCTTGAAGGTGCTCACAACCCTTGGTGCGCCCGTTCCCCGAGCATCCACCACGCTCATGCCACCGCTGTCACCGCAGACGAAGGCGTAGCCCCCCGACACGGCGACACCCACCGCCGTACCGGGGATACGCACATGTCCGACCGCCATGAGGCGCGACGGGTTGGATACGTCGAAAACGTGTAGGCCGCTCCTGCCGGCCGCGACGTATGCCCGGTCGCCTTCGACGGCGATTTGGCGCACTACGCCCGGCAGGAGTGTCGAATTTCCGAGCAACGCCATCTCATGCGGGTCGCGAACGTCGACCGTCAACACCCGGGGACCGTTTCCCACGAAGGCGACGGTGCCCTGTAAGCTCATGGTGTTGATTGACCCGCCAACCTGGGCCACCTGCTGCGGAAGCCCTTCGATTCGCGTCGGGTCTGAAGACTCGAGTGGTGCGCCAGCTCTGGCCGATGCGGCGACCTGGGCCGTCACGGCCGCAGCCACCAGCGTGGACCTTGCCAGGGCACTCAGGATGGCGGACGTTGTGTGCGTCCCGCCGATCCAGGATGCGTTATACCCCAACCCCATATCTTGCTCCGGACGTCCTTGATGCGATCCGGTCCATGGCGAAGATCGAGCGTGCGCGGTCGCGCGATGTGCACGGCGACCGGCCGCCCCCCGTCAGGATATAACACGGGAACCGGTATGATATGGACTGTTCGTCCCCGAAGCCGGATGGATGCGCCCTGGCCGGTGCGAGAAGAGCGTGCTCTGCTGGCCGCCTCCTGCCAAACTGGCACTGCGGCCCTTCATCCGGGCCCCGGCGTGAGTATCAATGATCGGAAGCACGTAGGGGATGGGCTACGGAGAAGCCCAGGCTCGGAAGAGGAACTCCTCCGGCAGGCGCGTGACGGCGACGAGCCTGCACGGTGCACGCTCTACGAGATCCACGTCGTCCCCGCGTGACCCGATTGGCCTACGGCCTTCTCGGTGACGCGGGCGAGGCCGAGGACGTGAGTCAGGTGATTTTCAGCCGGTGAGGTCGCGATCAACGGCTCCAATGCGCAGAGTCGTTCGCGACTACTCCGGTGGCCCCAGCATAGGCAGGTAGAGTACGAACGTTAGCTGCGGCGTGGGCGAGGGTGACGGTTCCGGCGGCGTCGGCGACCGTGTCGGGACCGGCGGCGTGGGTGAGGGCGGTCCGGGCGTGGGCGTGATCGGTGGCTCGTTCCAGCCGCCGGCCGGACGGCGGAATACGTCCAACCCGCCGCTGCCAGTTGCCACGAACAGCCACTCGCCATCGACTTGAACACCCCGCGCGCCGGTTCGGGTGTCCAGCGCCTGGACGACCTGCGGCGCGGCCACGTCTGCCACGTCGATCACGATCACGCCGTTTCGCCCACCGCCGTTGCTGGCGACGAAGACGTAACCGTCGCCATAGGCGATCGCCGCCGGACTGCAGCCCGGCGTGCAGACCAAGGGCGACGCCCCGGCCAACTCCAGGCGATCCGGCTGCGTGGTGTCGACGGCAAACAAGCGCAGTCGCCGCTCTCCAGCCGGCGCGCCCGGCGTCCGGTCGCTCAGCATCACAAAGGCGTGGCGGTCGGAAGTGGCCATCCACGCATCGGCGTACCTGGAAATGTCGCTCGTCAACCCAACCTGGTGCTCAGACAGCGTGCCGCCCCGGACGACGTTCCTGTGCAGCCGCACCGCATAATCTCCGACCACCAGCGTGAGCAGCCGGCCGGCCGCCAGCGTGACGCACTGTTCGA
>CAYYVH010000140.1:0-9969 GCA_964475075.1 uncultured Anaerolineales bacterium | reverse complement strand
GACACCCGCACGCCTGGACACATCGAGACTTGGGGCTCCGCACCGCCCCCGTGGGCCGTCGGGCGAGCGTTGCCTGAGGGGGTGTGCGACTGCCCGTGGCTAGACCGGCAGCGGCCCGGCCGCTGCCGGTCCGGTTCGCCGCCATGCGCCCGGACTTGAACTTCTAGTCCATTTGGTGACCAATATCATTGACCAACGGGTCGAGGCTATTTGGCGCTGATCGTGGAGACCTGCTAGGGGGTCGCTATGACCGGTTATCTAATTCGTCGAAGCATGCAGATGGTGGTCGTGCTCATCATGTCGTCCATGGCCATCTACGGTCTGCTAAACCTGGGTCCCGGTGGTCCGCTCTCCAACTTGAAGCTCATCTCAGATACGAAGGCGAAGTACAGCCCGCAAGACATCGAGAACATGGAGCACATTCTGGGCCTGGACAAGCCGGTTCAGATTCGCTACATCGTGTGGTTCACCGGCGACGATTGGTTGGGTGCGGTGAACCCGGAGTGGGGGGGCAACCGGCGCGGCATCATGCGCGGCGACTTCGGCAAGTCCTGGACCAAGCACCGCCCGGTGATCAACATGATCAAGGAGCGGTTGCCGAACACGATCATCCTGCTGGCGATGGCGTCGCTGCTGTCGATGATCGTCGCCATACCGGCCGGGATCTACTCCGCCGTGAGGCAATACTCGCGCTTGGACTATCTCTTCACCTTCTTCACCTTCGTCGGCATCGCGATTCCGGCCTTCTGGTTCGGGTTGATGCTCATCATCCTGCTGAACAACTACTTCCAGCTGTGGGGCCTGCCATACCTGCCGTCCAGTGGCACCCACGAGCTGCGCCCGCCCAAGCCCGGCAGCCTGCTCCTCATGCTGGGGGCGGAACCTGGCTCCGTCCTGGACCGGACTGTCCACCTAATCATGCCGACGATAGTGCTCAGCCTGCTCTACATGGCCGGCTGGACCCGTTTCGTGCGATCGAGCATGTTGGAAGTGCTGCGCCAGGACTACGTGCGGACGGCGCGGGCCAAGGGCCTGACGGAGCGGGTGGTCATCGTGAAGCACGCCATGCGCAACGCGTTGATTCCGTTGGTGACTATCGTCACCTTCGAGATCCCGGCCATCTTCGGGGGGGCTATCATCACGGAATCGGTTTTCGCGTACCCCGGCATGGGTCGGCTATACATCGAGGCCCTCCGTGGGCACGACTGGCCAGTGCTCCAGGCCTACCTGATCATCCTGGCCGTGCTGGTCGTCTTCGCCACGCTGGCGAGCGACATCCTCTACACGGTCGTGGACCCACGGATTCGCTATTCGTAGGGAGAAGCTGATGTCGGTTGCGGACCTCACCTTCGAGGAAGAACTGGCCCACCCGGAAGAGGAGTCACAGCTCTCCCTGGTTTGGCGACGGTTCAGGCGGCACAAGCTGGCGGTGATCGGGTTGGCGATCGTCGTCCTGCTCTTCTTCACCGCCTTCGTCGGCCCGTACCTCACGCCCTACACATCCACCCGGATCCCCACCCGGTACTACGAGGCCTGTCGCAACCTCGGCCCTCTGACCAACTGCCCCAACGGTTTCCACATCCTGGGCACGGACCGCAGCGCGCGGGACTACCTGACGCGGTTGATGGAAGGAGGGCGAGTATCGCTTTCGCTGGCCATCGTCGTCACCGTAGTGTCGACGTTGATCGGTACGGCATTTGGCGGAATAAGCGGCTACTTCGGGGGCTGGACTGACAGCGTGATCATGCGTATCGTCGACTTCCTGATGACCCTGCCGTTCTTGCCCCTGTTGCTGGTGCTCTACACGCTGATCCCCATGGACCGGATCCCCGGGGGCTCGGTCACGGTGGTGGGCGTCGTGCTGATCCTCTTCCGTTGGATGGGTGCCTCGCGGCTGGTCAGGGGCATGGTCCTGTCGCTGAAGAACCAGGAGTTCACGGAGGCGGCCCGCTCCGTCGGGGCCTCGGATTGGCGGATCATCTTGCGCCACATGGTGCCCAACTCCCTGGCGCCGGTGTTCGTGTCCGCAACGCTGGGCGTCGGCGGGATCGTGGTCACCGAGGCGGCGCTGTCGTACCTCGGCTTCGGAGTGCAGCCGCCCGCTGCCAGCTGGGGCAACATGCTGCAGGATGTCCAGGGCAAGATGTTCGACAACCCGTTGGAGGTGTTCTACCCCGGCATGGCCATCTTCCTCATCAGCCTGTCGTTCAACTTCGTCGGCGACGCCATGCGCGACGCCCTCGATCCGCGACTCAAGATGTAACGGGAGGACGTTTGCGGTGTCCACACGCCAGAATGGCCGTAGTTCACTGCTGGAAGTGCGCGGCCTGAAAACCTACTTCTTCACCGAGGACGGCGTCGTCAAGGCCGTTGATGGCGTTGACCTGACGGTTGACCGCGGCGAGACCCTGGGCCTGGTGGGCGAGTCCGGCTGCGGCAAGAGCGTGGCCATGTTCTCGGTCATGCGGTTGGTCGGCCAGCCAGGCGAGATCATCGACGGGGAGATCGACTTCGACGGCTCGAGCCTGTTGGATCTCCGCGAGCGCGACATGCGCAATATCCGCGGCAACCGGATCTCCATGATCTTCCAGCAGCCGCTTTCGAGCCTCAACCCCGTGTTCCGCGTCGGGGACCAGATTGCCGAGGTATTCCAAATCCACTCCAGCCTGGGAGCGGAGGAGGCCCGACGGCGGGCGATCGACATGCTGCGCCTGGTGGGCATCCCCGATGCGGAGCGGCGTGCTGAGTCCTTTCCGCACGAGATCTCCGGCGGCCAGGCGCAGCGCATCATGATCGCCATGGCCTTGGCGACGAACCCGGAGCTGTTGATTGCCGACGAGCCGACGACGGCGCTGGACGTGACGATCCAGGCCCAGATCCTGGACCTGATGCGCGAGCTGCGGGATCGCTCCAACACGGCCATCATCTTCATTACCCACGACCTGGGGGTAGTGGCCGAGATGGCCGACAATGTGGCCGTCATGTACGCCGGCCGGATCGTGGAGCACGCCGACGTCAAGACGATCTACCGCCAGCCGAAGATGCCCTACACCTTGGCGCTCCTGGAGTCGATCCCGGTCTTGGGCGATGTCCGTGACCGCCTGGCGGTGATTCCGGGCGCGGTGCCCAGCCTCATCGACCTGCCCCCGGGCTGCACCTTCGCGCCGCGCTGTGCCTTGCGGGTGAAGCACGCCCTGACCATCTGCAACGAGATCGAGCCGGCGCTCCTGCCGGTTGACGAGGGCCATGCGGTCAGGTGCTGGCTCTACCATGACCATCCACCATCGGGCTACAAGGCGCCGCTGGCGACGGGCCGGGCCGGAGAGGAAGCCGAGCGCCTGTGGGCCGCCGGCGGTGAGGAGTGATAACGAATTGACAGAGCAGCTACAGACAGGCCAGACGACGGCCGCGGTGCAGGGCCGAGGGCAGGACGGAGCCCTACTCGAGGTGCGTAACCTGGTCAAGTACTTCCCGGTCCGCGCCGGGGTGCTGCAGCGAGTCGCGGCTTGGGTGAAGGCCGTGGACGACGTCTCGTTCGAGATCAAGGAGGGCGAGACGTTCGGCCTGGTGGGAGAGTCCGGTTGTGGCAAGACCACCGTTGGGCGGACCATTCTGCGCCTCATCGAGCCGACCGGCGGCGAGGTCTACTTCCGTGGCCGGAACGTATTCGAGGCAAACCGGAAGGAGCTGAAGACCCTGCGCCGCAACATGCAGATCATCTTCCAGGACCCGTTCTCCAGCCTGGATCCGCGCATGCCCATCGGCGAAAGCGTCGCCGAGGGCCTGCACGTCCACGGCACCCCGAAGCGGGAGGCCGATGATACCGTGCGCAAGGTACTTGCCGATGTCGGTCTGCACCCGGAACACGCACGGCGGTACCCGCACGAGTTCTCCGGGGGGCAGCGCCAGCGCATCGGGATCGCCCGCGCCCTTGCCTTGCGACCGAAGGTAATCATCTGCGACGAGCCGGTCTCGGCCCTGGATGTCTCGATCCAGTCGCAAGTGCTCAACCTGCTGGAGGATCTTCAGCGTGAGTACGGCCTGACCTACATGTTCATCGCTCACAACCTGAGCGTGGTGGAGCACATCTCCGACCGGGTCGGTGTGATGTACGTGGGCAAGCTGGTCGAGATTGCGAGCCGCACGGCGCTCTACGCCGATCCACTCCATCCCTACACAAAGGCCCTCATCAGCGCCATCCCGATTCCGGACCCAACGGAGACTCGGGAGCGGATCATCCTGCCCGGCGACGTGCCGAGCCCCTTGAACCCGCCCCCGGGCTGCCGTTTCCACCCCCGCTGCCCAATCGCGATCGGGATCTGTGGTGAGGTCGAGCCCGAGCTTCGCGACGCCGGGAGCGGTGCCGAAGAGCACTGGGTGGCCTGTCACCTGGTGGATTAGGTACTCAAGCTATCGGCTATCAGCTATCAGCTATCAGTCTCGGTCATCCGTTCCCAGCGGTGACTCTGCACGGCGAAGCGAACCGCCGCGCCGCGGACTGACCTACCGGACCAACATCCAACAAGCTGATAGCTGATGACTGATAGCTGATAGCCGTGACCAGCCCTATGAAGCTGTCAGTTCTGATTCCGGTCTTCAACGAGGCAGATTCCATCGCCCGGGTCGTGCGCCGGGTGGCAGAGGTGGAACTCCCGTTGGAGATCATCGTCGTGGATGATGCCTCTACAGACGACTCGCGCACCCGGCTCGATGGGCTCGATGTGGCAGGCTTGCGGCTGATCCGCCACCCTGTCAACCGCGGCAAGGGCGCGGCGGTGCGCACTGCCATGGAGGTGGCCACGGGTGAAGCCGTTGTCATCCAGGATGCGGACCTGGAGTACTTTCCGGACGACTTCACCGCCTTGCTGGCCCCAATCGCCGCCGGTGAGGCGGACGTGGTCTACGGCGTGCGCGATCTGTCCGGCCAGCCACTCGTGCGCCGGCTGGGCAACCGGTTGCTGACTTTGGCCACCAACCTGCTCTACGGTACGGCGCTGCGCGACATGGAGACCTGTTACAAGATGATGCGCACCGAGGTCGCGCGGGCGCTCGACCTAAAGGCCGACCGCTTCGACATCGAGCCCGAGATTACGGTGAAGCTACTGGCCCAAGGTCACCGGATCTACGAGGTGCCGATCCGGTATGCTCCGCGCCGGGAGCGGAAGCTGAGCCCCTGGCGCGACGGACCACACGCGCTGTGGACTCTGCTGAGGTTGCGATTCCGAAGCTGACATTCCGGCCAGGTTGCTGGACGTCCTTGACATCTGTGAGTATGTGCGCTACAGTGGTCACCCCTTTGAGGATGCGTTCGAACCGTTGTGTGCCCAGTGAGGAGGAGCAATCGTGAGGACCGTGCCCGTGAGGTGGATCGTTCCGCTGTTGGCGCTTGCAGCGCTGGCCGCGGCGGCTGGCGTTGGGGGGAGTGGCCCGGCCGGCGCGATGGCAGGCCCACAGCAGCACACTCTGGAAGTGGACCCGTTTCAGGACACCTATGTGGCCACGGCCATCGAGCAGCCGATGGGCAATGCGTCCACCTTTCTGGCTGGCTACGACGGGGCCGAGTTCCTGACGTATATCCAGTTCGAGTTTCCCGAGGCAATGGGTGAAAACGCGCTCATCACCAACGCGCGGCTCGAGCTATACTGTATCTCGTCGAAGCACGACATCGAGCTGCAGACGGTCTCCTTCGAGTTGCGGCGGGTCATGAGATCTTGGGAAGAGAACACGGTACACTACCGGGTCAAGCCGAATTCCACCGGACCGAAGATCCGGTGGGAACTCGAGAGGTGCGGCGACCCGCAGGGCCCGCCGGACAAGTACGCCCCGGGCTGGAGGACGCTCGATGTCACCAAAGTCGTCTCGGACTGGTACACAGGCCGGCTCGAGGATAACTTCGGTTGGGAGCTGGGGGCGTTGAAGGACAAGCCGGAGCATCTGTTCGAGTTCTATTCGAAGAACGGGCAGCCGCCGACGCCCCTGGGTCGGAGGCCGAGGCTCGTTCTCACTTGGGTGGGCGGCGTGACACCGACGTTCACGCCGTCGAACACGCCGACGGTGACGGACACGCCCACGCCGACCAACACACCGACGGTCACCAATACGCCGACGATCACGCCGACCCCGACGATCACGCCGACCCCGACGATCACGCCGACCCCGACGATCACGCCGACACCCACGCCGCCGCCGGGCATCTACCTGCCGATCAACCTGAAGGATTGGGAGATGGGGGCCGAGGCGCCGCCGGAGGAGCCCACACCCGAGGATACACCCCCCTCGGAGCCTACGTCGCCGCCGGAGCCGTGACGCGCCGTGCTGTATCAGAACCGGCCCGGCCCCTACGCCGGGCCGTTTCTCTGCGCAAGTACCATTGCGGCTATACTTGGGAGCGACTTGTTCCGCGGCTCGCCTGGCGGGGTCTTTGACCTTGCGACGGGCGCCAGTGTATAATTCGTGCCATGTGGGCAGGGCAGGCCACTACATCTAGTGGTTTTCAGGTTGCAGCGATCCGATCAATGAGGATCTGACGATGTGCACGGCGGAAGAACAGCCCATGGGGGATGCGGCGGCCGCCAACGGCCATTCGTCCGGTAAGGATGCGACCTCGATGAGCGCGCTCATCGAGAGCCTGCTCTTCGTGGCGGATGAGCCGGTGGCGGTGGGAGATCTGGCCCGCGCGCTGGAGGTCGATCGACGGGTGGTCGACCGGGCGCTGGATCAGCTGGCGGCCTCGTGTGGCGTGCGGGGAGTCCGCCTGCAGCGCACCAACGGCCGCGTCCAGATGGTCACCGCGCCGGAGGCGGCCGAGGCAATCCAGCGCTTCCTGGGCTTGGAGGCGTCGGCACGGCTGTCGCGGGCGGCGCTGGAGGTGCTGGCCATCGTCTCCTATCGGCAGCCGGTCACCCGACCCGAGATCGATACCGTCCGCGGCGTGAACTCCGAGGCGTCGCTGCGCACGCTCATGGCCCGGGGGCTGGTGGAGCCGGTTGGCCGTCGCGAGACCGTGGGCCACCCCATCGAGTACGCCACGACCTTTCTCTTCTTGGAGTACTTCGGGCTCGCCGGACTCCACGAGCTGCCACCGATCGAGGCCTTCGCCGAGACCGGCGGAGCGGCGGCTCACGAGGTTGCTGCCACGGGTCCCGATCCCGCTGCGGTCGGAGGCGTGGGGGATGTCTGAAGAACGCCTGCAGAAGGTCCTGGCTCGAGCGGGCGTCAGCTCTCGGCGAAAGGCCGAGGCGTTCATCACCGGCGGCCGGGTGGCCGTCAACGGCCGAGTCGTGCGTGAGCTGGGGGTTAAAGTTGATCCAGCGTGCGACGAGGTGGCGGTTGACGGCGAGCCGGTCGAGATCTCACCGCGCGAGTATTGGGCGTTGCACAAACCGGCGGGCGTGATCACCACCATGGACGATCCATGGGGTCGACCGACGGCAAGGGGGCTCGTGCCCACCGACTCTCGCGTGTTCCCGGTAGGGCGGCTGGATGCCGAGAGCTCGGGCCTCCTCCTCTTCACCAACGACGGCGAGTTGGCGTACAGGTTGACCCACCCTCGCTTCGAGCACGAGAAGGAGTACCACGTCCTGGCGGCAGGCCATCCTGGGGCGGGCGACCTGCGACGGCTGCGGCGAGGACTCAAGCTGAACGGTCGGCCCACGGCCCCGGCAGAGGCAGGGATGATCGAGGAGACCGAGGAGGGCATGTGGCTGCGGATCGTGCTGCGTGAGGGTCGCAAGCGCCAGATCCGTCGCATGCTGGCCATGGTGGGCCACCCCGTCCTGGACCTCGTTCGGGTCCGTATCGGACCGATCGAGTTGGGGCAGCTGCCCCCCGGGCAGGCACGCCGTTTGACGCCCGAGGAACGCCTGGCCCTGCGGGAACTGGTGGTGCGCCGGCCGTCTGAGCACCGCCGGGTAGCACCAACGCGGTGAGCCCGGCCGGGGCTGGGCGTGCCGCGCGCGCGGTGGACGAGCGAGCTCCCTTGAGCGCCCTCGCCGCAAGTCGGCAGCCGCACGCCATCGCTCTGGACGGTCCGGCGGCGGCGGGCAAGAGCACCGTTGGGCGCCGTGTGGCCGAGGCATTGGATTATCTCTACTTCGATTCCGGAGCGCTCTACCGTGCGCTGACGGTCCTGGCCCTGGACGAAGGGGTCGGGCCCGAGAACGGGCCTGAACTCGCCGCTCTTGCTTCGCGCCGGCCGATCGACGTAGCGGCGCAGCCTAGGAGTGCTACCGGATACGCCGTGCTCGCCGGCGGTGAGGATGTCACGGCGCACTTGCACACAGCCGAGGTGGATGCCGCCGTGTCGGCGGTCAGCCGGCACTCTGAGGTCCGCCGCGCGCTCCTCGACCAGCAGCGCCGGGTTGCCCGTCAGCAGGCGGCGGTCATGGTTGGCCGGGACATCGGAACTGTGATCCTTCCCGACGCGGAGCTCAAGGTGTACCTTGATGCGTCGGTGGAGGCGCGCGCCCGGCGCCGCTTTCGCGAGCGGCTGGCCCATGGTGGCGCGCCCGTGTTCGCGGAGATCCTGGCGGCCATGGAGGCGCGAGATGCGCTCGACGCCGGGCGCAGTGAGGCGCCCCTGGCCGTGGCACCCGATGCGGTAGTCGTGAACACTGATGCGTGCACCGTTGACCAGGTGGTGGCCCACGTCCTGGCGCTGGTAGACCGCTGGCCGGACGCCCTGACGACGGGCGGCGGCCAGCTGCCGTGCCGCCCCCCCGCTCCTGCTGAGACGTAGGGTCTGGTATACTCTCTCCAGCTCCCAGCTCCCAGCTCCCAGCTCCCAGCTCCCAGCGAGGAGGGCCCGTTCCATGACAGCGTCCGCTACCCCCCGAGCGTGGCAACGGCTCCTGCTGCCGGCCGTCGCCCTCGCCGTGCCGTTGGTGCTCATCACGTTGAACGTCCGGCTACTGGCATCGGAGGCGGCTCTGCGGCTGGAGTACGGCCGGCCAGGCTTTCCGGCGGCCCCGGGTTTCACTGACGAGGAGCGGATGGCGCTGGCGGGTCCGTCGACGCTCTTCCTGGTGCGACCCATAACGACCGCGGAGTTGGCGGCCCTTGAGCACGAGGGTGCCCCGCTGTACACAGCAGAGGAGATAGGGCACTTGGTGGACGTACGGCGCCTCGTACGCCGACTCTCGGTATTGGGGGCTCTGAGTATGGCGGTGATCCTGATCGGGGCCGTCGCATGGCGGATGGGCCGGCTCGATGGCTATGGCGGCGCCGTGGAGAGGGGCGGATGGTGGGCGGTGGCGCTAGTAGCGCTGGTCGGCCTGGGCTTCGGTGTGGCGTGGCGAGCGGTGTTCACCGGCTTCCACGAGCTGTTCTTCCCACCGGGCACCTGGCAGTTCCCGGCAGATAGCGGCCTGATAAGGCTCTTCCCGGAGCGGTTCTGGTTCGACACGGCGGCTGCCCTGGCGGGGCTCGCGGCTATCGAGGGGGTGGTGGTAGCGCGGATCGGCCGTCACCTGGCCCGGGCGAGGCATCCTCTCCGTGAAGCTCTCGAACCGCGCCCTTGAACGGATGCCGACGGTGACGAACGCCCCGCGCCCCATCAACCCCCGCAGCCAAGCGCTGGCCCAGTGGCTGCTGCGGCTGATTTTCGACGGATACCTGACGACCCACGTCTCCGAGCGGGAACTTCTGCCGCTCCCTGGTGTGCCGACGATCATCGCCTCCAACCACACGAGTGCCCTGGACGTCTTCGCCGCCGGCCACGCCCTGGGCCGTCCGTCGTACTTCGTGGCCAAGATCGAGCTTGTCCAGACCCCTATCATCGGACCCTTCCTGGCGTCGGTGGGCGCAATTCCGGCTCGGCGCGACGAGCGCGACACAGACGTGCTGCGGCAGCTGCTGGCGGTGCTGAAGAGTGGCGGGATGTGTGGGCGGGCGTCCCGCGCGACGCGCCACCCCCGCGGGGGGCAGCGCCCGCGAGACTCACGCCTGCGCGTGCGTGTGCTGGCCAGATCT
>CAYYVH010000139.1:0-9975 GCA_964475075.1 uncultured Anaerolineales bacterium | reverse complement strand
GTGCCGGGACGACACTGTCGGCGGTGCGGCGGTCGTCGGCAAAGCCACGCGGCGGTGGGTCCTCTGGCGGCCGGCGGGTGGCGACGATCGTGTCGCGCTCCGTGTGGGGCCACTCGACGTCCATGGCGTCCACCGCGTCATAGGTCCCGCGCCCCATGAGCAGGCAGCCGATGTCCGCGATGAATCCGGACCACCCGTAGTCCTCGCCGGATCCCTCGGGAGGCGAGGGGAGCCAGGAGAGATCCCCGCCGGGCCCGGCGATGAATCCGTCTAGGGAGCAGGCGATGAATACTCGAAGGCGAGAGGTCATGAAGAACCGTTACCCTCTTCTGTCAGGCATCGCGGTCGGACCATCCGTTGCCTGGGCCGATCCGTCCGGGCCACTCTCGATGTTGCAGATGATCATAGCGGTCGGCGAGAGTGGGGGTAAAGCAGTGTTGGCGTTTCGATGCTATCATGTGGGCGGCGGGTGAGGCGGCTTGTCGAGCGGATGGGCTCAACGGCCAGCACAGGCCTCCTCGAGGAGGCAAAGCAGATCCCAACGTGGAGTCACCAACAGCCCCACGTTTTCGAGCGGCGTTCAACCCACCCCTGAACCAATCCGAGGGTCTACCATGGGTGAACCGGATTACTCCAGCCTGTCGCGCCCGATACACCCGATGCCGGACGTCGTCATGGAAGCGCTTATTGGCCGCGACCTGTTGGACGCCTACCTGAGTCGCCCGCCATACCAGCAGAACGACTACATCGGCTGGATAAACCGCGCCAAACGCATGGAGACCAAACAGAAGCGGCTGGCGCAGATGCTGGACGAGCTCGAGCGAGGCGACGTGTACATGAAAATGGACTATCATCCGCGGGATGCATGATCTGTCCGGTTTCGGCGATGTGGTGCATCACCTGTATGTTGCCGACACACAATGTTCTTCCCACCGCCAGCATATCCCACAAGACTATGAGCAGGGCGACGACGTGTAAGCCCGAGCGGCTGCGCTCCGTCGCGCGGCGGAGGTCCCTGACGGATGCGCGGCCCAGGATGGCGCGTCAACCTTGAACCGCGATTCGTTGATCGGGACGCTGTATGATGCCGAGCTGCGGGCGGTCTTCGAGTTCATCTATGGTCTTGTCGGCGAGCAGTCCCTCTGATGATCTTCGGCGGAGGAACGGGCGACGGTAAGGTCAACAAGACGTGGGTACTTACCGGGGCCGACGGGACGACCGGCATACCGCAGTGGGTCGAGCTGGCAGCGGTGAACCCGCCGGCTCCCCATCGCGGCCACGCCGCGGCGTACGATCCCGCGAGCAACCGTCTCATCGTCCATGGCGGCTGCCTGGGAGAGTGCACCCCGCTGGATTACCGCGTGCACGTGCTCAGCCATTCCAATGGTCTGGGCAACACTCCCGTCTGGACGGAGCTGGCCACCGCAGGCGACCCGCCGCCGGCCCGCAACTCGCACACGGCCGTATTTGACCCAACCAGCAACCGCCTGATCGTGTTTGGCGGCGACGACTGCTGCGGCGACCGGTTCAACGACACCTGGGTCCTCACTGAGGCGAACGGCCTCGGCGGCGAGGCCACATGGATCCGGCTCGCTCCAGCAGGCGAACCGCCCGCGGGCAGGGCTGGTCACTTCGCGGCGTTCGATGCCGCCGCTAACCGCATGATCGTGTTTGGCGGTGTGGGCGAGAGCACCCAGTATGGCGACCTTTGGATGCTGAGCCATGCTAATGGCCTCGGCGGCACGCCCAGGTGGGAACGGTGCGACTCGGGCGGAACGCTGCCGAACGGGATGAGCCAGCCGGTATTGGCCTACGACGCCGGCAACAGCCGGCTGCTGGTGTTCGGTGCGCGAGACGCCAACGGCTTCGCCAATGACCTGTGGCAGGTCAGCCGTGCCGCTGGTCTCGGCGGGCCGCCCGCCTGGGAGCGGTTGGCCCCCACCGGAGCCGAGCCGTCGCCGCGCTGCTGCGCGATAGCCGTCTTCCGCGAGGCGACGGGCCGGATGGTGCTGGTCGGAAACGGCGGGACCACTCCGATCGATGTGTGGGCCCTTACCCTAGCAGCCACCGATGGGGACGAGGGCGGGTAGCAGCGCCACGGGTGCGCACCAAGTCAGCTGGCCATCATCATTTGGTGAAAGGCGCAGTGTCCTCCAGTACGACCAGCTCGTGACCGCCGTCGCATGCCACGAACACGCGGCCCAGGTCCGGGAGCGCTGCGAGCCAGCTGGGCGCTACGCACGTGGTTAGCACGGATTCGTGCTGGTTGGTGGAACCGTTCACGACCGAAACCGAGCCGGCGGTGTTGTTGGCGACATAGATCCGGTTGCGGTCGAGGTCCAGGGTCAGACCGAGGGGGTTCTCGGGCAGATTGACAGTGTTCACGACTGTGTGCTCGGTCGGGCTGCCGGGCACAATGTCGATCACGGCGATCCGCTGGATCGCATACTGCGCCACGTACAGTCGGCCCGCGCGAGGGTCGGCCGCCAAGCGGACGGGGCCAGGCATCGCGATTGTTCCTGCAATCTCGCCGCTGGGGCTGTCGATGGCGATGACTCGACCTGCTTCGGCGTTGGCGACGTAGACCCTGTTCGAGAATGGGTCGAGCGTGGCGTCGGCGCAGTACGGCGCGCAGCAGTCCGGGCAGACACTGCCAAGGAAGGCATTCGTCGTCGTGTCGAAAACGCCAACATCCCCGTTGTCGTTTCGGGCGACGTAGAGGCGATGACCATCCGGGTCGACCGCCACCGGACCCGTGGCGTTGACCAGATCGGGTACGGGTAGCTCGAAATGCGAGAAGGTCTCCCCGTCGATGACGAGTACGGCGCCGGAGAACCCCGGCGTCACGTATACGAGGTGGGTGGTGGGGTCAACTGCGATGCTGGCGTGGTAACCGGCGCTCGGCACGGTTGCCAGCAGCTCGTAGGTCACGCCGTCGTACACGGCGATGATCGGGACGTCCTCCTGCGCCACGAAGATGCGCCCCGTCCCCGGATCGGCGGCAATCACCCCGGCGCGGCTTTCCCCGAAGGAGATCTTGCGCACCACGGCGATCGATGAGCTGTCCGAGCCGCGGTAATACCCGATGAGGGCGAGCACCACCGCGAGCACGACCGCTGCAGCAAGCACCCAGGGATGCGGCAGAAACGCCAGTCGCTCTCGCGATTCGCCGGTGCCGTGTGGGTCCGAATCGACGCTGTCCATTTCGACCTACCCCTTCCAATACCACACCCGCCCGAGTCGGTGACCCGAAATCGCTATGCACCCTCGACCGTGCCGGATTGTACCATCGCCAGCGCGGCGGCTCAATCGGCCTGCCGGGGAAGTGACAGCGCTCGGGTGGGATGGCTCGACTTCGGCCCGGCCTCGCAACGTCCTCGAGGCACAGTGAGAGAGTGTCCGATTCGCGCCCGCTCGCGCATCAATACCCTTTGCGACCCCCGTCCGGAAACCCAGCTCCAGACTCATTTTCCATCCCAAATCAGCAAAGGAGATCGCACCGTGAACTGCAGCTATCACCACTCAAAATGGACCCCTCGTTCGATCGGCTCAGCCCTGGTGAGTCGGCGAACCAAATGGCGCGTCGCCATGGCAGTCGTGCTCACGACCGGCGTACTCGCTTCGGTCGCCAGTCCGGTTGGGGCTAGCCCAACGGTCGTGGCGACGATCCCCGTCACCGGTGCCGACAGCCCGGTGCTGGGCGTCAACCCCATCACCAATCGGCTATACATCGGCGACTTCTGGGGCGGCAACGTTTCCATCATCGACACGGGATCCAACACCGTCTTGACGAGTATCGGAGGCTTTTGCTCTGGTGGCAGCGACGGGCCGAACGACATCGTGGTCAACGACGCGACGAACATCGCGTACGTGGCGCGCACGTATCAAGCCGGCGGCATCATCAACACCATTGACGGCGCGACTAATGCCGTGTCGGCAATTGGGGGCGTCGGGTCTCACCCGGTCAGCCTGAGTGTGAACACAGTCACGAATCGTGTTTACACGGCCAATCAGCTCGCGAATACGGTGTCCGTGATCGATGGTGCAAGCGCCAGCGTCGTCGCTGCGATTATAGGTTTCTCCGCGCCCGTCGGCGTCGGAGTCAACCCGGTGATGAACCGAGTCTACGTAGGCAACAACAGCGCGGCCAGCGTTGCCGTCGTCGACGGTGCTACGAATGGCATCATCGCGGTGATCGGCGTCGCTCCCGATCCATTCCGCATTGCGGTCAACTCGGTGACCGGTCGCGTCTACGTGACGCACAGGCTGAGCGATACGGTTACGGTGATCGACGGGGGCACGAACTCCGTTGTGGACACGATCGGCGTCGGCAGCCAACCGTTGGGTATCGGCGTCAATTCGGTCACCAATCGGGTCTACGTGGCCAACGGCAACGACGACAGCGTGTCCGTGATCGACGGCAGCACAAATACCGTGGTGTCGACCATCACGGTGGGAGACTTCCCCGTCGGCGTTGGCGTGAACCCAGCCACGAACCGCATCTACGTCGGCAATCTCAACTCCCGCACCATCTCAGTTATCGAGGACATCGTCGTGTTGGACAGCGACGAGGACGGCGTGCCGGACGATGCTGACAACTGCCCGGACACGCCGAACGCCGACCAACTCGACTACGACGATGACGGCTTGGGCGATGCCTGCGACTCCGACGACGACGGCGACGGCGTCCTCGACGGCAGCGACCCGTTCCCCATGTCAAACCAGGATTCGACGGTCATCATCGACGGCTGCGAGTCGGGCGTGGCCAAGTTCGACCTCGGAGATGGCAGCAACTTCAACGATCGGATCGCCGAGTGCGCGGTGAACGCCGGCAACCATGGCCAGCTCGTGAGCTGTGTGGCCCACCTGTCCACCGATTGGAAGAAGGACGGGCTAATCACCGGCAAGCAGAAGGGCAAAATCGTGGCCTGCGCGGCGCAATCGTCCCTACCATAGGGCAACACGTCTCGAGCGACGAAAGGGGGCCGCCCACGTGCCGCCCCCTTTTCGCGTTCCACCCCCGGCGCGCGATGATGTGGCACCCGCCGGGTATGGCATTCCTGGCATCAACCGCATCAAGAAGCAGCTATCGTTCGCGCCGATCCACCAGGCGCGGATGCACCGTGGCAATGACGGGCGTTGCTGGCCTGCGGGTCGTGCGGTGGTCGGAATGGCTCTGGCGTTGGCCTTGATCATTTCAGGATGTACGGATGAGGATGCGCCGAAGCCGGTGAATGCTCTGCTTTCCCTGCAGGTTTTCTGCGAACGAAACATGACCGATGGCAACGCTTTCGCAACATTCAAGGTAGACGTCAGCACACGGCCGTCTTGGACTATCGTGTATTGGCTCAGTGGAACGCGGATTGCGAGCAACAGCGACTGGCAGACGAGTATAGTGGTGCACTGAAAGGAGATTCAGGATGCCAAGTCCATCTCCGGCTGGGACGAGCCGCGCGCCGACGCTCCCTTTCTTCGCAGGCGACCCAGCGCCACACTCCTCTGTCGCAAACACGGCGCAAACATGGCGCCAGGGGGATAGCGATCCGGCCTCGCTCCCGGGTATGCTGAATCCGCGTCGAGTCCTCAGGCAACCGGCGCGCCACCGTCAGCTCGGGCCCATCGCTTCCGGAGCCTCGAATGGGAGTGCTACAATCAACTCAAGAGCGTCGAAAGAAAGCGAGGTGCCGCCGTGACCACTGTGCGACTTCCCGATGCCCCGGTGACCGCCGGGGAGATCGTGTATCCGGAGTCGGACGGTCAGCCGATGGGTGAGACGGAGCTGCACCGTGACGAGACGGTGAACCTCATCTTGATCCTGCGGTGGCACTTCCGCGATCAGGCCGAGGTCCACGTCGGTGGCGACCTCTTCGTGTACTACGAGGAGGGCGATCCCAAAAAGGTGTTCTGCCCGGACGTCTTTGTCGCGTTCGGCGTCGGGAAGCAGCTGCTCCGCACGTACAAGGTCTGGGAGCTGGGACAAGCCCCGTCGGTGGTCATCAAGGTCTCGTCGCGCAAGACGTGGCTGGAGGACGAGGGCAACAAGAAGGTGCTGTGCGCACGGCTGGGAGTGGAGGAGTACTACGTCTACGACCCGGAGCAAGACTACCTGAACCCCGCGCTCCAGGGCTTCCGGCTCAAGCACGGGGTGTACCGGGCGATGGTGACGGACGAGCACGGTGGCCTGACGAGCGAGCCGCTCGGGCTGCGGCTTCGGCTCGAGCACGGGCGCATCCAGCTGCACGATTCGCGGACTGGCGAGCGGTTATTGCGCCCCGATGAGGTGAACGAGGCGTTGTTGCAGGCAGAGGCGCGCAGCGCGCAGGCAGAGGTGCTCAGGGAGAAGTCCGAGGCGGAGATCAGGCGCCTGCGCGCCGAGGTCGAGCGACTGCAAGGCGGCTCAGCTACCTAGTTGCCATCCAGACGCATGGGGCGCCGGAAACGAGTGACACCACGGGCAGGCTGCCTAGCCGCCCCCGATTACAGCGGTACCACGCCCCCGTAGCGCACACCGGTGAGGTAGGCGACATCGCGCTTCCACGTGGTGAGGTCGTCGTCGTTGAACTGCCCCAGGTAGGTGTGCCCGCAGGCGCGGGCCAGCACGCACATGAGCTCAACGGAGGCGCTCAGGAACCGATTCAGCCGTTGGGCGGCTTCTTCGACCGGAAGTCGACGGCGCAGGTGCTCTCTTTGGGTGGCGATCCCGACGGGGCAGTTGTTCGTTTGGCAGGCGCAGGCAACCGAGTGCCTGGATGGCGGATTTGGCCACCGCCACGCCGTCGGCGCCCAGCGCCAAGGCCTTGGCGAAATCCGCTGCCGTGCGTAGTCCGCCCGTGGCGATCAGGGTGACATCGGCGTTGCCGGTAGCGTCCAGATGCCGGCGCGCCCGGGCAATGGCCGGCATGGTGGGGACGGAAATGTTGTCGCGGAAGATCAGAGGTGCCGCACCGGTGCCGCCGCCGCGGCCGTCAAGGATGATGTAGTCCACGCCGATTTCCAGCGCGGCATCGATGTCCTTCTCGATGTGCTGGGCCGACAACTTGTAGCCGATTGGGATCCCAGCGGTACGCTCGCGCACCTCGTCGGCAAAAGCCCGGTACTGGTCGAGGTCGTCCCAGTCCGGGAAGCGGGCCGGCGAGATCGCGGGCTCTCCTTCCGGCAGGCCGCGAACCGCGGCGATCTTGCCCTTCACCTTGGACCCGGGCAGGTGCCCGCCGGTGCCGGTCTTGGCCCCCTGGCCACCCTTGAGATGAAACGCCTGTACCCGGTCCAGCTTGTCCCAAGAAAAACCGAATCGCGCCGAGGCGAGCTCGTAGAGGTAGCGGCTGTTGGCCGCTTGCTCCTCCGGCAGCATGCCGCCTTCGCCGGAACAGATGCCCGTCCCCGCCAGCTCGGCGCCCATCGCGAGCGCCACCTTGGCCTCCTCCGACAGCGAGCCGAAGCTCATGTCGGACACGAAGATGGGAATCTCGAGCATGAGCGGTTTCTCAGCCCGCGGTCCAATGACGAGCTCGGTGCCGACCTCGACATCGTCGAGTTGGGGTAACCGGTGCAGCTGAGCGACCACGAACTGCAGGTCGTCCCAGGTGGGCAGTTGTCCTCGGGGCACACCCATGGCGGCCGTGGCGCCATGGTGCCCGGTTCGCGACAGACCGTAGGCCGCCAACTCACGAATCTGTCTGACGAAGGGCTCGTCCGGCGTTCCGTGATGGTCCTGGTAGGCCCCCTGGTAGCTGTCACGTCGATAGGGCTGCGGGTTTTCCTTCTCCCACGCCGCGAGCTCGTCCTCGTCGACCAATACGGCATCGTCTTCGACCCAGCTGCTGAACCGGTGAAGCCGCTCGGCATTGTCGTATTCGCTGATACCGGTATCGATACGATAATCCCAGCTGTGGACACCGCAGATGATGTTGAGTCCGCGGACGCGGCCATCGGCCATCAGTACACCGCGGTGCGCGCAGCGGCCATACAACACCGATATCTGGTCGTCGTGCCTGACGATGACCAAGTCGACGTTGCCGATCAAAGCCGCGGTCGGTAGTCGATCCTCGAGTTCACTGAAACTCGCTATTCGGGTCTTCCGCATTTCACCTCCGTGCGGTTTCAACGTGCCTAGATGCGCCCCAGACGTACGTCGCGCCCTCGTCATCTCCCATCACGAGGATCGTGCCGTCACCCGCCAAACTGCCGCCGATACGGTAGCACACCGCCCCCGGCACCGCCAGGGGTGGGCCGTGAGGAACCCTGTTCGCCCGACTGCCACGGGAGTCCAGCCCCCGTGTCGCGAATGTGGCGCTAAGTTGGCGCTAGGGGGATAGCGATCCGGCGCTGCATCCGGTATGCTGGTGAGGAGTCGAACTCCCGGGCGATCGGAACGCCACGGTTAGCCCGAGCCTATCCGGAGCTATGTGTATAAAGTGATGTATAATAGAGACTCTATGGCCTTACGGTTTCGAGCACGTGGTGGCAGCGGCAGGCGTGGGCATCGAAAGGGAGATGACGGATGGCACAGATGGTTCGCAAGCAGATCTACATTCCCCAGCGGCAGCAGGCGCTGCTCAAGCGCCTCGCCCGGCTACGAGGCGTGAGTGAGGCCGAGCTGATCCGGCAGGCGATCGACCACCAGATTAGCGCCGGCCATCACGACCTTCCACCCGACCACGCCGCCTGGGAGGATGCCCGTGCTTTCATGCTCGGCCTGAGGGCACGCCTGGACGATGATGACCGGCCTCTCGAGTGGGACCGGGAGGACCTATACGAGGAGCGCCTGAGCCGCCATGACCGCCATCCTGATTGACACCAATGTTTTGGTCTACGCCCACGACGCGGCCGAACCGGCCAAACACGAGCAGGCCATTCAGGTTCTCGATCACCTTGCCGTGACTGGCAGCGGCCGGCTCAGCGTGCAGTGCCTAGCCGAGTTCTTCGGTGTAGTCACGCGCGGCGTGAGCCCCAGGCTCACCGCTCTCGAGGCGTCGCAACAGGTGGAGCGGCTAGTCCGCGCATGGCCTACGCATCCGTTGACACCGTTGATCGTGCTCGAGGCGACGCGTGGCGTCCGCGAGTATCGTCTCGCCCACTGGGACGCCCAGCTCTGGGCGACAGCTCGCTTGAACCAAATCCCGGTGATCTTCAGCGAGGACTTCAATGTCGGAAGCACCCTGGAGGGAGTGCGTTTCGTGAGCCCCTTCGCCCCGGATTTCGAGGTCGATGCCTGGTCCTGATAGGGAGTGGGCCAGCCGGCCAACGGCATGCGCGACGCTAACCTGTTAGGCGGGTGAGCCCGCGGCCCGCGATATCACGTCGTGATCGACTGGGCACGCGAGGGGCGCGAGCTAGGTCTTTTGTACGGAGGACTGCTCCAGCAACACGAACGAAAACAGAAAGGCCCCGACCAACAGCAGATGGCTCACCAGCCACCAGCTCAGCATGCCGGTGATCAGGCTGGCGACGACGATTAGGGCCAGCAAGCCGACGCGGCGTGCGGTGACGCGTTCGCGGGGGTCAAGCGGTCGGCGGCGGGACCACCACCAGCCAGCCCCGGCGCCCGCCAGCACGAAGCCGACGAGCACGCCGGCGACGAAGAGCGTTTGGCCGCCTACGCCTGAGATACCGACTACGAGGATGCCGCACGAGCTCTGGCGGGCCGGCCGGCCGGCGCTGCGGGTGGCCAGGACACGGGCCATCACAATCCGGTCGTAGGCGGCGTCCTTGGCCATCACCGGCCAGGATAGCTCGCGGGACTCATTCGGCGCTAACTTCATCTGCTGCGTGTCCTGGCCTACGAACGTCACGAAGCCCCGAGAGATGCGCGCGCGCACGAGGAAGGACGTGGGCCGGTCCGTGCGATTAGTGAACCTGGCGCTTACGGTCGCAGCCTCGTCGGTGGCGATCACCCACGGGCAGCGTAGCGTCTGCAGGTTGTTTATCGCCCGTCTGGTGGCCCATATCCCCGACAAGGGACAGGTGTTGCAGCGC
>CAYYVH010000138.1:0-10019 GCA_964475075.1 uncultured Anaerolineales bacterium | reverse complement strand
CCGAGGGCTCGTGGGTGGTGTGGTGTGGTGCGCGGTGGGTGGTATGGGGGCCGCCCCCGGCGGCACGCAGCGGCTCCAGCTTGGTGCGTCGGGCGGCGACCAGTTGGGCTAGGCCGCCGACGCCCGCGGCTTCGGACCCGCTCGTCGTATCTGCCGGGCCGGTAGTGCGCTCGGTGTCGCTCATGGGCGTCCAGTCTCCGGGTGCGGTGCCCTTCTGGGCATCGCTGCACGTCGGCTTCAGGCGATGCCGAGAATGCGGAAGGTCAGCGTCCCGCCGTCGGGGGTGCGAATCGTGGCCTTGTCGCCCACGCCCTTGCCCAGTAGCGCGCGGCCCAAGGGCGATTCGTTGGAGATGGAGCCCTGCGTCGGATCCGCTTCAGCCGAGCCGACGAGGCGGAAGTGCTCCGGATCGGCGCCATCCTCGGCGACCGTGACCTCACAGCCGAGGATCACCGCGTCGGCGGTCTCCGCGTGCTCGATGATCTCGGCCCGGGCCAGGATGTCCTCCAGATGCCGGATTCGACCTTCAACGAAGGCCTGCTGCTCCTTGGCCTCGTCGTAGGCCGCGTTGTCCGACACGTCGCCGGCGTCCTTGGCGTCTTGAATCAGGGCCGCAACCTCTCGTCGACGCTCCGTTACCAAGTATTGCAGCTCCTCATTCAGTTTCTCGTGTCCCTCAGGGGTCAGGAATGCCGAGTCAGTGATCATCACGATCTCTCCTGGGTGCGTCCTGCACCACTGTGCTTTCTGGGCGCCGGTCACGCCGCACGGGTGTGCGAGAAAAAGGGGCGCCGCGACCAGTCGTCGCGGCATAGGTGCCCGGCTCCGAAGAGATTATAGAACCCCCACGACAGGTGTGCAAACGTGTTTTTCAGCGCAGGAGCCATCCCAAATAGCGGGGACGGCTCCCTGCTGGAGTTCGTCTCGATGGTTGGCGGTGAGTGAGGCCTCCGTGGCGCTACGGCGCTGGCGCCGAGGCACCCTCCTCGTGCAACGGGATGGCGCCACAGGCTACCACGAGCTCGTTGTCCTCCGACAGCTGGATGGCGAGGGCGTGGCCGCCGTCGGCGACGTCAGCCAGCGTCACTCCCTCCAGGATCGTCGTCGCCCGCCCGTCCACGACGTTCCCCAGGGCGTGAACCGCCTCCCCGGGCTCGTCGCAAACACCTTCCTGAATGAGTGCCGGATGGGCGCTACCCGCCAGCACGCCCGCCAGCTGAATGGCGACCTCGAGCCCGGTGTCGCTCTCGCCGAGTGTCGCCGTGCCGCTGATGCCGGACTCGGCAACCTCGTCGATCGTCACCTCGAAGGGGACTGGCCGCAGGTCGTGGCCCTTGCTGGCGTACGGCAGGAAGATACTGTACCCCCCCAGGTGCCCGTTCCGGACCTCTGCCCGTGCGGCGCCGGGCACGTTGTCGGGGTAGGTCATCAAGAGGGCCGTCTCGTCCGGCGGGCTGGACAGGTCGCAGGAGAGTGCCAAGGCGATCTCCATCGACGCCTCGCCCCCCGCCGGGACCGTGATGGTGTCGCCGTAAGTGCCGCGCGGCGTTCCGTCGGCGTCCGAAAGCAACACGCACGCGGTCTGCGTCTGGTCGAAGCTCAAGACCCCGCCCAACTCCACGTTGTCCGGCACGAGATCATAGCCCAGGTAGTTGTCGCTGGCCGGCATATCCTGCGTTCCCGCGATGGCCAACCCGGCAAAGCCGAACGTGGCCTCGCCCGTGCTCAGGTCGAGCCCCACCTCGTCTGCGCCGATGGCCAGGACGGTCGTGGACTCGTCGATGTCGTATCGCATGTAACGCGAGGGGACTATCTGGGTGGCGATCGGGGTCAATGAGCGTGGTTGCACCGGGGCGTGGGCGATCTGCCAGCGACCAGTGAAGTCCGGCCCCGACCGCTCGGCGATGTTCAACACGACGCGGTCGAAGTTCCCGTCCCGGTCGAGGTCAACGTACACGCGGAACTCCGCGTCGTACGGGATGCGCCGGCTGCCGGCGGTGTGGAAGACCCACTCCATGATCGTCGGCGAGCTCGGGTCCCCCGGGTCCTCCGGTCCCCACCTGAGGCCGATGTTCTCGATGTCCACCACCGGGTCGAAGTCCGCGAACTCACGGCTCTCGGCCGGGTCGGTGGCCACGCGGCGGAAGACCTCCACCTGGGCGTCGACGCCGCAGGGGTTCTGCCAGCGGTGGGTGACGCTCTGGCCCGGGAAGGCCAGGCTGAAGTCCTCCGAGGTGGCTGCCTCGACGCAGCTGCTGCGACGCGGGAGTACGTGGAACGGCACGCCCACCACGTCGCCGCCAGCGACCGGGGCGCCACCGCCGTCGATCTCCGTCAGATGTACGTAGCCGTCCACCTCCTGCACCCGGAACGCATTCTCGTCGTACAGGCCCAGCTCACCGGCCAGCTGCCACGGGCGGATCGCCTCGGGATCGAGGCTCAGCACGACCTCGAGTTGTTCCGTCGCCTTGGCGCCGACGGTCAGGGTGCCCGGCTCGAAGGACACGCTGACGCCCTGCCCCTCGTCCTCATCGGGGAAGGCGAACACGGCCTCGGTGCCATACGTCTTGTCGGCGGCTGACAGGTTACGCACCGAGAGGGTCTGGCGCAGCTCCACGCCCTCGTCGAGCACGTGCTGGTTGCCGAACCCCAACTCGGCGATGCCGGGGTCCGAGCGAACCACGGAGTTGCCCTTGGCGCTATCATATGCGTTCACGAGGCCGGCCCCCTGGCGGGCCACAGGCGCCATGACACCGTCCTCCGGTTTGCCCACCTTGATCGTCGGGTCGGCGTAGTTCATGGCCAGCGCGGCGATGTCGAGCGGCCCGAGCCCCAGGTCCTCGTCCGTGTTCCGCTGCCACAGGAGGGCCGCCACACCGGCCACGTGGGGACCTGCCACCGACGTGCCGTCCATTGACCGCGCCCCATCGCCGGTGCCCGCTGCGACGGACAGGATCGCGTTGCCTGGCGCGGTGATGTTGGGCTTGATCCCGCCGCTGAAGCGGCTCGGCCCGCGGCTGCTGATGTTCGTGATGGCGTCCCCCAGGTTGACACGCAGGCTGGGGTCAAGCGTGGCCTTGACCTCGACGCCCTGCTCGTATACTAGGTCCATCAGCAGCAGACCCGGCTTGCGATCGATCATCAGGCCCGTGATGTCCGGGCCATTCTCACAGTCTGCCGGCGGTCCGCAACCCATGCGGGTCTTGTCCCTGTCGTTGGTGAACATGAGGACCCCGATCGCGCCCAGCTTCGCCGCGTTCCACATCTTGTCGTAGAAGAAGCAGGAGCCGCGCTCGATGAGGGCGACCTTCTCGTTCACGTCCTGTGCTGGTGGTGAGGGGGCGCCCTGGTCGCCGTTGCAGGCCAGGCCGTACCAGGCCAGGTCACCGCTGACGACGCCCGTCTCCGTCAGGTTAGGCAGCCACTCCTCTTGGTCCGTTCCCTGGATGAATCCCGGCTCCATCGCCAACGGGGAGATCGACCGGGCCTGGCCGCCCTCCTCCCACTGGGCCTTGGCCAGTTGCTGCGTCTCGTCCGGCGGGTGGGAGCCGGCCACGCTCAGGACCATCGCCGCTGCGGAAGGCGAGCCGACGATGTAGGGCCGGGGGCCGCCGTTGCCCGCGGAGGACACGACCGTGACGCCGGAGTCGGTCAAATCACCAAAGATGCGATTGGTCTCGATCATCCCACCGGACCACAGAGAGCCCAAGCTCATGTTTACGACTTGGATCTTGCCCTCGGGGGCGAAACCGTTCACCGCCATGCCCATGTTGTGTGCTAGCACCCACTCAACTGCCGAAGTGCTGTATGTCGTAGAGGGCTGGATGCCCTCCCCGGGATTGCCGAACACCTTCAGGCTGACGAGTTTCGCGCCCGGAGCCACGCCCACCGGCGTGGCTCCGGCGCCCATTCCCGCGAGGATGCCGGCCACGTGGGAGCCGTGACCCACCGAGTCGAGCGGGTCGTCGTCCGGGATCGCCCGCGTGGTGCAGGGCTGGCCCGGTTGGCAGCCGCTGTGGTAGCGTGCACCCACGAAGTCGTAGCCTCCGATGACCTTGTCGGTGGGGAAGCTGCCGGGCTCCACGATGTCCTCGTCATTGGCCGCGAAGGCTTCCACCGTGCCCGCCCCGCCGAAGGCGGCGTGGGTGTAGTCGGTGCCGGTATCGATTACGGCCACGATCACGTCCGAGCCGTCGTAGCCCAGCTCCTCCCTGACCCGCTGCGCGCCGATGTGGGGCACCGAGTAGTCCAGATCGAGCTCGAGGACCGGCGCCCGGGCGACGGAGGCGACCCCCCGCAGGTGCACCAGGTCCGGAATGCCGCCAGCGGTCGTCTCCACCAGGAAACTGTTGGCCACGACCTGGTAGCTGTCCAGCACCGTGGCGCCGACGGCCTCGATAGCCTGGCGGGCCGGCCGCTGGCGCTGCACCATGGCCTGCCTCAACGATTCGAGCGTCGGCGTGCTCATCGGCTGCGTGCCGACAGAGGCCGCGCGGTCGCGGTCGACCTTGTAGAGCTCCCACAGCGAGGGGTCTCGGAGTCGGACGATCAGCGTAACGTGATCCTCCGGACCGGCGATTGCGCTTCCCGTCGTGGCCGCGCCCTCCGGGGGCAAGAGCCCGTCCTCGACGAAAACGGGCTCGGGCGCCCCGGCGGCGACCGGTGGCGGCGACGCGGATATGGGCGCCAGCACCAGCAGTGCGCCCAGGGTCACGAGCAGCGTGCGTTGACGGTGCATTCTGAATCTCCCTCTTTTTCACCATGAACAGCGTGGTTCCCGAGAGTCGGCGGTCGTCTCGGGTGGAGTCGGCATACGGATGCGCCCGTGCCAGGGGCTGCTGCTGCCTGGCGACGTCCGGAAAACGCGCCCCGCCAGCGCGGGACGCCCTTCTATTTTACACCAACGCGCCATCGGCGTCGAACGTGACCCGCTCGACCGCATGTCCATCGCGGCCATCACCGCCGCTCGGGTGGCGCGTTCGTGGTGTCAGGCATAGTGTCAGGCCCACGCTCGGCGTCCGCCGGGGCTTTCCCCGCTGGCGTCGGTGGTTCGACGGCGGTGCGGACGGGCGGGACCTCGATCACCGGGCTGGGTGTTGTGTCCGGTCGCGTCAGCTGGTCGTAGATCCAGCTGCCCAGTACGCGCAGGCTACCCATCACCGGTGCAGCGAGCAAGATTCCGGGCACCCCCGCGACCTTCGCCCCAGCCAACGCCCCAACGAGCACCACGGCCGGCGGAAGCCGGACGCTGCCCCCCAGTATTCGCGGCACGAGAATGTTGTTCTCGATCTGCTGCACGGCGATATAGAGCAACGCTACGAGCAGCACCAGCCACATGCGGGGTAGGTCGGGGAACGCCGTCGACGGCAGGAGAAGGGCCACTGCGGCCGCGGGCACGACGCTGAGCGCCGGGCCCAAGCGCGGTACGACCTCCAGCACCCCGGCCACCACTCCGAGGGGCAACGCGTACGGGATGCCGATTATGGTGAGGCCGAGCGTGGTCAGAAGGCCAACTGACACAGCCAGGATGAGCTGCCCCCGGAAGAAGCGTCGCCACACGGCGTCTATCTCGTGCCGCAGCGCATTGTAGGCCGGGCGATAGGCCGTGGGCACCTTCTCCTCGACCCATCGGAGCACGTTGTCGCCGTCCATGGCCAGGTACAGCGAGACGAAAAACGTGACCATCAGGCCGAAGGCGGTGAACACGAAACCGGTGGCGAAGCCGGTGGCGAAGCCCAGCATTCGGGCAACGGAATCGGGATCTAGCAGCGCCGCGGTGAGTGTCTGGACACCCGAGAACAGCTCCTGCTCCCAACGCTGATAGTGCGGCTGGAGCGGCACCCTCTGGCCGAGGAGCGTGATCTCTGGCGGCAGTGCGGCAACGGTGTCCTCCAGAGCGTTCAGCAGCCGCTGCAAGGCCAGCCCCGACCGCTCTACAGACAGGTGCCGGGTTGCGCTGGACAGGCTCTGCGCCACGCTTTGGGCCAGGCCAATGGAGACGAGGATCAGAGCGATGGCCACTGTGCTGTAGACGGCGATGGTGGCCAGGCCACGCCGCAGGCCCAGGCGAGCCTGCCCGCGCGCAATCAAGGGGTTCAGCACGTAGGCGAGGAGCGTGGCCAGTACGACGATCGTCGTGAACTGGCGCACGCTCCACCAGATGGCGGCCAGGGTGACAACAACCGTCGTCACGACCCAAAGCCGCGTGGCCGGTGACCAAGGCGGGCTATCGGGCCACGGTGACTGCCGGCGGGTACCTGCCGGCGCCTCTTTCGCCGGGGCGCCCCGTACTTGCTCCTCGGCACCTACACCGTGGCGCATGCCGGGAAGGGGCGGGTCAACGGCATCCTCCTACCGTCGGCCTCCGCGCCCTTGTCCACCCCGGGAGCCGCCTCGCCCCCGACCCCCCGAGCCGCGGGAAGCTGGCCGGTCGCGCGACTGGGCCTCCTCGAGTGACCAACCCTCGATCACGGCTTGGCGGCTCAGACGTACTTTGCCATCACGGATGCCGGTCACCATGACCAGGATTTCGTCCCCGATCTCAACGACGCTCTCAACGCTCTCGACGTGCTCGTCGGATAGCTGGGAGATGTGAACCAGGCCGTCCGTACCGGGGAGTATCTCAACGAAGGCGCCGAAGTCGGTGATGCGCACCACCTTGCCCTGGTACGTCTTGCCCTCCTCCGGCACCTCGGTCAGCGCCATGATACGGGCGCGCGCCTCCTCGGCACCGGCACCCTCGACCGCGGCGACATAGACGGTGCCGTCCTCCTGAATGTCGATCTTGGTGCCCGTCTCCTCCTGGAGGGCCCGCACGTTCTTCCCCCCTGGCCCGATCAGCTTGCCGATGAACTCGGGGTCGATGTGGATGGTCGTGATGCGCGGGGCGTAGGGTGACAACTCCGGTCGCGGTGCGGGGAGGGTGGCCCTCATGTGTTCGAGGATCTTCGTACGCGCTTCGCGCGCCTGGCTCAGGGCTTCGCGCAAGACCTCGTCGCTCAGGCCGCCGAGCTTGATGTCCATCTGCAGCGCGGTGATTCCTCTGGACGTCCCGGCGACCTTGAAGTCCATGTCGCCCAGGTGGTCCTCCATGCCCTGGATGTCGGTGAGCACCCGGTACGCGGATGGGTTGTCGGGATCGGAAACCAGCCCCATGGCGATCCCGGCCACGGGTGAGGTGAGGGGGACCCCCGCGTCCATGAGGGACAGGGTGCTGGCGCAGACGCTGGCCATGGAGGAGGACCCGTTGGAGGACAGCACTTCGGCGACGACACGCACGGTGTACGGGAACGTCTCCTCGTCAGGCAACATCGGCCGGATCGCCGTCTCACCCAGCGCACCGTGCCCGATCTCCCGTCGCTTCGGCCCTCGCAGCCACCGGGTCTCCCCGGTGGAAAACGGCGGGAAGTTGTAATGGTGCATGAACCGCTTGGTCTCCTCGGGCCGCAGATTGTCCAGTCGCTGCTCCTCCCCTATCGTGCCTAGGGTCGCAATGGACAACACCTGGGTCTCGCCACGTTGGAAGAGGCCCGAGCCATGCGCCCGCGGCGAGACACCCACCTCGCTCATGAGCGGGCGGATGTCCTGTGGACCCCGGCCATCGGGCCGGATACCGTCGTCCAGGATACGGCGCCGGACGCGCTCCTTGATGTGCGCGTCGAAGGCACCCTGGACGTGCTTGGGCTCGACCGTCTCGTCGTCGGCGAATAGGGCGGACCATTCCTCCTGCAACAGGTCGAGGGCCTTCGCGCGCTCCTCCTTCGTAGTCGTCTCTTCCAGGACGCGATCCACCCGGTCACCGAGGACCTGGTCTACGCGGGCTACCAGCTCCAACGGCAGCTCGTCCTTGTCCAGCTCCCGCTTCGGCCTGCCCACGTCCTCGCGCATCCGGCTCTGCAGCTCGAACAGGGGCTGCATCGCCTCGTGGCCGGCGTGGATCGCGCCGATCATGGTCTCCTCGTCCACCTCGTTCGCGCCGCACTCGACCATCAGCACGGCCGAGGCCGTAGCGGCCAGTCGAAGGTCCAAACGGCTGTGGGCCATCTCGTCGGCCGTCGGGTTGAAGACGAACACATCTTCGATGAGCCCCACGCGCACGGCGCCAACCGGCTCGGGGAACGGGATGTCGCTTATCATGAGCGCCGCGCTGGCACCCACCAGCGACGGGATGTCGAGGTAGTTCTGGCCGTCGCTGGACAGCGCGGTGACGATGATCTGGATTTCGTTGCGGTACGTCTTGGGAAACAGGGGGCGCAGCGGCCGGTCGATCAGACGGTCGATGAGGATGGCCGCCTCGCTAGGCCGGCCTTCGCGCCGGAAAAAGGAGCCGGGTATGCGGCCGGCCGCGTACAGCCGTTCCTCCAGGTCGACCGAGAGCGGAAGGAAGTCGATACCCTCCCGCGGGTTCTTGGAGGCGGTCGCGGTGGCCAGCACCATGCTGTCGCCCAGCCTGGCGGTGACCGCGCCTCCTGCCTGACCGGCCAGTTTGCCGGCGGCAAGGGTGAATGTGCCCTCGCCGACCTGGGCCGTGTAGACGTGCTCCGATAGTGCCGGACCCACCGCCGGGCTGGCGGCGTCCAGCTGGTCCTCGTTGATTGTCATGGAATCTCCCTCCGTGTGGTTGGAGCCGACGGAGGGCAGGGACTGGGGGCTGCTCCGCACCCGCAAGTGCGAACCAATCCCCAATTCCTGAACTCCGGCGACCCCGTGAGACGCCGGCGGGGGACGGTTACGGCACGCTAGCCGCGGATGCCGAGACGCTCGATGAGCCCACGGTAACGCGTCCGGTCCTTCCGTGCCAGGTAACGCATGTGGCGCCGTCGCTGACCGACCAGCTTGAGAAGACCGCGGCGCGAGTGGTGATCGTGCTTGTGGGTCTTCAAGTGGTCGGTGAGCTGGCGGATGCGCTCTGTGAGAAGGGCGACCTGAACCTCCGGCGAACCAGTGTCGCCGGTGTCAAGGGCGTAGGTATCGATGATCTCGGTTTTCTTATCCTTGGTAAGCGCCATGTGTCCTCCGGTGGCGTTACGACAACAGTACGATGTTAGCACATCGCTCGAAACATGCCAATTCGGCGGTAAGCGCGGCTGGCCGTCAGGGCGACGGCGTATCCGTTGCGAAGGCCCCGCCCGTGGTGGACGTGGGGGGGACCAGCGTCTCGGATGGGTCACCGGTCGGGCCCGGCGTGTCGCTGGGCACAGCGGTCGTGGGTGCGGCTGTCTCGCTGGGCACAGCCGTCGAGGGTGCCTCTGTCTCGCTGGGCACGGGTGTCGGCGCCGTTGTCTCCGTGGCCGGCGGCGTGGAGGTGGCCGGGAACGTAGTCGTCGGCAGGATGGATGTGGCATCTCCGCCCACGGGCGAAGCGGACGGAATTGTGAAGGGTGTCTCGCTGGGGACCGTTTCCTCCCGGCGGACGGGCGTCCACGTCGCACTCGGCACCCGCGTGGCTCGTTGCACTGGCACGGGTGCGGTGGTTGGTTTGTCCGTGGCCATGGTCGAGGGCACGGCGGGCCGCGTTGCGCTTGTGCCCGCTGCCTCCGGCGATGGTGTGCTCAACGCGAGCAGAACCAGCCCCGCTGCGTAGCACGGCACGGTGAGGAGGGCTACGGAGATGAACAGGCCGTAGAGTCGGCGGCGAGCCGGGGGCTGCCGGTCCAGCCAGTCAGCTAGTCGAGCGAACAACACACCTCTCAATGACTCGGGGATACGGCGGGGATGCTAGCAGCCGCCACGGCCGGTGTCAACGCTGCAATCGTACGTCTTCGTCGGTTTCGTCGGTACCGGGAAACGGACTCGGTGAAGCACGATCGAGTGCCGGCCAGGTGATCTCCCCGTCGCTAAGGGCTGCCATGACCATGGCCTCCTCCAGCGCCGCGGCCAAGTCCTCTTCCACGGCCCACGCCGCCACCCGCTCGAGGGCCCTGCGAGCCGGTGCGTTACCAATCTCACCCAATGCCCAGATGGCCTCGAGTTGAATCTCCCGGTTATCGCCTTCCGCCCGTGTCCAACGCACGGGCACG
>CAYYVH010000137.1:0-10028 GCA_964475075.1 uncultured Anaerolineales bacterium | reverse complement strand
GTCGGCCTCGTCGCCACCGCCCTGCCGGCCGCAACGGTCTGTTGGCGCGCCCCTCGCCGCCGTGATACACTCTCCACCGCCGAATGGACACCGGACATGAGCGCCCACCGGAAACGGCGGGGTTGAGCGCCGGTATGCCTACCGCATCTGACTACCGCGCCAGCTCCCTACCCTACTAAGGACTGACCTCGGGCCGATCGAGGCCCCACGCCGCCTCTTGCGCTGAGGTCTTCGATCGCACTGGTGACCGCGGCCGACCCCATTGGCCTGCGACCCTGAGCCCCTGTGCACATGCAGCGGGAAAACGGGGCCCGGAAGGGCACTCCGTGATTGACATGTAACACTGTATCAGGTAAGATACATTGTATATGCAGATCATCAATGTGGGAGATGCCATGCACCGGCTTATTGGAACACTCACGGAACGCGGCCAGGTCACCGTGCCGGCGGCAATTCGGAGTCACCTCGGGGTGGGCCCCAAAGACCGGTTGGTCTTCACCATCGAGGATAACGGCGACGTCCGGGTGGGGCGGGCCGAGTTCACTCTCGAGTCGGCCTTCGGGTCAGTTGAAGCCACCAAGCGGCCGGAGGACATCGACGAGATCTCCCGCACCGCAAAGGACGAGAAGGCCGAACGAGTTGCACGTGGCCTCAGGCGATCATGAGATTCGTCGATACCAATGTCTTTATCCGGTACCTCGTGCGCGACGACGAGAAGAAGGCCCAGAGATGCTACGACCTCTTCCAGCGGGCCAAGGAGGGCAACGAACAGCTCACAACTAGCGAGGCGGTGATCTGCGAGATAGTCTACGTCCTTGCCTCGCGCAAGACGTACGGCCTCAACCACGACGAAATCCGGGCTCGGCTGACGCCGATTCTGTCCCTCAAGGGCCTGCATCTTCCGGGCAAGCGCACGTACGTGCGCGCGCTGGATCTCTACGCCCAGTGGTCGTGGGCGGACTTCGAGGATGCTCTGTCTGCGGTTTATCTGGAGAAGCAGGATATCTCGGAAATCGTGTCGTACGACACCGGCTTCGACAACGTCGAGCACATCAAGCGGGTTGAGCCGTGATACGCAGACACGGGGCGCTATCTGGCCCACCGCTCGTCATGTGCGCCCGTCGCCCAATCCCCCAGCCGGCACAGCCCTAGGCCCAGGCGGCACGGGCGCGATCTACCGCATCGATCTCAGCACAGGCGATGTTGAGCAGTGGGCCAACCTGGACGGCGGACCGGATCACAGCTCTTCCGCCAGTTCGTCGCTGGGCCACTGGGTCGGCAAGGCAGCGCTTGGAGATATCGAGCTTTCCCGGGATCGGACCGCCCTTTTCGTGACGAACCTCTACGACTGGAGGATCTATCGCCTCTCGGTGCCGGACGGAAAGGTCCTCGGGTCTTTCCCCCATGGCGCTAGTACCCTGTCAAATATGATCTTACGGGTTGTCTGACGTTGCCAATATGCATCGATGTCACCAACCAGGGCGACCAGTAGGTCGCCCCTACGCCGGCCGCACCGTTGGTTTCTAGCTTGACAGAGTACTAGCCGGCGAAACGTGGGCGTCCAATGCGCGGCCATTCGGGCTCGGGTTTCGTGAGGGATGGCTCTACCACGGCCTGGTGGACTCTTGCGAGGACCCGGCTCTGCCCGGCACTCTCAAGGCCAATGTGTATCGATCCAGGCCGGACGGCTCGGCAATGACACTGGTCGCCTGGGTTTCGCTCGACTACCCACGCTTCCCCACATGGAAGCCGTGGGTCGACGTGCCCGCTGGCACCGGAGTGGACCGGATGCTAGCCGCAAGGGGAGTTGCGCGCGCGGCTAGCCCTGGTAGGATGCTGGTGCGAGGCAGCCGCCTCACAGTGCGCGCGGTGCGCGCCGGCACGACGCCACTGACGCTGGGGCGCTTCGCCTTCGGCTTCCTTGATGCGGCGCGCGATGCGGCTGTTCGAGGCCAGCCGGCGCCGAGTCTCGTTCCGGACCCGTGAACAGACACCTCGCAAGAAGAGGGTAGAAACCCCAGAATCAGCTGTCCGAGTCCAACAAGTCGAATTCCGCAGTCGCACGAAGCAACGTGCCAGACTCAGTTGGAACGTAGGACACGAGCCCGAGCGTGGCATTCCACGATGCAACGAAGGTGCCGCTGGGAATAACGAAGCGAATGTGTATGCTGCGTTGTTGTAGTATTGCACATGCGAACTCATCACCTCCAATGCGCTGTAATAGTCGTCCGGCGGCTCGAGCGTGTTGCTCAGCCCGGTGAGAATCTCCTCGCGGTTAGGTAGCCCTCGGTGCTCGCTCATGGCAAGTGCGTCGCTGTTCGCTCCGCGCGGCTCTTGACGGTCCGATCGTGTCACGTCATCATGACGATACGGCAGCCGTTTCGTGATGCGCAACACCGAGCCCGTCAGAGAACCCGCTCCAGAGAGAATCGATGAAAGGCGACCTTCCGCAGTTGATCGAGCCGATCGAGACCCTGCGCGGCGCGTACATCGCGTTCGTAGAGGAGTTACGCACCTCCGGTGAGGCGTACGCGCAAGGCTACTACGAGCAGATCGAGAGCGACTTTGGTGCCTTCGTGGAGCGGTTGCGGAGCAACGCCGAAGGGAAGGACCTCCCGGAGGGCTGGGTGCCGTCCAGCTCGCATTGGCTCGTTCGCGAGGGGCGCGTGCTGGGCGTGTGCAACCTCAGGCACGCGCTCACGGAGAATCTGCTCGAGTTCGGCGGGCACGTCGCCTACGCCGTGCGACTGTTCGAGCTGGGGCGCGGCTACGCGACGCTGATGCTCAGCCGGGTCCTGGAGCTGGCTGCGAGCGGGGCATCAGGCGCGTGCTCGTGACCTGCGACAAGGACAACCCCGCTTCGGCCCGCGTGATCCGGAAGTGCGGCGGCCGGCTCGACTCGGAGGGCTACTCCCCGCCGGCCGGGCGCGTCACGCAGCGATACTGGATCGAGGCGGGGACCAACTCCGAAACCGGAGACCAGCCATGCTGGTTCACTGATCCGGCCTGGATTCCCGCGCCAGGCAGGGAGGAGAGTTAGATGACGCGTTTTCGGTTGGCTTTCCGACTGGCGGTCGCTCCGGCCTCGGCCGCACTGCTGACCGGTGGGGTCGTTCTGGCCGTCGGGGCTGCCCTGTCTGGCAGAACCGCACCCTTCAGTGAGATCGCCCAATCCGCCACGCCGTCGGGCCCGGCCGGCGACGTGCTCCTCTCGAGGTTCATGTACGACGACGCGTACCCGCGCGTGGCGTTCAATGGCCACGCTCGCGAGTTCCTGGTCGTGTGGGATCACCTGGGGAACATCTACGGACAGCGCTATTCCTTGCAGGGCGTACCTCAGGGCGAGGATTTCCCGATCAGCACGGCCTTCGACCTCCAATCCCGGCCGGCGGTCGCCTATTCCCTCGCCTCGGACAGCTTCCTGGTCGTGTGGGAAGACGGCCGTGGCGAGGACTACGACATCTACGGCCAGCTGGTGGACTCCGACGGCACCCTCCTGGACAACCCGACCACGCCGGAGGTCGAGAGGAGTCCCGAGCTCGCGTTCGTCATCTTGTCCGACACGGGCGATCAACAGCTCGCGGATCTGGACTTCGACGGCAACAGCTACCTGGTCGCCTGGCAGGGACGCTGCCTGGGCGCGACCGATAGCGTCTGCGGGCGCTTCGTAGGGGACGACGGCACGGTCGAGCGGACCGTGTTCCCCCTGGCCGAAACGAACGATGTGCCCCGCGAGGAGCCGGCAGTGGCGTACAACCCCACGGAGGGCGAGTACCTCGTTGTGTTCCGGTTCGGCGAGGCCGACGCCGCCGAGATCCACGGCCGGCGGGTACACCCGGCCGGCACGCTCTCCGGCGGCGAGTTCACGATCGCACGGCAACCAGGCGCGGGAGCCCCCCGCGTGGCCTCCAGCGCCGTCGGCTCCTGGGTAGTCGTTTGGTCCGAGGCCCGTACCGGCATCTTCGGCCAGGTGGTCCTGGCCGGGGCCGACGCGTCCTTCGATGGCGACCGATTCCCCATCAGTACCCAAGGCACCTATTGCACTCACCCCGCCATTGCGCTCTCGCCGACCACCGGCGAGTTCCTCGTCGTCTGGATCGACGACCGCACTGCCGCCACGAGCGGGATGGACGTGTACGCTCAACGCCTGTTGCCTGACGCGAACCCGGTTGGGCCGAACTTCCCCGTCTGCACCGTTGCCGGCGAGCAGACCAGTCCCGCGGTCGTTGCGAGCCAGGCGCCCGACTCGTACTTCGTAACCTGGGACGACCTCCGGACCCGGAGCTTCGACGTGTACGGCCAACGCGTGGCGCGGACGGGATCGCTGCTCGGGTATGAGTTCGAAGGATAGGAAACTCAATCGGCAGTGGAGAGTGTATCACGGTGGCGAGGGGCCCGCAAACGGTCCGTTCTGGGTGATAAGGCGGTGGCGACGAGGCCAACGCGCCGTTGGGGCAGCGAAGCTGGTCTCAGGGGCGTCGGGGGTGGGTTCGAGGTGCCGCATTGAGTGGTGGGCGCGTAGTTCGGAGAGATTACGCCACAGCCACAGCGTTCGCGCCATGGAGTGTTGTGGCCGGAGGGGAGTCAGATGCGTGTGGAGGCTCAGGGGGCGGCGCTTGTCACACAACGGATTCGGGGATCATCCCCTCCGTTCATCGGCGGATCCGTTGATCCGTGGATCCGTTGTCAGAATCCGTCACTCCCGCAAGGGTTGCGGCCGGACACGGACGATCGGCGTGATGTCGATTGACTCGAACACGGGGTAGACGCTGATCCGGTCGCCGTCATCGACGCGATAGCTGAAGTCCACCGACTCGCCGTTCACGAGGATCAGGTCCACCTCGGTGCGGGGCACACCGAGCGCCTCGATCACGTCCTTCACGGCCGGACGGCCCTCGAACGTACGGGCGAGCGGCACCATCCGCCGCTCCGGGGGCAGGAAGTCGTTCAGCTCGGCGTAGAACCGGAGTTCAGCCTGTTTCATGTCGGGTGGGTGGGTCCCGCCTGCGGGGCTCATACTGCGGCGCGATCGAGGTACTGCCGGATCATCAGCGCCGCCGTGGCACCCTCGCCCGCCGCCGAGGCTGCCTGCGCCGTCGCGCCGCGCCGCACGTCCCCAGCGGCGAACACACCCCGGATGCTCGTCTCCAGCGTATCGCCGGTCACGACGAAGCCGAAGCGGTCGCGCTCGATTTCGGCCGGCAGGAACCTGCTCTTGGGGGTCATGCCGATGAAGACGAACACCCCGTCGGGGTGCCACATCTTCACCTCGTCTGCCTCCCGGTCCCGCACCTTCACCGCACCCAGCCGCCCGTCCTCGACCACGAACTCCTCGACGGAGTGGTTGGTGATGACTCCGATCTTGTCCCGCGCGGCCACCTTCTCCTGCAGGATGGCGCTGGCGCGCACCTCCGGTTTGATTCCAACAATCGTCACGCGGCTCGCGAACTTAGTCAGAAACAACCCCTCCTCGAAGGCACTGTTCCCCGCGCCGATGACCAGGACCTCCTTGTCCCTGTAGAACGCACCGTCACAAGTTGCGCAGAAGTGGACGTTCACGCCGACGAGCTCCTCTTCGCCTGGGACATTCAGGCGACGGTACCGCGCACCGGTGGCGATCAGGAGGGCACGGGCACCGTAGCAGCTACCATCGGCCGTCAGCACCTCGCGGTACTGGCCGTTGGTGCGCACCTCGGATACCGATTGGGCCTGGAGGATCTCCACGCCAAACCGTTCCGCCTGGTTGGTGAGGCGCCGCGCGAACTCCTCACCGCTGATCCCCTCGTCGAAGGCGGGGAAGTTCTCGATGATCTGGGTGATGCCCGCCTGCCCGCCGGGGGCGCTCTTCTCGACAACCAACGTGTCCAACCCCTCACGCGAGGTGTAGAGCGCGGCAGTCAGCCCCGCCGGCCCCCCGCCAACGACGATCACATCGTAGTGGGTCCGCTCGGCGCGCGTCACCAGGCCCAACTTCGCGGCGAGCTCGGCATTTGAAGGCTCTACCAGAATCGTGCCGTCGAGGAAGACGATCGTGGGCACGCTGCGCTTTCCCTGGTTGACCTCCTCGACGTAGACCATCGCGGCCGAGTCCCGCTCGATGTCAACCCAGTGATAGTGGATGCGCTGCTCCCCCAAGAACTGCTTCGAGCGCTTGCAGTCGGGGCACCAGGTGGTGCCGTAGACCGTGATGGCATCGTGGCCTTCAGCCATTGAACACACTCCTTTGACTTGAACGAATCTACGGGCAACCGGCCCGGTAGACCAGGCCGTTGTGCAGCTCGTGGTAGGGTAGCGCCAGCGTCAGCATCGTGAGCCAGGTGCGCCGGCGATTGTACGGCCCGGGCGGGAGGCCCGGCTTCTCGAGCTTGTCGTAGCCCCTGACATGTGCCGGGTTCGCCAGGGCGGCAGCGATGGCCGGAGGCGGAACACGGTCGCGGATCTGGGGGCACACTGGCTCCGCCGGAGTGGGTGTGGGTGCGGGCGTCGGCGCGGCGGCGGATTGACCGTAGGTGATGAAGTTCCGGTCCTGGCCGGGAATCGGGGACCCGGTGCAGCCGTAGGCCTCGCCGCCGGGGTAGGTGCTGTCCTGCCGCCCCATCCATGTCAGGAAAGTGCCGGCGGGTTCGCCGGCTGGAGCCGGGCTCAGCCACTCGATGACGTATTTGTTTCCCGGTATCACGGTGACGACGGATCGGTAGTCGAACCGAACGAGGAGCATTGTACCGGCCGGCTGCGGACCCGGCACGCTCGCGGCCGCCGTACCGAGCACGGGCCCCGCCATGTCCCCGCCACGGACGTTGATCGTGGTCCTGAGGCCCTCCGCGGGAAACGAACCTCCGGAGCGCAGCCGCAGCTCCACCCCGACGAGGCCGGGCATCGTCGGCGTGAAGCTCTGCCCCAGGCTGGCCCCGGCCGAGCCGCAACCGAAGCTCGATCCGGTCTCCGGGTCATTGACCTGGTCGCGCGTGCCCTGCGCCACCGCGGCTGATACGGTCAGGACGAGACCCGCCACGACCAGTGTGACGCCCATGATCACCAGGAGGACGCACCAACGTGTATCGCGTTCGAATCGGCACTTCGTGCGCACGGGTTCGCTCATCTCACCACCTCCTCTATCCTCATCCGACCGGCCAGCCTGATCGTACCAGACAACCCCTGGCCCGCGCAACAGTGATTGGGCCGGCAGTTGGACACTCATGAATCCGTCGGTTCTTCCCGGAGCACCTCGGCTACGTCGACTAGGCGCACGTCCTGCGAAGCCGCCACGGACTCCAGATCGGGCGTGAAGCTGGCCTTGGCGAAGTGCGCGTAGCTAACGTTGGGCCAGCTGCCCAATGCCGCCAGCTCTCTTCCCTACTTACAGGCTCATCAGCTCCATCTCGTCTGCCACACGGAATCCGGCTTTCTCGACCTGTGTGCGTTGCGGGCCGTCCGGCCGCAGGAGCGGGTTCGTGTGGTTGAGATGGATGAAGCGAACCTTGCTCCGCTCCGCAGCGGACAGGTCGCGCAGCCGGTCCACGGTGTCAACGATGAAGGGATGGGGGATCTCCGACAGGTCTCGCCCCGGCACCTCGGCGTCGCTTTGGAACGAGCCGTCGAGATAGGCAACATCCACCGCCGCGATCTCCGCCTCGAGCGAGCGGTCCCACCGCTCCCAACCGTCGGTGTCGGGGATGAACAGCGCCGCGCGCCGGGGCCCGGCGATCCGGAAGCCCACCGTCTCGGTGAACTCGCTCCGATGCGGCACGGGCAGCGGCACCGCTGCCAAGCGGTCGTTCAGCGGGACCGATTCGCCGGCACACATGACCCGCAGCTCGATGTGGCCACCGCCCACCAGCTGATCCCATGGTCCGTTGGCCCGCAGGAACTCGAACATGCGCGGCATGGCGTACACCGGCACGGCCCGGGACCCAATGACCTCTCGGCCGAGGTGCAGGAGGCCGGTGTAGTGTCCCATGTGCCCGTGAGTCAGTAGGATGCCCGACAGGCCCGGCACGCTCGCGGCCGGCGCGACGGTGTCCAGCATCCGCAACTGCTCGCGGAAATCAGGCGTGGCATCGACGAGCCAGCGCTCTGAGGTTGCCGGATCGACTATGCCGATGCACGCCACGTGGCGCCGGTGTGCCGGGTCCTCCCAGGCAGGCGCGCAGCACGCGTCGCGGCAGCCTGCCTGCGGATAGCCCCCGTCCTGGGCGATACCCAATACGACCAGGAAGGGCTGGGCTGCCTCGAGATCGGCGAAAAGCGTCATTCAGGTTCAGTCCACGGGCCCGGCATGCGTCCTCCCGCGTCCTCCCGAATGGGTCCCTCTCCCCACATGCCGTCTCATTCCAACCAGCCCGCCCGGTCGCCGTACACTCCCCGATACTCCGGGGGAAGCAAGGCCGCCAAGGCGTGCATGATCTGCTTGGTGAGGGCATCCAGCTGCTCACCCTTCGCCCGGTTGGGCGTTCCGTCCAGGACGAACGGCTGTCCGACGCGCACCTGAATATGGCCGCGCCGCAGGTGGCGGATCTCCCCTTGAACATGCTCGTGTCCCCAGGCCACCAATGGCACGATCGGCACGCCGGTGCGGCTAGCCAGATACGCTGCACCTGGCCGGCCGCGCTGGAGGGAACCGCCGCGCGAGCGAGATCCTTCGGGCGCAACGAGCAGCACGCCACCGCCGCGCAGCCAGCGCAGGGCCTGGCTCAGGGCTCGGTGGTCCGTCTCCTTCTGAACGAAGATCGCGTGGCCGATGTGCCGGGCAACCGGCCCGACCAACGGGTGATCGGCCCACTTGCGGCCGGCCATGCCGGCCGCCGGGTGGCGCAGCATCACAAAGACCACCGGAATATCCAGCCAGTGCAGGTGGTTGAACACCAGCAGGTACGGGCCACTTGCTGGGAAGTTGTCCTGGCCCTCTACCGTCAGGCTGGCCGCAGTGCGCAGGGCCGAGCCCACCACGTTCTGCAGGCACCGATAGACAACGCCCCGCTCGGTAGGGACTCGCTCGGTCACCGTGTTGTCACTCGACTCAGCCCCTCGAGGCGAACGACATCATGTACGTTGACTTGCACCACGACCCCCGCTTCCAGGACCCTGGATTGCGCAATCACCTCGATCATCACCCGACACTGGAGTACAACCGCCGCGTGGGCGCCGCTATCGCCGGCGCTCTCGCCCTGTAGGCCCTGCCCCCAAGGGCCTCACCCCACCGTCGCCAGATCGCGGGGCAACGTAGTGAAGCGCGTGGACCGATCCGCCGGCCTCGCGACTTTACCTCTTCTCGACGGACGGCAAGAAGATCACCGCCCGAGCTAGCAGCAGGCGCAGGAGGTGGCGGTCGCCGCCGTGGGCGGTACCGTCGCGGTCGGGCTCGGCCCAAACCACCGCGAAGCCGTCGACCATCGGATCGACGAGGGTAGCCGAGGTTTCGGCCACCGCGTAGCCGGTCAGATAGGTTTCGAGGTTGTGGAAGCTGGTGATCGCCTGAGCGTCGTAGGCCAGTAGCTGACCCGGTCGCTCACCACCCGTTACAGCGCCGGTCCTGAACGATCGCGCCGGGCCCTCGGAAAGGACGATCCAGCGATCCGACAGGTCGACCCCCCCGAACCGGGTACTGTCCGGTTCCGGCATGATCCAGTCGGGCATCGTTGCCAGAGGACCTCCTTCCCCTCTCTCCAGGTCGTGGACATACACGGCGCTTCCCCTGAAGTCCGCCTCGCTCCACGCCACGCGCGACCCGTGCAGCGCCACTGCCGTGGCCATCCGGCCAGGGTTCGGCACTTGCACCGGCCCGCCGGCGCGGCGCCGGGCATGCACCTCCCCTCCCTGCCCACCGGGGCCGCCATCGAGCCAGACGAGCCACTCATTGGAGAGCATAGGCGAGTATTGATCACCGGGCTCCTGGATCACCGGGACTCTGGTGTCCTTCAACAGGTCGTAGGACCAAATGTCGAGGTCACCACTCCCCCCATCTGCCCAGAGGACGTAGCGACCGCGGATCGCCGGGTCTTGGACGATCCGGTCACCTGCGCCCTCCGCAA
>CAYYVH010000136.1:0-10034 GCA_964475075.1 uncultured Anaerolineales bacterium | reverse complement strand
CCCGGCACGGCGGGCCGCACGGGCAGAGCGGATGCCAGGAGGAGGCGCTGCATCTGGCCACGGGACAGCGGGTGGGGAGGCCGGCCGAGCCGGTCAGTCAGTCCCACCGACGTCGCCGCGGCGCGTACTCGTGGGCCGATCTCGGCTGCCGGAACACCCAGGCTCTCGAGCCCGAAGGCGATCTCGTTCTCGACAGTGCTCGAAAACAGGGCCCCGGCGGGATTCTGCGGCAACAGGGCCACTCGGTCCAGCATGGCCGCCGGCGGATGATCGCGCACGTCCCGCTCGGCCACGATGACCTGGCCCTCGAGGTCCCCGGTGTAGTAGTGCGGGATCAAGCCGTTCAGGCAGCGCAGCAACGTGCTCTTCCCCGAGCCGCTGGGGCCGACCAGGAGAACATACTCTCCCGGTGCAACGTGCAGATCGATGCCCCTCAACACCGGCTCGCTGCGCCGGTAGGCGAACTGCAGTCCCTGGATCCTTATCATCCGCGTGTCGCAGTACTTAGGGCGTCTCGCCGCCGAACTCCACCACATCCGCCCGGCGGAGGGCCAGCAAGGCGGCCACTCCGACCGTCGTGCCCACCAGGGTGCTGGCCAGGAACACGCCGATGTATGTCGCGGCCGTGGTCTGCTTGGCCATCATCGCTGGAGCAACGAGCAGGCCGCTCACCACCGCCGCGATAATGCCGGTGCCGACGATCTCGCCGGCGGCAGCGACCCACATGTTGCGTGTGGCACGCCACGCCAGGCCCGCCAGCAGCGCACCGATCATACCGCCCGGAAAGGCCAACGGCGAACCTGTGCCGATCGTGTTTCGGATCACGGCGGCCACGAAGGCCACCAGAGTGGCCCACCAGGGCCCAACCAGCACGGCAGCCATGATGTTGACCATGTGCTGGGCCGGATAGGGCTTGGCGAGGCCCCCAGGCATGGGGACGCTGAACGGGCTCAACGCCGCCGCGACGGCGGCCAGCACGACAGCATAGGCCACCGTGCGGGTCGTGGCCGTGCGGAACTCCTCCCGCGCTATGCGCCACAGAACGTACAGGACTGCCAGGGCCAGGACCGCGACCAGTACCTCCTGAACCAGCGGCCACTCGCTTGGGCTCCGCAAGACCGACATTGCTCTCCTCCCCAATCTCAATAGGTTCCGGCGACTAACTGCCGTCCGCTGCCCCATCCACCACGGCACGGAGAGTGCGCGCGGCCCCGCAGATATCGCCGGCCCTCACGACGGCCGAAATAACGGCCACGCCCACCGCCCCGGCCCGTACTGCATCCGCTGCGTTTTCCGGACCGATTCCCCCGATAGCGACAACCGGCAGGTCCGTTGCCGCTGCGACAGCCGACAAACCAGCCAGTCCGATCGGCGGATCGGCATCCAGCTTCGAGGCCGTGCCAAACACGTCCCCGGCGCCAAGGTAATCCGCCCCGTCGAGCTGGGCCAATCGAGCCACCCGGGGCGTACCGGCCGAGAAACCCACGATGGCCTCCGGGCCCAGAATCCGCCGCGCGGCGGCCACCGGCAGGTCGTCCTCTCCCAGGTGCACCCCGTCAGCCCCCGTGATCAAGGCCACGTCGGCGCGATCGTTCATGATCACCGGAACATTCCTCTCACGGGCGATTTCGATCACCCGCACGGTGAGCTCGAGGAGCTGGCGCGTCGTGGCGCTCTTGGCCCGGACCTGTAGCATGGTGGCCCCTCCGGAGACGGCCTGCCGGGCGATGCCCCCGAGCGGGCGACCCCCCGCCGCGGCCGCATCGAGGACCACAACCAGGCGCAAATACGGACTGAACGCTCGCGGCGCCAATTCGCCTCCCTCACGACGGTGATTCACCGCCGGCGTCCACCCGCAATGCGGCACGCTCTCCCAATCACAGCTCCCCATAGTGCCGCCAGCCGCCGGACAGGGGGCGCTCGACGCCGGCGGGTCCGACGAGAGCCCGCGTCCCCTCGGCGGTGACGGTACCGATTCGCGTCACCGGCACGCCGGTTTCGCCCTGAATGTGGTCGGCCAGGCTCTCAGCCAATAGAGCGGGCACCGTGAACACGAGTTCGTAGTCCTCGCCGCCCGTCAGCGCGAGCGTCAGCACGTCAATGCCAAGCGCTTCGGCCACCACACGGGTCGCCGGCGCGATGGGCAGGGCCACGGCCTCGACGCGCATTCCTACCCCGCTCCGGGCACAGAGGTGGCCCGCGTCGGCCGCCAATCCGTCGCTCACGTCGATGGCCGCCGTGGCCCCCGCCGGACCCAGGAGCGGGGCGACCTCCAGCCGGGGCTCAGGCCAGCGATGACGGGCCAGGACGGCCTGGCGGTGCTCGGGCGGCACATGCGTGACATCCTGTTCGGTCACCAGCAGTGCGCAACCGGCCGCTGAGGCGCCCAGGTGGCCGGTCACCAGCACGGCGTCGCCCGGCTTCGCCCCCGAGCGTAGCAGGAGCCGGTCCTCATCGACCTCTCCCAGGAGGGCCAGGTCCAGCACCAAGCCGTCGTGCCGCGCCAGATTGCCCCCCACCAAGTCCACCCCCCAGCGTTGGAGCTCACCGGCCAGGCCGTCCACGAGCCGCAGCACGAACTCCACTGCCAGGTTCTCCGGCGCCGCCAATGCAGCAAGGGCATGGGTAGGGGTTCCACCCATGGCCGCGATGTCGCTCAGGTTAACCCCCGCCGCCTTGCGGCCGATGTCCTCCGGCGCGAAGTGGTCGGAAAGGAAGTGGACGCCGGCGACCTGCGTATCGATCGTGGCCAGCTGCAGCCGCCCGTCAGGCAGGCGCAACACGGCCGTATCATCCGAACCGGCACCGACGACGGTGTCGGCACGCGATGGACCCAGCCGCGTGACAATGCGGTCGATCAGCGGGAACTCGCCAACCTGTCCGACGGTCGCGCCGAACCCGTCGTCCATTACTGCTACGCCACCTCTGTCCGGACTAGGCGCGCCCCGGCCGCCAGGTCCCCGGACTCCAGGCCGGCAAGTGCATCGAAAAGGGCCACCTTGAAGCTGCCGGGGCCCGCCGCCCCAACCGCAGCACGCTCGCCGGCCAGCCCGAAGGCCGCCAGTGCCGCCGCAGATGCCAGCAGGAGGTCCTTCTCCACCGCGGCGAAGCAGGCGACCGCGGTCGTCGCCATGCACCCGGTTCCCACTATGGAGCGCATCAGCGGGTGCCCGTTATCGACCACCAGCACCGCCCGCCCGTCGGTCACTATATCGCGCTGCCCCGTTGACGCCACAACCACGCTCGCCCGGAGGGCGAGGGTCGTGGCGGACGCCGTGGGGTCCGCTCCACCTGACACTCCATCCACCCCGCGCACCTCGCCACCGGTGCCGGCGAGCACACCTATCTCACCCTCGTTCCCGCGGATGACGGCAATCTCGACCTCTTCCAGGAACCGGTGCGCTATCTCGGTACGGAACGTGGTTGCGCCGACACCCACCGGATCCAGTATGACGGGGATTCCGCGCCCGTTGGCCCGGCGGCCGGCCCGGAGCATGGCCTCGAGGCGGGCGGGCCGGGGCATGCCCAGGTTCAGCACGAGGGCGTCAGCGTGGTCCGCCATTTCGGCCGCCTCCTCGGCGGCAACGGCCATGACCGGCATGGCACCGAGATGCAGCGTGACGTTGGCAGTGTCGTTGGCCACGACCTCGTTGGCCAGGTGGTGAACCAACGGGTGCCGCCGGCGCACCCGCGCCAGGATCTCAGCCGCCGCCCGGGCCGGGTTGCTCACCGCGGCGCGGTGAGCGACGTGCGCCCGACGGCGACGATCCCCAGGCGGCACAGCACCACATAGAGGACCACCGTTATTACGAACGCCCACACGCTGGCGCCCAACGGCAGTGCACCCGTTTCCGCCAGCCCCTGCAGCCAATGGTAGGCACCGATCCCGACGGCCCAGGTGGCGATTGCCGGCCAGTTGAGACCACCGGCGTACCAATATGGCCCCCTCGTCTCGTAGAGGGCGTCCGTGTCGTAGCCCTCGCCGCGGCGCACGAGGAAGTAATCGGCCAAGAGCAACCCGAAAAGCGGGACGAACACCGAGCCGACGAGCAGCAGAAAGTCGAAGTAGCCGGTCATCGTGACGACGGGCGCCAGCAGCGTCCCCACCAGACCCACCGCCGCGACGAGGCTGCGCTGACCGATGGCGGGGAACAGGTTCTGGATGGAGACCGAGGCTGAGTAGATGTCGGCGAAGACGTTGTCGGTCTCGTCCAGCAGGATGAGCACGAGTGCCACCGCCCCGCCGGCCACCGCCAGGATACCCACGATCAGGTCGGTGAGAGTGGCTTCCGTCCCGACATCGACGGTCATGATGAAGATCACTCCCAGCAGGAAGAACCAGATGTTGGCCAGCAAGTAGCCGACGAAGGTGCCCCGGAAGCTCCCCGAAGGTGAGCGAGCGAAGCGGTTGTAGTCGGCCACAAGCGGCAGCCAAGACACGGGCATGGCGATGACGAGGTCTACCATCACCCAGAACCGCGTCTGATCACCCGATGCGGACAGGAGAGACGCCAGATCCACGTTGGCCGCCAGGCGATAGGTCAGATAGAGCGAGGCGGCAAGCATGGCCCATACGCCGACCTTCTCCAGCCACTGCCGCACCACCATCAGCGGGCCGCCCAGGGCGAGGAGTGTGCTCCAGACGGCGAACACCACGATCCAGATCCCGGGCCCGCTGTAGCCGAAGAACCGGTCCGCGATCCCGGCGGCAGCGTGGCCCATTATCCACAACTCGAAGGCCGTCCAGCCAATCAGCTGGAGCACGTTGAGCGCCGATGGCAGGAACGAGCCGCGCAGGCCGAGCACCGGCCGCAAGAGCACCATGGACGGCACGCCTTCCGCCGCTCCGATGTGACCGGCCGCGGCCAGCAGGAAAACACCGATGACTGACCCGAGCACCACAGCGGCCACGGCGCCTCTCGGGCCCAGGTCCGCCAGGAACGTCCCGGCCTCGACGACCAGCAGCCCCACGCCGAGGCTACCCCAGAGCACCAGGTAGTCGAACGTGCCCAACGTCCGCTCCGCCGCCGGCACCGGCTCGATGCCCCGCTCGGGTGGGGCCTGAACTCCCAGGATCGTGGCCACCATGAGCCTCCTTCGCCCTGATTCGCAAGCGGCAGGCATCTCCGCCGACATCCGTGTCGTGGGAAAACGCAGACCGCACCCCGCAGGGTGCGGCCCCAACAGCCCTCTGAGCATGTCCCTGCGCTGGCATTACCCAGATCAGGTTCATCGGGTCGGCGGCGGCCTGCCACCCTCTCAGCCGGACGTCACCCAGCTCCCCGTGGTGTAGACACGGCCATTATAACCCCGGAGGCCCGCCGGTCAAGCCAAGCGGGCGTGTGGGATGATCACGCACCGACAACGGGTCGTACCGGCGGTCGTGGTCTGAGTGGCGCCGGTTCAGCTCCTGTCCGGCGACCGCCCACCTGGGCGCTCGCGCGCTCTGAGCCGGAGATGGTGAAGCTGGCTGATCTTGGCCGCGGTCTCTTCTATGGCCCTGCCGGAGACGTCAATCACCGGCCACTGCGGGTGCTCTCGGTAGACCGCGTGACACCAGTTCACCTCCTGTACGATCCGCTGGTGATCAGCGTAGGTGGCATCTTCCGGTAGTCCCAGGTGCCGCAACCGCTCCCTCCGGACCTGAACCAGAACGTCTGGGTCGATTCTGAGCCCGTATACCTTGCCCTGATCTACGGCGAGCACCTCGGCGGGGACGGCGGCCCCAGGATACAGCGGCACGTTGGCCACCCTCCAACCTGCCTGGGCCAAGTGACTGGAGAGCGGAGTCTTGCTCGTGCGCGATAGTCCCACCAGCACGATGTCCGCCTTGTGAAGCGTGTGAGGCGACTGACCATCGTCGTGCTTCACCGCGAACTCGATGGCCTCTATCCGGCGGTAGTAGCTGGCATCAATCTGGTGCTGTTTTCCAGGAACACCCGACGGCTCCTCGGCAAGGAACCCGGCAACCTTGACGATGAAGCTGCCGAGTGGGTCCAGCACTTCCACCCCTAGCTTGGCCGCCTCCCGCTCCAAGCAGTCGCGGTTGTCCGTATCCACGACGGTGTAGATCACCAGGGCACCTTCCCGCTTCGCGCGGCTGAGAATGGCGCGAATCAGGGCAGTGTCATCCACCATGGTGAAGCGGCGCACCTCAAGGCCCCCGGTGTCGAACTGGGAGAAGGCGGCAGCGGCCAGCTTCTCCAGGGTCTCCCCGGTGCCCTCGCCCACCAGGTATATGGGCTTCTTCTGGTTGTTCAACGTCCTGCTTCCCTGGAGGAGAAAGGGAACAAGTGGAAGAACCCGTCCGCAGCACTGTGAAGGCGCCCATCGACCGGCTCAGCAGCCAGAGGCTTGACGATCAGATCAACGCCCAACCGCCGGGCCAGGCTCTTCAAGGGCGGCAGGAGCTCTGGGGGCGGGCGGATGGCGTAGACGGCCTGCGCACCACGGTAGAGGTCGATCTGCGGCTCCCAGATGTCATCCATGTGTACCGTGAAGTCCGCTGCTCGGGGGTGGATGTCGGTCGCGACAACCGTGAGCCCGCGAGCCTCCAGCGCCAGCGCGACCTTGGTGTAGTTGCCGATGCCGACCTCCGCCAAGCGCTCGTAGTGGCGGCTCAGATACTCTACGAGGCTGGTCACCAGACCGAGATCCCTGCGCCCGACCGAGTCTCTTGGAAACCCGTCACTCACCCTCCATCTTGCGCCAGAAAAAGAGCTCGTCCAAAGGGATCTTCGCTACCCGCGGGTTCACGGTGCCGCCCACGGCCTGTTCCAGCTGGATCTTGCGCTCCAAGGCGGCAACCATCCGCCGGGTAGCGACCACCGTGTCGGGGTTCACCGACACGGATGTGCTGCCGCAGCGCAGTAGGAATTCGAGGTAGTCCGGGTAGACACTCGGCGCCTGGCCGCAGATGGAAGTGGTCACACCGTGCTTGCGGCAGACGGTGATGCAATAGGCTATTGCACGCAGAACAGCCAGATTCCGCTCGTCATACAGCTCCTGGACCGAAGCGTCGTTGCGATCCACGCCGAGAACGAGCATGGTCAGGTCGTTCGTGCCGAAGCTGATACCGTCGATCCCCTCTCGGCAGAACTCATCCATGAGGAATACAGCGCTGGGCACCTCGACCATGATCCACAACTCGAAGTCCGGATCCAATCGATGATCCAGACCCCCCTCCTGCATGATCCGTACCGCTTCGCGGAAGACCCACAGGGTGCGGACAAAGGGCAACATCACCCAGACGTTGTTCAGCCCGTAGTCCTGCCGCACCTGGCGGATAGCCTGAACCTCCAGGCGGAAGATGTCGTCCTCCTTCATGTAGCGGTACTGGCCTCGGTAACCGATCATGGGGTTTGGCCCGACATGGTCCCGCTCGTATTTCTCGCCGCCAGGCATCTCTAGGAACTCGTCCGGTTTGAAATCAAGGCAGCGGTAGACCACGGGTCGGGGGTGGAACGCCTCGGCCACGGCTCTGATGCCCTCGGTGAACTGCTCCACCATGTATTGCTCGCCGTCTTCTTCGATGAGCGCCCGGGGGTGCTTTCCTATGCTGAGCATCAGATGCTCGGCCCGTAAAAGGCCAACACCGTCTGCTTGGGTCTCGTTGGCGACTTTCTGAGCGATCTCCGGAATCGAGAGATTCACGTAGACCTTGGTGGCCGTGGGAAGGGGCATCGCCGCACCTGCCGCCCCCGGTGAGGGCGCCTCCTCTCGGCTGGCGACCAGTCCTTCGTAGACTACGCCAGTCGTCCCATCAGCGGTCACCTCTGGTATCTCGGCCAGAACCTGCGTTCCGTTGCCGGTGCCGACCACACACGGCACTCCCAGCTCCCGGCTGACAATGGCCGCGTGGCAGGTCTTGCCCCCAGAGTCCGCGACAATCGCCGCCGCCTTCCTCATGACCGGCACCCAATCCGGAGTAGTCATCTCGGTGACCAAGACATCACCGTCTTCGAACTCCTGGATCCGGCTGACATCCAGCAACACCTTGACGCGCCCGCTCCCCCGGCCCGGACTCACTCCCAGTCCCTTGAGCAGAATCTCCGCTTGCACCTCTTGACCCACTACCTCAGCCTCCCTTTTCCCTCCCTGACCGTGCACGGTTTCTGGCCTCGCCTGCAGGATGAACAGCCTTCTGTCCTCGTCGATTGCCCACTCGATGTCCTGGGGTGCGCCGTAGTGAGCCTCGATTACCTTGGCATACTCGGTGATCCGGATGATCTCTTCGTCGGATATCGAGGGCACCCGCTGCACATCTTCGGCAACCGGCACATACTCGGTCTCTCCACCCGGACTGCGTACGCACTTCTCCGCTTTCACCTCGACGCGCCTCTCCAGGATCTCGAGGCTATCTTTGTCGATCGCGAACTCGTCAGGGGTCACCCGGCCGCTGACTACAGCCTCGCCCAGCCCCCACGCCGAGTTGATGACCACCCTGTTGCGTTGGCCGGTGACGGGTTCGATGGTGAATGTCACACCGGCTGCCCTCGCTTGCACCATCGCCATCACGGTCACGCTGAGCAGCACGCCTTCGTGGCGGAACCCCTTCTCCTGGCGATAGGCTATGGACCGCGGGCCGTATAGGGAACCCCAACAGCCGCGCACCCGCCCCAGCAAGTCCTGGCGGCTGACATTCAGAAAGGTGTCCTGCTGCCCGGCGAAACTGGCATCCGGCAAATCCTCCGCCGTGGCCGAGGATCGCACTGCCACCAGCAGCTCCGGTTCGCCACAGCGACGGGCCAGCTCGTCATAGGCCTCGAGGATCTGGGACTGCAAGTGGTCCGGAATCGGCGTTCCATCGATCGCCGCGCGGAGCTCCTCGGAAACCTGCTGGAGGGCCGGCAGGTCGGTCGCGTCCAGATCCGCCAGCAACTCACTTGCCCGCGCGCTCAGGCCCGTATGGTCCATGAACTCCCGGTAGAGCGCTCCCGAAATCGCAAACCCCGGGGGCACGGGGGCACCGACCGCGCCAGCCAGTTCCCCCAAGTTGGCGTTCTTCCCGCCCACCAGCGGAATGTCTTCCTTGCGCAGTTCTTCCAGCCAGAGGATGCCCTTTCCTGCCTTGGCTCCCATCGCTCCCCTTCTCTCAAGCGCTGACCACAGGCTACCGCGTCACCTTCTATAACACGTCGGGGCGCAATGGTCAAAGGCCATTCTCTGTAGCCGATCGGCAATTGGCTACGGAGTGCCCACCACCCCGGGAGCAACGCGGATCTCGCCCAATGGCGCCCGCCCGTCATCGCGCGGCACACCGCTCACGGTCGCTGGCAGGCGTGGGTAGTCCGCCTTTCCGGCATCATACAGGCCCACCAGCACGCGGTAGGTCCCCGGCGGCAGGTCCGCCGGCAGCTTCACCTTACGCTCGTCGGCAATGACCTCACCCCGCCGCCAGCTCGTCGTCGGGCGCTTCCCGCCGCCAGGTGGACCGTCGCCCTGGGCCACGAGATTCCCCTCGGCATCCACCACGTGTACCAGCACGGCATAGGCGGTGGTCACCCGCGCCCCGGCGCGCCAGAACAACGTGAGGGAAAGCGGGGAGCCGGCGGTCGCCTCACCCGGCAGGTCGCTGCCCAAGAGCTCGACCCGATCTCCCAGCCGGGCATCGAGCGGGCGCGCGATCTCCGGCACCGCCGCGGTGAGGTCACCCAGCCCTTGCACTTCCACGGTACCCACCACGATCGGCGGGGCGAGGGAGCGCCCGTCCGCATCCAGCCAACTTGCCGTGGCCGCCGCCAGCCCACCGGAAGCGTTCGGGTCGACGGCGAGCGCCACGGTCGCGGCCGCGATCTCGCCGCTCCGCCAGGCGCTCGTCGGCCAGTCCGGCCCGCCAGGAGGTACTACCGCGTCCCCAATCACCTCCCCGCCCGCGTCTTCCAGCACGACACGCAGCTGGTGATCGGCCGCCGGGGCGCGCTCCGCCAGCCACGTCAGGCGCACCGACAGCCTCGATCCCGCCTGCACGGGCGCTGGCACGCGAGCCGCGAGCAGCTGGCACGGCGCGGCGCGACCCGCCGCTCCCCCGCGGA
>CAYYVH010000135.1:0-10075 GCA_964475075.1 uncultured Anaerolineales bacterium | reverse complement strand
CTGGTGGGCCGGGGGCCCCCCCCCCGGATGCGGGGGCCGGGCGGCTTCTCGCCGAGAGGGGCCTCGTGGTGCGCCTGGCAGGCCTCGGCCGTGCGGCGCGCTCGTCGGCCGGTTTCAAGCTCCGCCAGCCGCTGGCCGGGGCCACGATTGCCGTCCGCACGGCCGAGGAGGCCGAGGCAGTGGCACGATTGGCCGAGCACCTGACCCGGGAGCTCAACGTCAAGGAGCTGGAAGTCGTTCGTGATGAGGGCGCCCTGGTCCGGCACACCCTGCGCCCCGTGCTGCCCCTCGTTGGCCCCAAGTACGGACCCAAGGTACCGGCCATCCGCGCGGCGCTCGAGGCGGCGGACGCCAACGCCGTCGCGGCGCTGGTCGCCGCCGGTCAGCGCGTACCGCTGTCACTGGACGGGGAGGCCGTCGAGCTCGAGCCCGACGAGGTGGAGGTGATGGCGGTGGCCCGCGAGGGCCTGGCGACAGCCGAGGAGGCGGGCTACATCGTGGCCGTGTCCACCGCCCTGACTGACGAGCTGAGGTCTGAAGGCCTGGCGCGTGACCTGGTGCGCCACATCCAGCAGCTCCGCAAGGACAGCGGCCTGGCCATTACCGATCGGGTCGCACTGACGGTCGAGGGGCCGCCGCCCGTCGCGGGGGCGCTCGAGGTGTGGCGAGATTACGTCATGACCGAGACGCTGACCCGCGAGCTGACGATCAGCCCGCCGGCCGAGGATGCCGACGGCACGGCTGAGGTCACGGTAGAGGGGCAGGTGGTGACCCTAAGTGTGAGTCGGGTCTAGCGCACTACCCAAACGTCGCCATCATTACGTCGAGGGCGGGAGAAGGGGGCGTTACTGCATCTTCGAGGCGCACTCGACGCAGTGCGTGGTGAAAGGGAGCGCCTCGAGCCGCTCGGGCCGGATCGGCTCGCCACAGCTATCGCAGATGCCGTACAGCCCATCCTTGGCCCGGCCCAGCGCCGCCTCGATCTCCTCGATCCGCTGCTCCACGTGATTCCTCAGCACAACGGCGGTCTGCCAGGTGGAATAGCCGCTACTGCCACCGCCGAGCTCCGCTTCGGGGGGATGTGTGGCCTCCTTGGTGAACTGAGCCAGCTCATCCTTCGCCTCGGCCAGCTCGGCCTTCAAGCACTCGATTATTTCCTCAGTCGTAAAGGCCATCGGTTCCTCCCACAGGCGAGACGCCCGTACCGCCGCGGCACCCGTACCGCCACGGCACCCGTCGAGCTCAGCCTCCTACAGGTGCGGCTCACCGTTCCCGGCCGGCGGTGGAGTGTGCTGGAATAGCCGAACCCGTTGCCGGAGCCGACCGCCGTGCGCTATACTAAGGGCTGACGTTCACCCCCCTAGCTCAAGTGGCAGAGCAGCGGACTTTTAATCCGTTGGTTCAGGGTTCGAGTCCCTGGGGGGGTATAAGAGTTTACCGCGTGCCGGTGGTCCTTCGTCGGGATCAACCGGCGTTCTTCGTTCGACACCGACGCGGGCTCGCCGACTGCCCGCGTCGACCGCCATGGGGCAGAGGTATGCCACCTCGCTTTGCACACGACCTCCGAGGGCCGCACGTGCCCCAATTATAGCAGGCACTTCCGTATATGTCAGGGTGGTCCGCTACCGCCAGATTCCCCGCCTGGATCCTCCTCGATCAACTGGCCTCCACGCAGTACGAGCGCGCGCCGGCCGATCCGTCGAGCCTCGCTGTGGTCGTGCGTCACGTAGACCACGTTAGCGCCGGACTCACTGGTGCACTCCAGGATGAGTGCGGCCAACTGCGCCTTGAGCAGCTCGTCCACGTTGGTCAGGGGCTCGTCCAGAAGCAGGATCCGCGGCTCGGGGGCCAGGGCGCGGGCGAGGGCAACCCGCCGTGCCTGACCTGCCGACAGCTGGTCCGGATAGCGGCGATCGAACCCTACCAGCCCCATTCGCCCGAGTAGGTTCTTCAGCCGCTCGCGGGCAGCCGGTTTGGGCAGGCCATGCATGCCGAACAGGATGTTCTGCGCGACGGTCATGTGCGGCCACAGCGCGGGCGTCTGGAAGACGAAGCCGATGCCCCGCCGGTGTGGCTCCAGCGCCCAGCCCGGCCGGCTGGCCAGCGTCGCGTCGAGGTAGACCTCCCCCTGATCCGGCAGCTCCAGCCCGGCGATCAGGCGCAGGAGGGTGGTCTTCCCACTGCCCGACGGGCCGACGACGGCCACGGCATCGCCGTCGGGTATCTCCAGGGAGACGCCGGAGAGCGCCGTGGTGTCCCCGAAGTGCTTGGCCAGCCCCTTGACGACGATCTCCGTCACCGAGGCACCGCTCCCGCGCCGGCAGACGGAAGCAGGCGCGACCAGGCGAGTAGGGACCCAATCGCCAGCAGCCCGGCGGCAATGGACGCCACGGCCATGATGAGGCACAGGCCCGCCACGGCGTCGGAAGCGCCGTAGTGCAGGTAGTTGAAGACGCGCATGCTCAAGGTAGCCCGTCCGGGAGGCGCGATGACGAGCGTCGCCCCCAGCTCCCCCAGGCTCAGGGCAAAGGCGATGCTGGCACCGGCCAGCAGCCCGGGTGCGAGCATCGGCAGACGGACCTGGAGCCAAGCTCGCGCCGCGCCGGTCTGGTACACTCGGGCGGCGTCGATCAGCTCCCGATCGATTTGGCGCAGTTGGATCAACACGACTATGGCTGCCAGCGGCGCGAACCGGGCCAGGGCGGCCATGACCGGCATGGTGGCGCTGCCGTAAACCGGGGGCAGGCCCGGCCGGTTCCAGATTGCGATCAGCCCGATCCCAACCAGTGGTGCCGGAATGGCCAGCGGCGCCGTGATCAACAGCCACCACCACCGGCCCAGCCTGTCCTGCCTGAGTAGCGGTTGGACAGCCGCCAGGGCCAGCGGCAGCGTGACCAGGGCGGTAAGGAGAGACACCCAGAGCGAGAAGGCGATCTCACTGCCGGCGGAGGCCGCGGTCTGCGCGAAGACCCGCCAGGATCCTACTGCAGTCGTGAGGCTGATCAGCGGCACCAGGAGGTGGCCCAACAACGCTGCAATGGCCAGGCCCTGGAGCCAGACGAGCCACGCCGGCCACACGGGCGGAGCGAAGGAGACGCCCGTGCGCCTGGTGGCCCGTCGGGCGGCGTGCCGCAGGCCGGTCTGTGAGGCGACGACGACGAACATCGTCACCACGAGCAGCGGTAGCGCCAGGAGGAACGCCCGCACCGCCTGGCCCGAGGCGCTATACTCGGTGAAGATGGCCAGCGCGTACACGTTGACCTGGAAGAGGGCGGGCACGCTGTAGTCCAGCAGGCTGAGCAGAAACAGGATGCCAGCGCCGGCGGCGATCATGGGCGCCGACAGCGGCAGGATGACCCGTGCCAGCACGTGAGCGTCTGGCCGCGCCAGCCGCGCCGCCTCCGTCAGCTCCGGCGGCACCGACTCCAGCGCCACGAGGGCTATGCCGAGGGCAATGGGCAGGAGGGCCATGAGCTGCACCCACCAGCTGCCCAGCAGGCCCTCCAGCTGGAGGGCCGGAAGCCCGAGCCGCTCCAGCCACCTGTTGGCGGCAAACACGGTGGTTGACCAGGCCAGTGCGTGCACGTACGCCGGAACTGGGGCCAGCGCCAGGACCAGCCAGCGAAGGTAGGCTTTGGGGCCCACGCGCCAGCGCGAGAACACAGTGGCCAGCAGGACGCCCAGCGCCATTCCCCCCGCGGCGACGCTCAATGCGAGTCCGGTGCTGCGGACTAGGAGCGTGAACGTGCGCCCCGTGGGAAGGGCGAGTGCCGCCCAGTGCCCGTGTCCACTCGTGAGTGCACCTGCCGTGGCGGAAAACAGCGCCAGGATGGGCCCGAAGACGATCGCCGCGAAGACGGCAGCACCGAGCCACGGTAGGACGGCACGGGGGTGCCAGGCCGTACGGACGTTCCTGAGCGAGGCGATGACGGGGACCATGCAGCTTCAGCGAACGAAGATGTCGCCCAGCTCTGTCTTTGCCGGTTCGATCTCTCCGGCGATCTCGCGCAGGCTGACGCTCATGCCCCTCACGTCCGTGGCGTCCACGCAGCCCGGCGCTACATCAAGGGGCCGGAGGGCGACGTGGAACCATCCTGATTCGATCAGGCCCGCCTCCACCTCCGTGCTGAGCAGAAAGTCGATGAGCGCCTTTCCCTCGTTGGGATGGGGTGCCCCAGCCACCAGCGCCACGGTGTTGGGGATCACGAGCGTCCCGAGCTCTCCTTCGCCCTGGTCCGGGAAGACGATGGCTACCGGTGCACCGCGCTCGATAGCGCCACAGGCGTCGTCGGTGTCGGTCATCCCGAACGCGAGCTGACCACCGGCCACCTGGTCGCGCACGACGGAGTTGCCGTCCACGATGCGGATGCCGCGGTCCTTCAGGGCCTGGTAGTATGCCCGGGCCTCCTCCGTGCCCAGCTCGGCATACAGCGCGGCGGCGTGGGTGGCGGTGGTGCCGAACATGGGATAGGCCAGGGCGATCTGGTCGGGCGCGACGGACGAATCGAGCAGGTCGTAGATGGAGTCCGGGTACTCGGACGGCGAGAGGATCTCGGTGTTGACGAGGATCACCCGGGCCCGGCCACCGAAAGCGGTCCAGTATCGATCGGGGTCGACATAGTGGGCGGGGATGTCGCCGGCGCTGGGTGAGCGGTACGGTTGGAGGACGCCCTGCTCGGCTAGGGTGATGGTCTGGGCGAATTCGACGTTCCACCACACATCGGCCTGGGGGCGGTCCTTCTCGGCGATGAGACGGTTCACCAGGCCGGTCGCCTTGGCGGCCTCGACGTCGAACACGGGGCGCACCTCGATCCCCGTCTGGACCTCGAAGCGGTCCAGGATCGGCTCGGAGAAGTGCTGGTCGACCGCGGTGTAGATCACGACGAACCGACCCTCGCTACCGGCGCCGCAGGCGCACAGCAGCGCTGCCAAGGTGATGAGAGTCACGACCACGAGGATGTGAGCCTTGGACATGACCGTGTCGAGCTCCTTCACTGGGCGGATGCGCGCTGGGCAGCCGAAGGGGTCTGGCTGTTGAGCGTGGTGCCCCGTACAGGTCAGGGCATCACGTGGTCCAGCAGCGCCACCGGGAGATAGACGCGCGGTGCGTCCGGCCGAACGCGCACCACGAGCAGGCCGCCCCACTCGGCGGCGACGAAGGTGTGTCCACCTACCACGGCCACGCGTTCCGCCACGCCCGGAGTATCGTAGCCGGCCACCTCGCGCGGCTGGGTCGGGTCGGAGATGTCAATCACCCGCAGGCCCATCTCGCCGTCTGCCACGTGGGCGTACTTGCCCTCCAGCACGACCCCGACAGCCATTCCGGGCGTGAAGTGGTTGCTGACCTCCCGGGGCTGTGCCGGGTCGGTCACGTCCAGGATGCGCAGGCCACCGGTCCCGTTGGCGAGATAGGCCAGACCGTCGCGAATCACTACCCCCAGGGCGATGCCGCCGCTCTCGTCGGCGGCGATCTCACGCGGGTTGGCCGGGTCCTCCAGCGTCAGGATGCGCAGGCCGCCGATCCGGTCGGCCACGTAGGCGTAGCCGCCCGAAACGACGACGTCCCAGGCATATCCCGGCGTCTGGAGGCTCGACACTTCCCGTGGCCGCGAGGGGTCGGCCACGTCGATCGTGCGCACACCCTCCGGCCCATCCGCTACGTAGGCATATCCCCCGAGCACGGACACGCCGAGCGCTTCCCCGGGTGTGTCCACCGAGCCCACCAGCTCCGCATCGGCCCCGCCGCTCAGGGCGAACAGCTGCAGCCCGGCCGGGCCGGCCGCAACGTAGGCGTGGCCGTTGCCGACCCACAGGTCGTGCGCCGCGCCGCCGGTGAAGTAGCTGCGGACGAGCCGCGGCTGCTCGGGATCCGACGCGTCGGCCACCAGGAAGCCCTCGTAGCCGTCCGCAGCAAATATGTAATCCCCGGAGACCACCACGCTCTCGATGAAGCTGGGGCTGAGGTGTACGCCCACCTGCACCGGGTCTGCCGGGTCCGTGATATCGATCACTCGCAGGCCGGCGAACCCGTTGGCTGCCGGTGCCTGCCCCTGGATGCCCCAGGCGTGGCTGAAGACGTCCGGTGGCGCGGGTGAATAGCCGCCCGCGTCGGCGACGAAGGCCCGAGTGCCGGAAACCACCACGTCCCAAGCGGTTCCCATGGCCCAGAGCGATGCCACCTCGAAGGGTTGCGCCGGGTCGGCCACGTCCAGCACCCGCAGACCGCCTCCGCGGGCCGCGACGTAGGCGTAGTGCCCACCAACAGCCACGGACTCCGCTTCCCCCTTGGTGTCGACGGCTGCCACCTCGACCGGGCTGGCCGGGTCCGACACGTCCAGCACACGCACTCCGGCGCCCCGGTCCGCCACATAGGCATAGTCGCCGGCGACGGACACGTCCGCGGCGTCCCCGGGTGTGTCGACGTAGCCGACCTCGCGCGGCTCGGTCGGATCGGTCACCGAGATCACCCGCACGCCCGTGCCCCAGTCGGCCACGTACGCGTGGCCGCCCGCGACTGCCACTGCCAGCGCGTCACCGGGCGTGTCCGCGGAGCCGATCTCCAGCGGGCGAGCAGGGTCCGTCACGTCGATCACGCGCAGGCCCTCGGCCCCGTCGGCGACGTAGGCGCGGTCTGCCACAACCGACACATCGTGGGCGAACCACCCCGTGTCATACCTTCCCACGGCGCGCGGGCGACGGGGGTCCGAGACGTCGATGAACCACAGACCGCTCGTGCCCGCCGCGACGAATACCAGGTTGCCGTCGACGGCTAGTGCCTGGCCGTCCTCGGGCAACAAGGGACTCTGACCCACGACGGTCGGCTCGGATGGTCTTCCCGCATCCAGCACCAACAGCCGCCTGCCCACGGTCATGTAGGCGTACCGGCCCCGTACGGCGATCGCCCTGGCGGAGCCGCCGAGCTGACCCACGAGCCCCAGTGATGCCGCGTCGCTGCCTGGGGCGCTGGCCCCGGCATCTTGTGAGAGGCCGGCTCGGTCGATCACCACTACACCGACAGCAGCCACGGTGACGAGTGCAGTCAATCCGAGGAGCAGGAGCGTGCCGCGTCCAATGTTCATCCGACTTCCTCCTTGTCCCAGGCCGACGGTGGCAAGAGGCTCGGCGCAATGGCCCCGCGCCACGCGGATCTACTCGGGAGGCGAGGGTGCCCCGTGCCACCTTGGCGCATCCGATGAGCCGATGCGTCGGGCGCGGTCGCTGCTTCCGCGCACGATGCACCGAACGCCACACCAATAATGCGCCAACGACGGGCGCAATGCAACTGCACCGCGCGACGGTCAACCGGTCACCACCGCCTGGCGGTGCGGCCAAGCGTGCGCAACGTATTCAGGGGCATCTGGCGACCCCAAGTCGGGCGTGATATAATGCTTGGTGCGGTGGATGCGCAAGGGGGTTTGGCATGAGCGACGCACGCTGGTATCGACTGACGCTCGCTGTGGCGTTGGTGTCGGCGGTTGGGCTGGGCGCGTGGTGGTCGGCCGCGGGACAGGCGCAGGGGCGGCGCGAGAACCTCACCGATGCCTGTGCGACTGAGGACCCCCACAACCCCTATCTGGCCACGGTGTGCTACAACGTCCCGATGTCGCAGATGGGCGCGCCCGGGGCGCGCGCTGTCGTCGCCTTCCGCGATACCCCGGCCAACACCCCCCAGTATACGCTGGCATCCTTCGGACAGGTCGGCGGCGTTTGGGGCCTGGCCTACCGCCACGCCGAGCGGGCGGTCTTCGCGTCTTCCTTCCACAAGCGCTACGTGTCCTTCGGGCCCGACGGCCCGGGGGCGATCTATCGTGTGCCGATCGACCTGCCGTCGCCGGGCGTCACCCTGGCCATCTCCGTGCCCAATGCCGGTCCCGACCTGCACGACCCCAACCTGCTCGGGGAGGACGAGGTGGCCCGCGACTGGGCCGGCAAGACGAGCCTGGGCGACATCGACTTCAGCGAGGACGAGCAGGAGCTCTTCGTCGTGAACCTGGCGGACCGGCGAATCTACCGCTTCGGGATGCCGGGTGGGCGGCTTCTGGGCAGCTTCCCTCACGGTGCGGTTGATGAGCCGTGGGCCGAAGACGCCCGGCCCTTCGGCCTCAAGTTCCACGATGGTCGGTTGTTCCACGGCGTCGTCAACTCCGCCGAGTCCACGCAGGACAGCAACGATCTGGCGGCCTACGTGTACAGCTCCGAGTCTGACGGTGCTGACATGCAGCTCGTGCTCTCGTTCCCGCTGACGTATTCCCGCGGTGTGGCCTACGTTCCCGGGCTCATCGGGCGGCCGCCGATCGAGGAGGTGCCCATCGACTGGCTGCCGTGGAGGGACGGCTACAACCACATCGCGGCGGACCGGGCCGGCCAGGCCATCTACCCCCAGCCCATCCTGTCCGACATCGAGCTCGACGACCAGGGGAACATGATCGTCGGCCTCAAGGACCGCCAGGCGGATATGACGCTGGCTGAGCAGATCATCAACCCGAGGGGAATCCAGAAGCCCGGCCTCGGCATTGGCGACATCATCCCGGCTCGCTTCAACGGCATGACATGGGACGTGAACCTAGAGGAGATCAAGCACTGGGAGGGATTGGCGGGCAAGGAGTTCTACGTTGACGGTACGAGCTTGGCCGACGAGAGCGCCGTCGGCGGGCTGGCCCAGCTGTGGCTCGCGGACGCCGTGGTATCGTCCGCCATAGCGTTGTCTGAGATCGGCAGCCGGCTCGTGGTCCCAATGGGGACTTGGTACACGAATCCGGACGGCAACAGACTGGCGCAGGAGGTTGTCATCTGTGGCCAGATGGCGCCGCCGACAGTGCCCCCATTCGGCGCCCTGATGCCGCAGCATAACGAGTGGTCGCCCGTGGCCGATGTGGGCGACATGGAGGTGCTGTGCGGGGAGGAGCCCGAGGAAACGGCCACGCCCACGTTGGTCGACACGCCGCCGCCAACACCGACGAAGCCGGTCACGGGGACGCCACCACCCACGGTGGTCGATACGCCGACACCCAGCGCGACGCCGACCCACAGCCCCACCCCGACACTCACGCCCACCCCGACGCCGGAGCCCTATCGCATCTACGTGCCCATCCTCGTCTACTTCGACGTCTGCGTGGCCCACGCCGACGTAGTGCTCGTGCTCGACATGTCCACCTCGATGAATCGCCGGACCGGGTCCGGCCGCCCCAAGCACGACGCGGCCGTGGACGCCGCCCGGCTCTTCGTGCGGATGCTCGAGCTGACCCCCAAGATCCCGGGTTATCACGATCAGGTGGCCGTTGCCGGCTTCAACGTTCGGTCTTGGACTGAACTCGCCCTGACCAACGACCGCGTCGCCATCGAGGATGCCCTGGGCCGGTTGCCGGGGAAGATGCAGGAGGGCACGCGGCTCGATCTGGCCTTCCGAGAGGGGCAGCGCGCCATCGACGGCCCGGGCCGCATGCCCGAGAACATGCCGGTGATGATCGTCCTGACCGATGGAATACCCAACCTCGTCCCGCTGCACCCCGAGACGGGCAGAATGGAAGAGACGGTGCTGGATGCGGCTCAGGCGGCCAAGGACAAGGGCACCAAGGTCTTCACCATCGGCCTCGGCCTGCCGGAGGAGATCATCGAGTGGCTCCTGAGGGATGCCGCCAGCGATCCGCCGGAGGAGCACTACTTCTATGCACCGGACGGCGAGGATCTGAGAGAGATCTACCGCCGGATCGCGAAGCTCCTGCCCTGCCCGGGCGTCGAACCCTGGCCCCCCACGGCCCTCGGTCCACCGCCAGTCACTCGGGCCGGGGAGGTGAGCCGATGATCGGCGCACGGGCCGTCACAGCATCCGTCGTCATTGGCCTGTCGTTGTTGGTCTTGGCCGGATTGCCCGGAGTGAGTTCGTGGCCACCGACGGCCCTCCAGCCTCCGGAGACGAGCGTGGGTCTCAGGTTCGTCAGCCAGGTCGGTGGGCTGGCCTCGGCCGTCGTCGCGGATGGTAACTACGTCTACCTTGCCATCGGCGGGCGCCCGCGTGGCTTCGCGGGGGCGCGCCCCCGGCACACACCGCGCGGTGGGCGGAGTGCGCACAGGATCG
>CAYYVH010000134.1:0-10087 GCA_964475075.1 uncultured Anaerolineales bacterium | reverse complement strand
GGCGATGGTGTCGCGCGCATGCTCACGGGCCGCGGGACCGCTCACCGGGTGGCCGCCATGGCCACCGACTGCCCCCACACGGCGCGCGGCACGATCGCCGCCCCCCGCCGGCCGCTAGAGGACCCACCGCCGCGTGTCTTTGCCGCAGACGGCGACATCTCGAGCCTCGTCGCCATGGCGAAGGAGCGGGCCGGCGGTAAGGACGTTTAAATCGACGGCGGAGATCTGATCCGGCAGGCGCTCGACGCCGGTCTGATCGATGAGGTCGTCCTGGCGATCTGCCCGGTCATCCTGGGTGCCGGCCACCCGCTATTCGCCGGCGTGTTACAGAGGCACTCGCTTGTCTTGGAGGGCCAGCGCGAGCTGCCTGCCGGCGTGGTCCAGCTGACCTATGCAGTCGCCCAGACGGATTGAGCCGGGCGGGATTCGAGTTGCGCTCCGCTGGCGAAACGCGTAAGCTGCGGCATTCGAACCGCCGGCGACATTGGCCGTAGTTAATCCCTCTCTCTCGGCGTCTGACCTTCAGGCGCACCGGGCTCGTGGCAGGAGGTGTCGATGCTGATGAACGACATGACGATCAAACTCGCCGGGGAGGCGGGTCAGGGGGTGGAGTCTAGCGGCGCCGGCTTCACCAAGGCGCTGGTCCGCGGTGGACTGCACGTGTTCGGCCTGCCGGACTACATGTCCCGTATCCGCGGCGGTCACAACTCCTTTCAGATCCGGGTTGCGGAGAACCCGCTCTACTCCCACACCGACGAGCTGCACCTGCTCCTGGCCCTCAATCCAGAAGCCGTCGAGATCCACCGCGACGAGATGGCCGCGGGAGGTGGGGTCATCTACGACGAGCGATTCGAGGTTGACGGCGCGGAGTTGGCGGCCCGGGGGCTCAAGGCCTTTCCCGTTCCCTTGGCGCAGATCGCCCAGGAAGAGGGCGGCAGCAAGGTGATGGCCAACACCGCCGCCCTGGGTGCCGCCGCCGGCGTAACGGAGTATGACCTGCAGCAGGTGGCGGGTGTGATCCAGGACAACTTCGCCCGCAAGGGTGACGCGGTGGTCTCGGCCAACCTGAAGGTGGCCCGCCGCGCCTACGAGCATGCGCGCGACCGCTACGCCGCGAGCTTCGGCTACCGGCTGAAACCGGTCGAGGCGCCGCCGCGGATGGTGATCCACGGGAACCAGGCGCTCTGCCTGGGGGCCCTGGCCGCCGGCTGCCGTTTCGTGTCGGCCTACCCCATGACCCCGGCCAGCTCGATCATCGAATGGATGTCGGCCCATGCCGCCCGGTACGGGATCGTCACGAAGCACACCGAGGACGAGATCGCCGCCATCTGCATGGCCATCGGCGCGGCCCACGTCGGCACTCGGGCGATGACCGCGACCTCGGGCGGCGGCTTCGCGTTGATGGTCGAGGCGCTGGGACTGGCGAGCATGACGGAGACGCCGCTGGTGATCGCCGAGGTTCAGCGGGCCGGCCCGTCCACGGGGATGCCCACCCGCACCGAGCAGGGCGACTTGCTCTTCGTCCTGAATGCCTCCCAAGGGGAGTTCCCCCTCATCGTCCTCGCGCCGGGCACCGTCGAGGAGTGCTTCCAGGCCGGCTGGCGGGCCTTCAACCTGGCGGAGAAGTGCCAGTGCCCCGTGATCGTCCTCTCGGACACCTACCTGGCCGGCTCCCTGCGCTCGGTGGACAGCGAGACGTTCGACCTGGCCGGGGTTGAGATCGACCGGGGAGACCTGCTCACCGCGGAGCAGTTGGACGAGCTGTCCGACGGCTACCGGCGCTATGCGGTCACCGAGTCGGGCATCTCGCCGCGGGCCCTGCCCGGCCACCCGAATGCCGTCCACATCGCCAGTAGCGATGAGCACGACGAGCTCGGCCACATCGAGGACGAGGACCCTGTAAACCGGGTGCGGATGACCCAGAAGCGGCAGCGCAAGCTGGCGTCGGCGGCCCGGGAGATGAACCGGCCGACTCGCTACGGCCCAACGGACGCCGCGACCACGCTGGTCTGTTGGGGCTCGACCTACGGCCCGGCCAAGGAGGCGGTGGACCGGCTAAACCGCACGAATGGGAAACCGGCGTCCTTCAACCTGCTCCACTTCATGGATATCTGGCCTTGGCCCGAGGAAGAGGTCGCCCGGGCCCTCCAAGCGGCCGGTCGGCTGGTGGCGGTGGAGAACAACGCTACCGGCCAGTTCGCCCGGCTGCTCCGGGCTCACACCGGCCGGCTGGTGGACGGCTCGATCCTCCGCTTCGACGGTCGACCCCTGTCCCCGGACTATATCCAGGCGCGGCTAGAGGAGGTGAGCGGCGATGGCTAGCATCAAGGACTTCGACAGCCCGGTCCGGCCGACGTGGTGCCCGGGCTGCGGCGACTACGGGATCCTGAACGCGGTGAAGCGAGCCCTAGTGGAGCTGGAGCTGGCGCCCCACCAAGCCCTGTTCCTGTCAGGCATCGGCTGCGGATCGAAGCTGCCTGACTACCTCAAAGCCAACGGATTCACCTCCCTCCATGGCCGGCCGGTGCCGATCGGCCAGGGGGCGAAGCTGGCGAACCACGAGCTGGCCGTGGTCATCGTGGCGGGGGACGGCGACACGTACGGCATCGGCGCCAACCACCTCATGCACGCCATGCGGCGCAATCCCGACATCACCGTGATCGCCCAGAACAACCAGGTGTACGGCTTGACGAAAGGTCAATACTCGCCGACCAGCGATCGCGGCTTCATCACCAGCACCAGCCCGGAGGGGGCCATCGAGGCGGCGTTCAACCCGCTGGCGATTGGCCTGGCGGCCGGGGCCACCTTCCTCGCCCGAGGCTTCGCCGGCGACCCGAAGCACCTCGCCGGGCTCGTCGCCGAGGCGATCCGGCACAAAGGCTTCGCGCTGGTGGATGTGTTGCAGCCCTGCGTAATCTTCAACCGCGTCAACACCGGCGACTGGTACCGGGAGCGGGCCTACAAGTTGGACGAGGACGGCGACTACGACCCGGCGGATCGGGCGGCGGCGTGGGAGAAGGCCCAGGAGTGGGGCGAGCGCATCCCCCTGGGCGTGATCTACCAGGTCACGGGCCTCCCGAGCTACGAGGAGCAGGTCCCGGCGCTGGCGGCCGCACCGCTGGTCGGGCAGGGGTTGGCGCATGCCGCCCCCGGTCGAGACGGCAGCAAATGGGCGGAGGAGTTCGAAGCGCTCAAGGACGAGTTCGTGTGACGTACCGGAGGCGACCCGACTTGCGGATCGCCCCCGGTTCTCGAGCGACGATGTCACCTGGCCGATAGTCGCGGGGCACGGCGACCCTCAACGGTAGACCACCGGGAGGAACACCTTCCACACGGCGGAGCCAGTGCCGCCAATCCACGTCACCACGGCAAGTTCGCCGTCGTTGTCGCCTAACCCGCCGTCGGCGTCGTTGATTCGAAGTGCGACCAGGCCGGAGGTCGGAGCCGATAGCGTGGTACGCGACCCTACGGCGAACAACGCTCCTCCGATTCGTCCTACGAGCGCACCCTGCGGCGCCTCGGGTAAGGGTTCCAGACAGAGCTCGCGAGGCATGCTTTCGGCGCAGATGTAGTCGCCGCCCGTGCCCGGGTTGCGTGGCGCCGAGCCGGCCCAATGTGTCCAAGTGCCGTCGGTCACCTCGATCATGATGGCCGCACCGGCGACAACCCGCGCCCCCGTCGCCTGCCACCTCTCCCGTGCATCAACGGTCGACGCGACGCCCAAGGCGACGTGTAACTCACCGTCGTTGTCACCTAGCCCGCCGTCTCCATCGTTGATCCTAAGCTCGATGCCGCCCGAGGTTCGCGCCGAAAGCGTCGTGCCGGACCCCACGGCGAACAGCGCGCCTCCGATCCGACCGATGAGCGCGCCCTGTGGCGCCTCGGGCAAGGGTTCCAGACATCGCTCGCGAGGCATGTTCTCGGCGCAGACGTAACTTCCACCAGTGCCCGGGTTGCGTGGTTCGGTGCCAGCCCAGTGTGTCCATCGGCCCCGATCCACGCGCAAGTGAATCTCGGCACCGGATTCGGCTTCAGCGGCCGTTGCCTGCCAGCCCGTACGCGCCAGAACCGAGTTGGTGGGTCGCGTCCCGTCTCCCGGCCCCGGGGTTGACGTGGGATCAGGCGTCACCGTAGGTCGCACCACGACGGTCCCGATGTCAGCCCAGTGCTCGACTTCGATGTCGTAGGTGGCGGATTCTCGCTGCCCGCGCGCGTAGGCGACGTTCATCTCGGTCACGTCCAGAAACGCGGTGCCCACCTCCTCGTCGTCCTTCACGACGAATAGCAGCACGCCATTGCTGTGTCCGTGTCCATGGACCAGACCCCCGTCGCCGAACGGTTTCGCGCCCAGGTCGACTAGACCTGAATCATCGGCGGTCAGAACGAGATCCGGCGTTTCGGCGAACGACTTCCCGTACCAGATGCGGTAGGGTCCAGCGCGGTGCATCTCCACAACAGCATTGTCGATCGGATGGCCATCCCGCGTGAGTCGGACCTGATTCCGATCAGGCAGATCGTTGAGATACTCCCCGATGTTGCATGGTGCGTTGTAGTTGCCGCATCGGGGCCGCTGGCCCGCTATCCGGTTCCACGCGAATGCGGAGTGCTCGCCGTAGGCTCGGCCCGAGTTCATGATATCGAAGCCGAAATCCCTTTGACGATGGAACTCGCGCCCCGAGAACGGCAACGCCGCTCCGCCAGCGAGGGCGTTGCCCTGCCCGTCGGTGACGAACGCCTGCCCGGCCAGCACTTCGGCCCCGGGACTGTGCGCCCGCCGAGTTGTGTTCCGCGCGCCCCGGACGCAGCCCTCGTAGACCGGACCCGTGCCCTCGGGGCAGTAGATGGTCTCGCCTTCTATTATGAAGTGGGCCGGACCTTCGTACTCGGGAATGGGCGGTGCTGCGGAGAGGGAAATCGACCGCTCGTCGGGCCCGAGTGAAAAGGCCAACGTGGTGCGATGGACACCGAAGTTGAAACCGTAGAGGTCGATGACGTATCGAGCGTGATTGAGCTCGTGGATCAAGCCCGGATCCAAGTCCCACGATGATCGGTCGTCGCGGTATCTCGGCGTCCAATGGCACTTTGCTGACGATACGACACCGACCATCTCCGACGAGAATCCCCAGATGAGGTCGATCTCGTTGTCCGTTGTGGGCCGATTGGTATTGCAGCGATTGCCGCCGTCAGGAACGACGACGACCTTGTCCAGACGGATCCGGTCGATTATTCCGGCAGGAGCGCTGGGCCAGACGGCGTGCTCGAACGCGTCGTTCCAGTACGACACGTGCCGCCGCAGCCAGTCGTCGAAGGAATTACCGCCCCAACCGGCCTGCTTCACGTTGGCATTGAAGAAGTCGTAGAAGCTCTGTTCAACATATATCCCGAGCGCCAGACCGTTGGTGCGATCGGTGACCTGGTTGTTCAGCTCACTGACCTCGGCGACGCGGTCGTCCGGGTCCAACTCGAGGATCACCGTGTGCGGACCGTCGGACCACACCCAGTCGAATGCGAGGAGGACCTCGCCACTGGGTGCAATGTCCGCGATGGTGCCCCCGTCCTGTGGTTGGTCATCAATGAGCCACCGGTAATCAAACTGGCCTGCACCCGTTGTGCCACGGTTGGCGACGTGCCCCTCGAACGTCACCGTCTCGCCGGCAGCCGGCCACTTCTTGGCACCATCCCAATCGTACCGTGGCGTGCGGCCAATGAACCGCACATCCAGATCCGGCATCTCCTGCCGTAGGCTGTACGTATCCGCGCTGCTTGAGTGTTGCCGCGGAGCTGCCTCGACGGATGATTCTTGGTCTCCGCCGGCTGCCACGACAAGGCCAAAGAGGAATATCACGCCGGCCGACGTCAATAACCTGGCCACGGTCGCTTTCCTTTCCGCGCGGAGATAGCAGGAGCCGAACGGTGAGAACCTGGTTGTCGGCGCTGCATCCCACGCCCCGCTGGGGCTGGCTCAGCCAAGATACCTGGCATGCGTTGCGGGTGCAAGCGATCAACTGGGGCATTCGCACCCTCCGGCAGTGACGGCGGTTGAAACCGCTGCCCACACTTGCCGCCGTGGGTCGTGTCGGCGATACTTGACGAGCCCCAAGGAGATGACAATTGGACGTCAACACTGCAGCAGGTTACATGGTCCAACACATGGAGGCCATTCGCGTGCTGGCGACGGACGTGACCGGCGAGCAGGCCCGTTGGCGTCCGACTGCGGACGCCTGGTCCATCCTCGAAGTCGTCAACCACTTGCTGGATGAGGAGCGAGAGGACTTCCGGGTGCGCCTCGACTACATCCTGCACCGGCCGGGGGAGCCCTGGCCGGGCATCGACCCGCCAGGATGGGTGACGGAGCGCGCCTACAACGAGCGCGTGCTCGAGGACTCGATCGAACAGCTCTTGCAGGAACGAGAAGATTCGCTCCAGTGGTTGCGGGGTCTGGACGAAGCCGACCTGAGCACCTCAACCGAGGCGCCGTGGGGCGGCCACCTGCACGCCGGTGACATGCTCGCCGCGTGGGTAACTCACGATTTACTGCACCTACGGCAGATGGTCGAGCTGCGCTACGCGTTGGTCGCTGAATCTGCCGCTCGATATTCCCCGGAGTACGCCGGCGACTGGTAGCCGCCGTGTAGAGTAGACGCTGGTTCTGGATGCCTGGTGTTGTTCGACAACGCCGACCGGGTTGTGCAGCCCGAGCTGTTGGTGGACGTTCCGTGGCCCGAGGTGCGCGAGTCGTTCGTAGTCCAGGCGCGGAGCCTCGGCCGGGAGTGGTTCGGCTCGTAGTTGCCACGACGGCGTCGCCGGCGCTATCGTGTGGTGCATGAGCGACACGAGACTCGGCAGCGGCGAAATAGGGCATAAGACGGACGCAGCGCAGCGCGAGCAATCGAAAACACGCAGTGCTATCCGACCCAGACCCCACAAGAACCGTGCACTGATCCGTGCATCGTATACGGAGTCAGCGAGGACGCGGGGTATGAAGGAACATATGAGATTGATGTCTGCAACCGCCAGATCAACAAGATTTATGACGCCATCCCAGACTTCGAGTATAACGCCGCGCTAGCCAGCGACACCGATCTCTATATCGGAAATGAACCGGACTGGAATCTCTTTCGACTTAAACTTAGCTCACCCAAACCTAGCCATTCTCCGGCTGGGACTACTCCGAACGACACGTACGCGATGAGTGAGGGCGGCGGCTGGCTGCTCTACGAGGGCGACAACACAGGCCAGCTATTCCAGAACGGATCGCCGATCGGCAGCCCCGGTGTGATGTCCTATACGGGCGATCTGGCCTGGAACTGCCGCCTAGTCGCCGCAGTCAGGGAATACGATGACAACCCTCCCAGCAACTACCTCGTGCGCGTCAGCCGGGGGAACGGGCACCAGTCGGTCATCGGCGCCACCATGCAGATGACTACTGAGCTCGCTTTCGTCGGCCTGGCCTACGATCAGCTCGGGCAACTCTGGGGATCGTCTTCCTCATCCGATCATCCCTTTGCCCCCATCAACGACCAGACTGGCTCAGTTGGCACTCCCATAATGAAGACGCCCTTCATACTCGTTGACCTTGCGTCCGCGCCGTGTCGCTCCTGCGACCAGCAGCCGGACCTCGGCGATGCCCCAGACAGCACCAACCACGCTCCCAATACCCCCATGACTGCGTACCAGCCAACGGGACAACAAGCGCTCTTTCCAACCGTGTACGATCCGGAAACGGGCTACCCTTCGGGTCCGAAGCATTGGCTGCCCGTCCCAGACGACGTTTGGCTGGGATTGGATGTAAGTGGCGAGTGGGATGCCGACCTTCTGCCCGACGAGGATCTCATCGTCAATATCGACCCGCCGCAGGACCAACCTGATCAGGACGGCTACGACGACGGCGTCCAGTTTTCGCTGTCGTTGCCGCACTGCCAGCAGACCCAATTCGGCTTCCTCGTCACAGCGGCAATCCAACACGACGAACGCTACATCAACGTCTGGTTCGACTTCAACCGCGACGGGGACTGGCAGGACACACTAACATGCGTCGATCCGGGCCGTGGTACGATCCAGGTTCCAGAGTGGGCGGTTCAGGATTACACGTTCACGAGCCCATCGCCCGGGCAGTACCTGTTGACCACGCCCTTGTTCGACGCCTATAATCCGAACGACCCGAACGAGATCCGCTTGGATGCGGATCACATTGAGCGACATTCCAGCGGTTGACCCAGATGGCCCCGGCCCTGCGTTTCCCGACGGTAGAGGCCCGCTCGGAGGGTTCGAGGTCGGGGAGACAGAGGACTATCTGCTCCTCCCTCAGGGCAACTACGAATACGATCACTAGGTCTCAGCACCAGCGAATGCCCTGGCCAGCTTCGCCATGCAGCAGTCAGCTAGCCTGACCTCCCCTTGGCCACCAGCCCATACCGGGTTGGTGGCCATACTCGCCGTTCTTTCCGCGCTCGTCCTCGCGGTCGCCCTGCCCTCCCCCTTGCGACCCGGTGGATATGCAACCACCATGTATCCATCCCAGGTCAAGCCACCCGACTGCCGCACAGACGTACCGCTCTTCGCCGTCACCATTGTAGAACCTTGGCCTGGGCATAGTGAGTCGGAGGAGCGAGCGGTGCTCGCCTTTTTCAACACGCCGGACGTCGGTGATGCAGACCACACCACACTGGCAACCCAGGAACAGGTCGGATCGACCTTCGGCCTCGCCTATGACCCCTACCACAACCAGCTGTACGCCGCGGCATACTACCGACTCGGCCTCGCCCTGGGCCCAGGCGGTACGGGGGCGATCTACCGCATCGATCTCGGCACGGGCGATGTTGGGCAGTGGGCCAACCTGGACGGCGGGCCGGAACACCGCTCTGGCACCTTCAGCCAGCAGTTCAAGTGGGTCGGCAAGGCTGCGCTTGGAGATATCGAGCTTTCCCGGGATGGGACCGCCCTATTCGTGACGAACCTCTTCGACCGGAGGATCTATCGTCTCTCGGTGCCGGACGGCGAAGTCCTCGGGTCTTTCCCCCATGGCGCCAGCGGCGAAGCATGGGCGCCAAATGCTCGGCCATTCGGGCTCGGGGTTCGTGAGGAATGGCTCTACCACGGCCTGGTGGACTCTCGCGAGGACCCGACCCTGCCCGGCACTCTCGAGGCCTATGTATATCAATCCAGGCCGGATGGCTCCGAAATGACACTTGTCGCCCGGGTTTCACTCGGCTACGCGCGCCTGCCCACATGGAAGCCGTGGGTCGACGTGCCCGCTGTTCGAACGACGTGGCGGCTCCCCCAGAACAGTCAGCCGAGGCTCACGGACATCGAGTTCCGCCCCGGTGGCGAGCTTCTGATCGGGCTCCGCGACCGCGTAGCCGAGATGGTCCTCGTCATGGATGACCCTTGGGACATCATCACCGGCGACATCCTGCCCACCGAGTGGGACGGCAACATGTGGCAGCCCATCGTGGTCCCAGAGTGGTACCAGGATGAGACCAAGTTCGGCGATGAGGCTGCACTTGGAACGCTTGCCACCATCCCCGGTCGTGATGGCCTCGTGTCCTCGGCCACCAGCGTCGATGATAACAGCCGCCACGCCGCGGGCATTCTCTGGTTTGACAATACGACCGGCTCGATCACTGGGCGGGAGACAATCATCGACCACCTCATGTTCGGCCAAGACTGGGTGCAGAGCCTGGGCGACATTGAGTCCCTGTGTGTTCCGCCGCCGACGGCAACGCCGTCGCCGACTCCGACCAGCACCCCCCGTGCCACGCCAACCTCGGTGCCAAGCAACACTCCCACTGCCCCTTCCCCGCCCTCACCCATATTCTTGCCCATAGCGCTGCACGAGTCGTGTGAGGAGATAAACGTCCACGCCGACGTAGTCCTGGTGCTCGATCTATCTACAAGCATGCAGCGCCCGACGCGCTCTGGTCGAACGAAGCTCGACTGGGCGCAGGGCGCTGCCCGAGCCTTTCTCGAGTTTCTGGACTTCACCCCCAACGAACAGGCCGGCCGCGACCAGGTGGCCATAGTCGGCTTCAACGGCATGGTTCAGATCCCACCGAGATCGGCTTGACATTTCGTGCCTCAGTCTGGT
>CAYYVH010000133.1:0-10200 GCA_964475075.1 uncultured Anaerolineales bacterium | reverse complement strand
GCCGGGACCAGCGGCTCGATAGGCGCCGGCTTGCCGAGGTAATAGCCTTGCGCGTTGGTCACGCCGATCTCATGGAGCCTGTCGAAGACTTCCCCGCTCTCCGCGCACTCCGCCGAGGGGACCCCCACGGCGGGCGGCCTTGACCATCATCTCGGTGGTCCAGCCGTAAGTCATCTCGCGCATTTCGAGCTCGTCGTACAGCGTGCGCCGGATGGCGCGGAAGGGGCCCAGGTCCGTGAGCGACAGACCGTACAGCAGGTGCATCAGCTGGGCGGCAAGCCAGTTGCCGAATCGGGCGTGGGTCAGGAGAGCCCCAGGCTCGGCGTGACCGCTCGTGCGCGAGCCCAGCACGAGATCGGCCCGGCCGTCCAGGATCGGTGCCGTGAGATCCGGAATCTGTGCCGGATCGTCGGCTCCGTCGCCGTCCAGGAACACGAGGACGTCCGCCCGGGCCGCGTGGGCTCCGGCAAAGCAGGCCGCACCATATCCTCGCCGGGGCTCGGCGAACACCCGCGCACCCGCCGCGCGGGCTACTTCGGCGGTGCGGTCCGTGCTGCCGTTGTCCACGACGATCACTTCATCCACGGCACCACGCGGCACGCCACTGACTACCGCGCCTATGGTGTCCGCCTCGTTGAATGCCGGTATGATGACCACGGTGCGCATGGCGTATCGTGCGTGCGAGTCAATGCTCGGCGGTGAGGTCCGGTTCGCCCTGGGCCGTGCGGAACAGGCCTACCCTTCCGCCGGGTCGACGAGTGAGATCAGCAGATCGCGGAGGATACCCACGGCCGCGGCCACCCGCGCCATGTCGCCGGTCACGCGGTACTCGAGGATCAGGCCGCCAAGCCCGCCGGTGACCAGCAGGGCGAAATGGCCCGTTGGGACGCGCAGCCGGTCGCCCGTCCGTTGCATCACGGCTTCAAGCAGGTCGGCAATCTGCGCTTGCGTCCGGCGGATACCCGGGCTGCGCTCGCCCTCCTGCCCGGAGCGCACCGTCTGCAGCAGCAGGTCGGGCTGCACGATTTCCGGCCTGGTCTGGGCGAGCCCCCAGGTCTCGTCGATGCCCCGGCGGATGGCTTCGGCCAGATTGGGGGCTTCGATGATCGCCGGTCCCACTTCCTCGAAGAACCGATAGACGACGTAGTGCTGGGCTTCCTCGATCATGGTGCTCTTGCCGCCGAAGTGATACTGGATGAGCTGGAGGTTCACCCCAGCGCGTTCGGCAATGCGGCGCGTGGTGGCCTTCTCGACGCCGACCTCGTTGATGGTCTCCAGTGTAGCGCGGAGCAGGCGCTCCTGGGCGTCGGAGTAGGTCGGGGCTTCGTTCTTTTCCTCAGTCATGTGCAACTCCACGCAAATGGCGATCGAAGAAACCGACGACCCGCCGCTCGTACTCCTCGGGATAGACCTCCATTACCATGGAGTGACCGGCGTCCGGGGCGTCCCACAGCTCCTTGGGTTCGCCGGCTGCCGCGTAGAGCCGGTCGGCGTTGAAGGCCGGCACCCACAAGTCCTGCCCCCCGCGGATGATCATCACCGGCCGGGGCGCGATCCGGCCGATATCCTCGACCGGCCTGACCTGGTCGATGTTGGCCCCGCTCTGCATCTGGCCGAAGAATACGATCAGCGGTGCGAACGGGAAAGCGGGCAGCCCGGTCTCTTGCTCAATCCCGCTGACCAGCATGTCGTTCAGGGCGGAGAACGCGGTCTCCGCGACTACTGCAGAGATGCCCAGGTCCTCGGCTGCGGCCTGGATGATGGCCGCCGCGCCGGCGGACTGGCCGAGGGCGCCAATCAGCATCGGATTCACGTCGTCTCGCTCGCGTAGCCAGGCCAGCGCCGCACGTACATCGCGTACCTCGTTGAGGCCGACCGTCGAGACCTCCCCCTCGCTCTCACCCACCGCCCGCCAGTCGAAGCTCAGCACCCCGTATCCGTGGCGGGCCAGCATCACCGTGTGCGTGATGACCTTGGTGCGGTTCTCGCCGTAACCCGCCTGGGCGATCACCAGAGCCCGATCGGCCCTCGACGGCGGGACGTACCAGCCCCGCAGCGTGAGACCGTCGGCCGTCGTGAAGGCCACATCATCGTAGCCGACTCCAAACTCACCCGGAGTACGGTCCACCGGCTTGCGTGGCGGATGGACGATGTCATCGGCCGCAGCCCACGCCTGCCACAGCACCAAGGCGATCAGGCCGATCGGCAGCGCAGCCAAGGTGAGGGCCTTCCGGTGCCGGTAGACTGGTCGCACGGAGCGCCGGCACAGCGCGGGTGCGCGATCCGGCGCGGTGGAGCCGGCGGCTGGGGCCGGTGGCTTCATGTTTCTCACCTCATTCATACAATACGCATGCCAAAACACGAGACGGCATCAATCATACGACTGAGTGCGTCTTGGGTCAAGATGACCGCTCCACGGACGGAAAGGGCGCCAAGACAAACCCTTGACAGATCGGCGGAAGCACGAGACAATCAGTCAGTCGCGTGATTGCAAGTCGACAGTCTGACCGTGATCGGTTCAGAGGCGGACGGGGAGTGCAAGCCGACATGCATGCCAAGACATTCATACGCTGGTTCGATGAGGCCGATGCGGCGGATCTGGGGCTCGTAGGCGGAAAGGGCGCGAATCTGGCCCACCTCGTCCACGCCGGGTTCCCGGTGCCGCCGGGCTTCTGCGTCACCGCCGCGGCGTACGACGTCTTCATCCGTGCCGGGGGCCTGCGGGAGCTCATCCTGGGCCGGCTCGCCGACGCACGCGAGGGAGACGCCATAGAGAGCCTGAGCGCCGCGGTGCGCGCCGAGATCAACGACCACCCGATCCCGCCCGCCGTAGCCGATCAGGTCCGCGAAGCCTACGGGCGGTTGGGGGGAGGCAATGCCCCGGTCGCCGTTCGCTCCTCGGCCACCGCGGAGGACCTGCCCGAGGCCAGCTTCGCGGGGCAGCAGGACACCTACCTCAACGTCCGCGGTGTCGACGCCCTGCTCGAGCACACCCGCCGCTGCTGGGCTTCGCTGTGGACGGCGCGGGCCGTCAGCTACCGGCTCCAGCACAGCTTCGCCCACGAGGACGTCCTGCTGGCGGTCGTGATCCAGCAGATGATCGAGTCCGAGGCATCAGGCGTCATGTTCACCGTCAATCCGGTAACGGGCCGCCGGGACGAGACGGTCATCAACGCCAGCGTGGGGCTGGGCGAGGCCGTCGTGTCCGGCCTTGTCACCCCCGACACCTACGTCGTCCAACCCCGGGATGGTCTCATCCGGCAGCGTCAGATCGGTCACAAGGAACTGGAGGTCGTCTACGCCCCCGATGGCACGGTGGAGGAGCGCCCGCTCACCGGTGAACGGGCGACCCGACCAAGCCTGGAGGACGCCCGCATCCTCGAGTTGGCGGAGCTGGGCGAGCGGGTCGAGAGCTACTACGGGGCCCCGCAGGACATCGAGTGGGCCTACCGGCAGGGCGAGTGCTACCTGCTCCAGTCGCGGCCCATCACGACGCTGGGCGATGCGCCGGACGCGGATCCGGAGGACCACTGGACGCGGGCGATGTTCGTGGAGATCCTGCCGGATGCTCCTTCGCCCGCCTTCTGCTCGGTGCTCGAGCCCGTCCTCAACGGCATGCTAGATTTCACCTTCCGCAGCCTGGGCCAGAGTCCCCCGGCCGATATCCCGGCCATCTCTATCTTCTACTGCCAGCCCTACATGAATCTGCGCTACATCCGCGGCGCGCTTGCCGGCCTGCCGGAGGCCTCCCGGAAACGGCTGACCGCCCGAATCGCCAACCCGTTTGCCGAGCACGACCCGGGCCCGCGCGAACGCCCGTCGATCGCTGACCTGAGGCTGGCCTGGCACATGCTTCGCGCGGTGCGCACTCTTCCGCGCCGGCTGCCCCGCGTTATCGCCGGTTTCTACGCCGGCTTGGAGCGCTACGGAGCAAGCGATCCGGAGACGCTGAGCGACGAGGAGATCGCCCGGAATGTGAACGAGGTGGTGCTCCAGGTCCTGCCACCGCTCGTCGAATACGACTTCCTGCTCATCGCCGCCCTCGCCTTCGCGCAGCGCCTGAGCGACGCCGCGGTGGCGCGGTCCGGGGTGCCGGACCCGGACCGGATCTGTGGCCAGCTCATGTCCGGAATAACCGGCAACCTCACGATGCAGACCAACAAGGAGCTATGGCAGCTGGCACAGACGGCGCGCCTCCTCCCCGGAGTGGCGGATGCCATTGCCGACGGGCCGGACGGGGCGCTCTTGGAGCGCGTGCGTGCGGCACCGGGAGGCAAGGCGTTCATTGAAGCGCTGGAGAGCTTCCTTGCCGAGTACGGGCATCGCGAGGTGCAGATGGACATCGCGTTTCCCACCTGGAGCGAGGACCCGGAGCCGGTTCTGTGCTTCGTGCGGGCGTACCTGACGGCCGAGGGGGCCCCCGACCCGGCCGAGCAGGAGCGAGCCCTCGCCGAGCAGCACCGGCGGGCGGCGAAGGAAGTGGACGATGGGCTGGGCCATAGCCTGACGGGGCGCCTGCTCTACCGGCCCCTGTTCCACTGGGCGCTCGACAAGGCCGAGGCGCTTGGCCGCGAGCGGGACACGATGCACTTTCACTGGACGGCCACGTTCCCCCTGCTCCGCGGGCTGCTCCGGGTCCTCGGCGAGCGCTGGGTGGAGCAGGGGGTCCTGGACCGGGCCAGGGAAGTCTACTGCCTGGATCTGGCGGACATAACCCGGATCGCCGCGGAGCCGCAGCCCGTGCAGGCCAAGGTGACCCGTTGCGGGCGGGCCTGGGAGCAGAACAGGACCCGCCCCTGGCCCCTCGAGATCCGGCACGGTGAGGAGGTCTACGAGGAGGAGTCGCCGGAGTGGGGCGTTGGCCAGAACACGCTGCGTGGCATCGCCGGCTCGCCCGGGGTGGTCAGCGGAACGGTCCGCATCATCCGCGGTCCCGAGGACTTCGGCAAGCTGGGGCGGGGCGAGATCCTGGTTGCGCCCCTCACCAACCCTGTCTGGACACCGCTCTTCGCCGTGGCCGGAGCCGTGGTGACCGATTCCGGCGGCATCCTGTCGCATGGCGCGATCGTGGCGCGCGAGTATGGCATCCCAGCGGTCATGGATGTACGAGGCGCCACCCACGCCCTGCGCGACGGTCAGCGCGTGACGGTGGACGGTGTACGGGGAACGGTGAAAGTGGGTCCGGAATCATGATATTCGGCCGTCCGCACGCACGTAGAATCTGGGGGAGGGACGCTTCGGCCCCTCCCCTGCGTGGGTCGAGTCACACCGTCGGCGGCGCGTACGGTGCCCCACTGGGTCTACGGCCCGGGTGGAACCGCGGACTCAGCGCCGAACTCCCAGTTCTGCACGGACGCCGGTAGATAGATCGCCGGCTTGTCGCGCATCCAGGTGACCGGCAGCTGGAAGAGCGCCGGCGCCCCACCGGGTCCGAACACGACGATGCCGTAGGCTGGGCCGTCCTCGCCCTCGAGGGTGGCCGTGTCGGCGCACACCTCGAACGACGTCGGCCGACCGGCAACCACCCTGGCCGGTCGCCCGACCTGGATCGAGTCCCCGCTGACCACATCGATCTCCAGGTCGAACGTGCTCTCCTCGCCCACGACCGCATAGCCGTGGACCCATACCTGGTAGTGGCCGGGTTGCGAGAAGCCGGGCAGGGAAATGAACTCATTCGAATCGGCATTTCCGCTTATGACCAGCTGCTCCGCCGGATAATCGAACTGACCGTCACTGTTCCCATCGTACATCAGCATCATGTCGAGGTCGTCGTCGTCCTCACCGTGCAGCGTGACCTCGAAGCGCCCCGCCTCGGTCGCGAGCACCACGTCGTGCTTGAAGCTGGAGCTCGTCCGGTCGCCGGGGTCGTCCTGGCTGATCGGTTCGGCGGTGAACACTTCCGGCACTGACAACCCGAAGCCACGAGTCGTGAAGTCGGGCATGTCCATCTGAGACGTGACCTTCACCTCGGCGCACGCGTCGCCGAACAGCGCGGGCGAGGCGCCGATCTGGAGCGAGCTCACGCTCGTCTCGAACGGCATTTCGAACTGTGTCCCGCTGAACAGCACGTTGTCCAGCATCACCTCGTGCAGGCCCTCGCCCGCCGGTGCCGCCAGCCAGTCGTCGTTCCCACCCGAGCTGGTCTGGAACGGATACCGGCCGCTCCACCCCATGACGAGGTTCGGGCTCTGCGTCAGGAGCCCCAGGGTGTAGGGACCGTACCACCCCGGATCGGAGTAGTCGGTCTCGGCGTTCCGCAGGTCCTCAGGGTTGCTGAATTGATCAACCAGCGGGCCCCACACGCGGGTGTCGATATCTGCCTGCCCGGCGTTCTCGTCCTCCCACATCGTCCGGAACAGCCAATACGTGCCATCCGGCGGCTCGGTGGCGTCCAGGAAGAAGAAGCGCCAGTCGCCCGATTCGGGCCGCCAGTTCCAGTAGAAGGCGCCCCGCACGGTACCGTTGCCGTACGGAGCATCGAGGTCGGCGGCCGCTTCGCCACCGAGTGTGACCGCACCCTCCCACTCGTAGCGCGGTGCCACATTCACGTTCACCGGGATCACGACCCGCTGGTGTTCCAGCTCGTACCCACCGGGCGCCTTCACTGGCTCATCGCCCTCGCCGCGAACGTAGTCGGCGAAGATGGCGCCCTGGTAGCCGCCGTACGGCACGTCCTCCGGCAGCGCCATCGTGGCCTCAACCGCCACCTCCCCGGCTGCAGGAACGGTCACCGTATCGTCGGACAGCGTGAGTAGGGTCCAGTCCTCATAGGCGTAGGAGTCGAGCCTGAAGCTGATGTGTGTGTTGGTTATCGCCGCGCTGCGTCCCATGTGCCACAGAGCGATGTAGAGACCATCCGACCACCGCTCGAGGGGGTGGTGGACGGACGCCGCCCAGGTGTTGCGCTGGCCGCTGTCCTCGGCCATCCGCATGTACTCGTACTGCTCGATCTCGGTGTCCTTGAACTTGACCGGTGGTCCACCGTCGATGCCCTGGCCGATGAATTGGCGCGAATACAGCCCCGCCGTGACCACGGTTCCGGCATCCAGAAGGTCCTTCAGCGCCAGACCAGGTTCGCGGTCGATCATCACGCCGGGGATGGTGATGCCCGCCGAGCTGCCGCCCATGCTGGTCTTGGCGCGTTCGTCGGTGAAGAGCACCGCTCCGATGGCGCCGAAGGTCTCGGCGTTGGGGATCTTCTCGTCGAACCGGCAGTCGCCGCGCTCGATCAGCGCTAGCCTCTCGTTGATGTCCTGCGCCGGCGGTGGGGCCTCGCCGTCGTTGTCGTTGCATGCTTTGCCGTACCAGGCGATCTCGGCCTCGAGGCCCTCCTCTTCGAGCGGCACGGTGATGGCGCCCTCGAGTGAGTCGATCTCCTTTGTCTGGTCGGCCCAGTTCAGCACGACGAACGAGTCCGTCAGCGACCGGTGGTTGACGACGCCGTTACCGTTGCGGTCCTCCCACAGCCGGCCGTTGCCGTTGACGTCCGTGTGCTGCATCACGCCCAACATGAAATAGTTGTCGCCCACGATGTCACCATTGGGGTCCAGCTCGGCTAGCGGATACGTACCGCGGACGACCATGAGCTCCGTACCCTCCGGGATCTTCTCGCGGTCGATGGGTATCAGGTAATCCGCCACCGCCCCGCGGGGCGACTCTTCGTCGAGGGTGGTCGTGAGGGCCTCGTGGTAGGATCCGATCCGGCGCAGCGTCTGGCCCGACAGGCTCACCTCGACGGGCTCGGCCGACGGATTGTGGACCGTGATGGACGTGTTCTCGCTGTCGCCGGGCAACATTATCTTTGCAAAGGCGGGGTAGGTCTCCCCGCGGTAGCTGCCGGCCGTCCACTCGGCTGGCACGGCGTAGATCCCATGCCGGCCCGAAGCGATGCGTACCGAGTCGCCCGCATCCACGACGCCCGCCCCCAACGTGAACGTATCGTAGCCCGCGAAGCGCGCGCCAGACATCAAGATGGCGCGGGCCTCCTCCCAGGTCGGCCAGCGGCCGTTGGCCTCGCGGAAGGCGTCGTACGCGAGCGCCAGCGCGCCGTTGGCCACCGGGCCCGCGCGGCTGGTGCCGCCCCAGGTCGCCAGGGCGTGGCTACCGTCACCGCCCCCGGCCGTCACCGCGTTGATGGGTACCGCCCCAGAGGCATATGCGCCATCGGCGGCCACCGTGGGTCCGTTGCTGCCGTTGGCACCGGGTCCTCGGTTGGAGAAGGAAACGATGTCACCGAAGGTGATCTGGAGCGTGTCGGTGATCGAGTCGTACGTGGCGCTGTAGACGTCGTACCCGGTCGAGCCGAACTGGGTGGACGCGGCGATGCCCATGGACACCGAGGGGCTCGGCGGCGCGATCGTCCCGTAGCCTGGCCCACCGTTGCCGGTGGAGAACAGGAACGACGTCTCCGGCGAGAAACTGCGCACGTAGTAGTCGACGAGCCGGGCACTCGGCTCCCAACCGTCGTTGTCGATATCGGAGAAGCCGTAGCTGTTGGACGTGACCTGGATCAAATCGTCGTCGCGCTCTGGATCGTGCCCCAGCACGGCGTAGCGCCACGAGGCCTCGAACAGTATGTCCGGGCCCGAGTACACGCTGCCGATGGACACCATCTTGGCGCCCGGGGCGAGGCCCAGGTTGACCGACGGCGGCCGACCGTCGCCAGGAAGGTCGCGGAACTCGAGCCTTCGATCTTCCGGCACGCCCAGCCGCCCCTGCGAAACGACGTTCGAGCCGCACATCGTCCCGTGGCCGCCCGTCGCGTAGTGCAAGCCGATCACAGTGCCAGCGGCGGGGATTTCCTCTTCGAGGCCCCACAGCCAGCTGCCGGGGAACGGCAGTTCGCCATCGGCAACGAAGTAGAGCAAACCACCGGTCAGGTCGGCAATGCCGTCGGCCGGGTCGCTGACGTCCCGCCATGCTAGTGGGTCGTCCTTCGTCGTCGGCTTTTCGTCGGTGAAGTCGTGATCGTTGTTCAGGTCCACGTAGACCGTGTCGTACACCCCGGGCGTGTTCGCGTCCACCAGCAGCACGCCGGCCCACTCGCCCAGGATACCCGCGTCCGGATCAGCTCCGAACGACCGCAGTACGGTGTCCGGATGATGGCCGAAGCGCACCTGACCGCTCCTCGACTCGGGTACGACGTAGTCGCAGGCCTCCGGCCCGAGTACCCGGAGCTCGGTCGCACTGAGGTAGAGCAGCGGCTGGAAGCAGGCCGTGTCGACCATCTCGCCGCCGATCTCGCGTTCTTCCACCGGCGAGGTCTGGTAGACCTCGATCATCCCGGTGAGGGCGGTCCGGGTGGACTGCTGCTCCTCCGAGCGGTTCCCGTCCAGCACCCGTTGGTAGCCGGCAACGGGATCGAAGGCCTGGGGCCAGCCAGCGTACGGATGGCCTTCCGGCAGGACCTTCCACGTGCCCTGGAGGTCGGGGTGGGCGAAATCGATGGCGTAGTCCAGCACCGCCACCGTCACGCCCTCACCGGTATACCCCATCTCCCACGCCTCCCGGGCGGCGTGCCCCTGCTCGACGTCGTACCAGCCGTCGGGCTGGGCGCCACCCCGGTCGCGCGCTAGCGCGACGACATCCTTCTTCGACTCTGACTGCGTTGCCAGGAGCTTCGCGGTCTCGGACCAGGGCGGTGCCGCGTCCAGCCGGGCACGCATCTCCGCCGGGTCGAGCGGCTCGAACGGCCTCTCCTCGAAAGGTGGCTCGAGCGGTGCGTCGGGATCGCCCCAAGAGACGTCGTAGACGCCTGGCAGGGCGGCGATCGCGAGGATGTCGCTCGCAGGCACCCTCAAGATCGAAACGTGCTCGCCGGCCGGCCAGGTGAACTGGTGTACGAAGTCACTGAATGCGCCGAGGTCGACCGGACCGGCGGACATGACAACAATGTACTCCAGACGTTCGGCGGACGCCTCGAGCGCTATGTCCCGCAGCCGCCCTTCGATCTTCGTCAGGGGGTCGGCCTGGGCCATGCTGGCCAGGAGCTCGATCGGTGGCGGCTCACCGGCCGCTGGCTCCGGGTCCGGCATGCCGGCCACTAGACCGGCGGGCTGGCCCAACCCGACGACGAACACCACGAGAAAGAGCGACACCAATACTCTTCGGTACGTGCGTGTGTGCTGCAACTCTTCACCTCCTGTGAGTAAGGGCGTGTCAACAAATAATCCCGGCAATTCGGCCACCGCTGCATCCGGC
>CAYYVH010000132.1:0-10266 GCA_964475075.1 uncultured Anaerolineales bacterium | reverse complement strand
TGAACGAGGCGGCGATCCTGGCGGCGCGGCGCAATGGTCGGGCGATTCACATGTCAGATCTGGAGCAGGCGAGTGACAAGGTCCGCTTCGGTCCCGAGCGGCGCAGCCGCGTGATTAGCCGCGACGAGCTGGAGATCACGGCCTACCACCAAACGGGGCACGCAGTCGTGACGCACGTGATCTCCGAGAGTGATCCCGTGCACAAGATCACGATCATCTCCCGCGGAATGTTCGATGGGTTGACCAGCTTCCTGCCGGAGGAGGATCGATACCTGCGCAGTCGAACAAGATACAAGGCCGACATGGCTGCGGCGCTGGGCGGACGGGCTGCGGAGGAGGTCGTGTTCGGCGACATCTCGACCAGCGCCTCCGGCGACCTGGAGTTCGTGACCCGCACGGCACGCGAGATGGTGACGCGCTACGGGATGAGCCCGCTGCTGGGTCCGATGACCTTCGGTGAGCGGCATGAACTGGTCTTCCTCGGGCGCGACATCAGTGAGCAGCGCAATTACTCGGAGGCCGTGGCGCAGCAGATCGACACCGAGGTTCGGCGGCTGGTGTCAGAGGCATACGAAAGGGCGAAGGGGGTAATCACCGAAAACCTCGACCGAGTGCACGTGGTCGCTCAGCGACTGCTCGAGGTGGAGACGCTCGATCGCCACGATTTCGAGGCCCTCATGGCCGAGCCCGGGCAGGCGTAGCCGGGCCTCATCCCATTCGGTTCGCCGCTTCCAGCACCGCCCGGAGCGCCGCGGTGGCCGCCGTGGCACGCACCCGATCACGGGATCCCCGGAAGTGGTGTCGCGTCACCGTTACACCACTGGCGGCGGCAATGCCGATGAAAACCAGCCCCACCGGCTTCTCCGCCGTACCACCGCCGGGCCCTGCGATTCCCGTAACGCTGACTGCCAGGTCGGACCCGAGGCGCGAACGGATTCCGTCGGCCATTTGCACTGCCGCTGGTGCGCTGATGGCGCCATGTTGTGCCAGAACGACAGGGTCGACTCCCAGCATGCTGACCTTGCTCTCGTTGGCGTAGGTCACGGCACCGCCGAGGTAGTATTCCGAGCTGCCAGGTACGGCGGTAACGAGGGCGCTTATGAGCCCTCCGGTGCAGGATTCCGCTGTCGCCATGGTCATGCCGCGGGTGCGCATTATTGCACCCACGTGCCTGGCAAGAGCGAGTAGGGGCGGAGCATTAGCCCGGTACCTCATGGCTGTTGATCATCCATCGCGCTAATGCTTCGCCCCTACGCGGCACGACGTTCCCCGTCCCAGAAAACGGCGGGGGACCTGGCGGCCCCCCACCGTCGTACCCACGACGCGCGGGTGCGCCGGTGCCCGCGGCATCCGTGGGCTACGGGGACAGTATAGCTCGTCAGGACACGAAACGGTAGCCGCGCCCACGCACCGTGCGCACGTACTGCGGACGCCCGGGGACGGGCTCGATCTTCCGGCGCAGGCGGCTGACCAGTTTCTCCACCCGCGAGTCGTCGATCTGCCCCACGAACTCGGTACCCCAGACCTGGCGAATGATCTCACCCTTGGAGCATAAGCGCCCCGAGTGGGCGTACAGGAGCCTCAACAAGTTGTATTCCAGTGCCGTGAGGGACTCGACACGCCGGCCCTCCACGAAAACGTCTCCCGTCTCGGTGTCGATCCACAGCCCGCCACGGATGACCGTACCGTTCGTTGCGGCAGTCTCGGCAACGTCACCCTGCGGTTCGTGCGCAGGCGCCAGCGTCGCCAGGGCCCGAGCGGCTGCAGCCCGGGCGATCTCTCTGAGCTGGTCACGGCTGGAGCCCCGCTGGCGCGCATGGAACAAGCTGAAGGCAGCCGCTTGGAGCGCCGCCGGCTGGCCACCGGAGAAGCGATACAGGAGTTCGTGGTCGTCCTCGGTCAACGCGGCGCCACCGTCGCCCAACGCCAGATCCAGCAACTGGTCAGCATCCTGGCGGTTGAGCGGTTTCAGCGTGGTGGCGGTGAAGATCGTGGCGAACGGTGAGCCGCGCCATGATTCGATGACGCGCATCACCTCGGGCAGTGGGGCTTCAGTCGCGACCATCAGGCACAGCGCTCGCGGAGTACGACGCGCCAGCGACGCCAACTGGGCGAGAAAGTTGCGGCTCTTGGCCTCGGCCTCGGGCGTGTCCGTTTGCAGGGCCCATTCGAACTCGTCGAGGAGCAGCACCAGGGTCGTCCCGTTCTCGGCGACCTGGTCCAGAAACTCCTCCAGGTCGACGATGTCGGGTGCGTCACCTGACTGGAGGACAAGGGCAGGCTCGACCAGGTCCACGGCTGGCTGGCGGGCGACAAGCTGTGCCACACGGTGCCAGAACCGCGTTGCAGTGAAGGGCGCCACGGACTGGATGTCTACATAGATCAGCGCGTATTCGGGTGGCCGCACACCCTGCGCCTCGGCAACTGCGGGATCGGCAACAAAGCGAAGTAGGCTCGTCTTGCCGCTCCCCAGTGGACCGCTGACTGCTACGTTGCCGCGCTGGGCGGATCTGATGTGACCGAAAATCAGGTCGACTTCCCGTTCACGGTTGACGAACGCCTCAGGGGGTGCTGGCGAGTGAGGCGCGAAGGGATTCTCCAACATCAGGTGCTCCTGGGGGATTGGAAAGCGGTAAGGCATGGAGCCACCGGAATCGCTGATCTCATGACAAGTTACGCACGGTCCAGGCATAAGTTGCATACAATACAATAAGGCTCGTGCCGACCACGAGCGGCCACAGTCCGCTGGCCAGGGCGTCGGCGGCTACGCTGATCACAAGGGCGCTGATGAGCCCTGCGCCGGCGCTGACAGCGACGAGAATCGGCAGCGCACGCTGGACTGCGGTCTCCAGCTGCTCGCGCCGTGCCTGCTCTTCCTTCAAACGGGCCTCCAGGACGACGCGCTCGAGCTGCTGCCGCCGCCGCTGCAGCACCTCGGCCTCGATCTGGCGCTGCTCGAGCGTGGCCACCGCTTGCTTGAGGTGCTCATCATCCGGCACGTACCGGAGCGCCTCACGATAGGATTCGGCTGCTTTGTCCCAACGGCCGGCGGCCAAGTGTGCTCCCGCCGTGGCGCGCCAGCTGTCGCGCATTCGCAGGTGCGCTCCAGGATCGTTCGGCGTGATGTCGAGCACGCGCTGGAAGTGCGGCCGAGCCTGGTCGAAATGTCCCTCGTTCTCCGTATTGACGCCGAGATCGCGCTGCGCCGCCACGAGCCCGTCTCGAGCACTCTCCGGGTCCAGCCGGTAGGCCTTCTCGAAAGCATCCGCGGCCAACTCGAGCCGCCCGCTTTCGTATAGGGCCTGTGCAAGACCCAGCTGTGCCCTGGCGTGGTTGGGATTGGCAGCCAGGGCCCGCCGGTACTCGTCGGTAGCGTCGTTGAGATTGCCATCCCCATGCAGGCGCCGGCCCGACTCGTAGAGCCGGACTGCCCGGGCACTGACTTGCTCCAGCTCACGCTTGGCCTCGTCCAGCGAGTGCTTGCCCAGGATCCAGCGCCGCAGAAACTCGACCCGGAAGCGATAAGCATCCCGGCCGGCGGGCTCGATGATCTCCCATTCGGCCAACACCATCGGCGCCGTGGATAACTCCATTCCCTGCAGGCGGACACCATGTTCGCGCAGGGCACGGCCGATCTGGCGCAACGTAGCCGGCTGTCCTTCTTGAGTGAGATGGCCGATCGCCACCAGAATGAAGCGCTCGGCCGGCGGAAACTCGTCCCAGAACCAGGCCAGCCCTCCCATGCCCAGCTCCATGGCAACAGCCAGGAGGTCGTCGTCGATGTCATCCTCGCGCACTTCGGAGCGGCCCGCCCGAGCTGCTCGTTCGAACAGCTCGTAACACAGCAGCTGCAGGAAGTACGGGTGTCCCGCGGTCAGGTCGAGCAATCGGTTCACTGCGTTCGGCCTGAAGCTGAGCGTGCCGGCGGCCGGCTCGGTGATCAGGCTCTCGGCGGCGGCCCTGCCCAGAACGGAGATGCGCTTGCACTGGGCGCTCTTGAACGTTGCCTTGATACGGCTAGGGAGCTCGTCGATCCTCCTGCCGACCACGAAGACGAATGCCAGGTGACGTTGCTCGTCGATGAGAAGATCCTGTAGGTAGCCGAACAGAACGTTGTAAGCTGCGTCTGGCGGTACGTCTTCGCCTCCTAGCACATCGAACTCGTCCACCAGCACCAGCAAGCGATCCTGGCCGAGCTTGCGGTACACTTGGGGCAGGAAGCCGTATTGGAAGAACGACTCCTCCACGAAGGCCGCCCGCGGCGGGATCTCGATCCTCAACTGGCGCGCGATCTCGCGCGCCAGACCATACAGGACCTGATCCAGCCGGTGCTCGGCTCGTCCCTGCAAGTTGAAGTACACCGGCCGGAAGCCTTGCGGGCCCTGTTCGAGGGTCAGTTGGTGAAGGACGCTCGTCTTCCCGATTCGTCGCTGACCGAAGAGAACGATGATGTTCTGATAGGGCGCCGTGAGCGTGTTGCGCACGAACTTCAGCACCGCGGACCTGCCGTAGAAGCCCACGCTGTCGATCAAGGGTGTCAGGATGTACGGATTGGCCAGGCGCGCCGCGTGGCGCCCGGCACTACCAGTTGAATCGGTTGGGAGCTGCGTTGTCCGTTCTGTCAACATAGGACAGCCGAGTAGCAGTATACCAGAAAGATGGGCTTGTTCACGACCGGAATGTGACGTCTGGCTGACAACTACCTGACGGGGCGGACGGCGTCCCGTTATCTGGCCTGGGCCTCGTACACTTCGTAGATGCTAGCGTTCTGGAAGCGGTAGCCCTGGCCGCGGACGCTTTCGATGTGCTGGAAGGCTGACCCGGGCGCGTCCACTTCCTTGCGCAGTCGGCTGATGGTCTTCTGGATCATGGCATCCGAGACGCCCACCGTGTCCAGATGGTACTCGGGCCATACCGCTGATGCGATATCGTCCTTGCTCACGACCTCGCCCTGCTTCTCCAGCAAGAAGCGCAGCAGCGCGAACTCCTTGGGCGGCAGCTCCACGGGATGCTTCTCGATGCGCACCTCGCCCGTGTCGGGATTGAGCTCGATGCGCTGAGTCTGGCGACGAACGAAGTCGGCAAATGCGCGGGAGAATACCCTCTCCTCCACGACATAGCCGCGCCGCTCGAGGTTTGGCAGGGCTTGGCCGAAGGCCAGTGCCTCGCGGGAGTCTGGCCGCGCTCCCACGGCAAGCCAGGCCAGCGCGTTGCGCTCCGCTGCTGGCAGCCGAGCCCAAATATCCTCGAAATGCAGCTCGGTGCGTGCTCGAAACTGCCGTGCGACAGTCGCAAGCTGTTCCGGCGATACTCCGGACGCCTGGTAGGAGATCTCATGGAACAGGCTGGCGGCGACCTGCAGGAAGTAGGGAAAGCGGCCGGCTAGTTCGTCGATGGCGTCGCGAACTGGCTCGAAATCCACTGCGGCCGCGCTGCCAGTGCCTTCCAGGAAGGCGTCCACGTCTGCGGGGGTGAATGAGCCAATGTACACGCTGCGAAACATGTTGAAGAACGGTGAGCCGGTTCCCCATTCGTCGCGGAACTGGCCCAGCTCGACGCGTGTGGCCACGACGATGGAGACATCATATTCGGTGATCAACCCGCGGAACCACTCCCAGAATCCAGCTTCGAAGTCCGCCAAGACCTCGAACTCGTCCAGGAGCAGCACGAGGCGCAAGCCCCGCGAGCCCAGGTCATCGAAGTAGTCCTCGATCCAGGCCGGGTCGATGGGCTCGTCGAAGTTCATGCCCGCTGCGGGGTCAACGCGCCGGGCGGCACGGGCAATGCGGCGATAGAGGACTTCCGGCCCGTCGGCCGCCAGCTGAGAGTTCACAAAGGCGAACAGGAGGCCGCCCAATTCCTCCTCAGCGACGTATTTCACTTGGATATCGGGATGCAGTATCTGATAGAGGATGGATGTATTCCCGCAGCGGTGCTCGCCCACCATCGCCACCGGCTGCATGTTTACCACCGACTCGAACAGCTCGCGCAGCTCATGCTGCCGGCCGTAGAAGTCGGACGGATCTCTTATGGGCTTGCCGAGCACGAAGGGGCTGCGCGTCTCGTTCATGCGTGCCGTTCCTCCATAAGGCGGGCGTACTCGTCGTTCTGCTCGAGCCAGACGCGTACTAGGTCCATGGTGAATCCGTATTGCCGCTCGGATCTGTCGCCCCCTCGCTCGGTGATGAAGTCGCGCTCGACCAGCTGTCGGAGGGTCTCGAACAACTCGCGCTTGCCCAGATTGATGCCATCCTGCCGCAATGTCTCGTTGATGTCGTCCATCCCGACGAAGGGGCGTCCATCGTCGGTGATGCGCGCCACGGATGCCAGGACTACCGGCTCCTGGTGCGTGAGCGACATGTAGGCATGGCGAATGATCCCGGTTGTCTCCTGCACGGTGGTCTGGAGAGCCCGGTCGACGTCACGCAATGCCACGAAGTTCTTCGCTTCGCGTCGGGAGATGTTCACCATCTCGTGGCAGATGTACTGTATGAAGTACGGGTGGCCAGCGGTCGCCCTCAGGATCTTCTCCAAGGCCAGGTCATCATACCACAGCATCTCATTCACCGGTTGACGGATCAACCGTTCAGCATCCCGCTTGCCCAGGAAGCTCACCTTTCGCCGCAGAGCGGTGTTGAATAGGATCGAGCGCGGATTCTTGAGCATGGCCGACAGCCGGTGCGCGCCGGCAAAAATGAAGGAGAGCCCGTCCTGGTGTTGCATCAGGCCGCGGATGCAGTCGAATACGTACGGGCTGACCTGGCCATCCTGGACTGCCTGTATGAGCAGGTCGAATTCGTCCGTCATGAGCACCGCGCGGCGTCCCGTCTCCGTGGCCCGTTGCCCGATGGACTCGCCCAACCGCTCGAAGTGCTCTATCGGATGCTCGGCGTATTCCTCACGGTTCGGCCGGGGAAGGTCGAGCCCCAGGCGCCTGAGGCCGTTGGTCGCTTTGCGGGCCATGGCGTAGAGAGCATCCGAGGTGGAGTCAAGGGCGTAGGCAATCGACTGCACGTCGATCAACACGAAGGCGTAGGTCTCGGGCAGGTGGTACTGCAGCTGGTAGAGCACGCTGGTCTTGCCCGTGCGCCGCTCGCCGTACAAGACCAGCACGTTGTCCTGGTAAGTGCCGGAGAGGTTCTCTTGAATCCAGGTGAAGATCGATTGCCGCCCGTAGAACATCTCCGGAGTCTTCACCGGCGGACCGGCGATGTACGGACTGGATGCGATTTCGCGGTACTCAGCTTCCTCGACGAAGAACCGCACCTCGCGCACGAAGCGCCGGGTCTGACCCTCGGTTTGTGGGTCGTCGTACCGGGCTTCCAGGCTGATGGGCACCACACCGGCGCCGTGGCGCCGCACGGTGTACTCGGTGCGGATACTGTCGCCCTGACCAAGTGGCGGCAAGTAGTGCGTGGGCATCGAATCCAGCTTCAGGCCGTTACCGTCAGTGCTTAGCATGAGTTGGACGTTGCTCGCCAGCCCCTCACCACGGTTGATCAGCTCGAAGACCAGAACGGCTGCCGTTTCCGATTCCTGGATCCGGACCCGCTCGGTGCACACCTCCAGGTCGAGCTCGGCCTTGCCCTGCAGTTCGCGGATGGACAGGTTGATCAGCTCGCCCCAGTGGTCCGCTGCCGCGACGAACACTCGGCTATGCGGCTCGCCCAGCTCACCGACCATCGCCCGCAGCGTGTTCAGGCGGTCGGCTGCGGCCAGCAGCCCTCTCTCCTTGGAGCGCCGTGTCGCGCCGCGGTTGTAGTACTGGACGGCCTGGGAGATGAGCCGCAGTTGGCGCAGTGCCTTCTGGGCGGCTGGCCGTAGCCAAGTCTCGATCCCGTCGACCCATTCCAGAGCGGCCTCGGCGCCACCGATGCCGCCCAAGCTCGTGTAGTCGAGGAATTGCCGGATAGTGGAGAAGGTGCGGTGGAGCTCCAAGGCCGGCGGCCACCATTCCAGGGTGGTGGCCAAATACACCAGCTCCTCGACATCGAGTGGCTCGACGAGCATGCGGTGATACACGCGGGCCAGGTTGGCTGGTGAACGCCCGCCCGCCCGAATCTGCGCCCCGGACCGATCGAGCACGCGCAGCGCGCCCTCGAGGTCGAGGTCCGCCGGCCGTAGATTCAATGCCTCCACGAGCGGAACTACTGCTGGCTCACCGATGGTGGTCAGGATCTCCACCGCCGCGTGGCACAGGCGAGCGTCTCGGGATGCCAGTGCGTCAATCAAGGTCGGGACAGCCGCTTCTGGATCCAGCTCCGTCAGGGCCTCGAGGATCGTCAGCGCAACCTCGGAATCCTTCTCTTTGGTCCAACGCTGGACCAGGACGTGTAGCGACTCGGGATTACCGAGCCGGCCCAGTTGGGCCACGGCGGCGCGTCGCACCAGGCTATCCGGGTCGCTGACTGCCCCTGCGATCGCCTCGTGCACCGCCGGGCCGGAAAGGGCGCCCAGGGCTCGCACCGCTCGCCGCCGGCCGGCCACGTCGGAAGTGTCCAGCGCCTCGGCCAGCACGGCAGTCAGCTGTGCGCTGGGCGGCTCGGGCAGTGCCAGCAGGATCTGTGCTGCCTCCCAACGCACCTCTCGATCCTCACCTTCGAGGGCTGTCAACAGCACGTCCATGGCGGTGAACCCCAAACGGCGCAGGCTGCGCCGGGCTTCCCACCGCACCTCGAATCGTGTGTCGGTCAGGGCCGTCATCAGCTTGGCGGCCGCTGCTGCTCCCGCCGATGGCATCTCGCCCAGCATGGCTGCTGCTGTGCTGCTCCGGTGGTTGCCGGGGTCGCGAACGGCCTCGCCCAGGGCATCCACCGCGGCAAGTCCCATGGCGCGCAGGATGTCTACGATGCGCCGCCGGATGGCTGGGCCGGCGTCGGCATAAAGCGGAATGAGGGCCATGGCGGCGGGCCGCCCGATACCGGTCAGCGCGTCGGCTGCGGCGATGATATGGGCCTCGCTACGATTGCCTTCCGGCGGCGAGCCCCGCAGCACATCCAACAGGGCTGACACGGCCGGAATACCGATCCCGGCCAGCGCCTCCGCGGCCTCGGACCGCGCCGTGGCCGACGAGGCATCCAGAAGGGGCACCAGCGCGCCGACAGCCCGGCTACCCTGACGCGCCAGGGCCCGAATCGCCGCCCGGCGGACTTCCTCGTTGGGCACCGCGAGCTGGCGCACCAGTGGTTGGACCGTTCGTTCACCGAAGGCGGCCAGCGCGTCAGAGGCGGCGTCACGCACTGTCGACCGCGGATCCCCCAGGGCCGATAGCAGGGGCGCAACTGCAGCCGGGTCGCCGAGGCGGCCGAGCGCCTCGGCTGCCGCCCTGCGGACGCGGGCTGGGCCGCTGGCGAGAGCCTGCAACACGGGGGCCACGACGCCCGTATGCCGCACGCTCTCGAGCCTCAAGAGACTCGCCAGCCCGATAGCCGCAACGAGGTCTCCGCCGTGACCGTGGTGCCCCAGGCCGTCCAACAGCTCGATCTGGACGCGAGTACGCAACCCGTTGGCTGTCGTGCGGGCCTCGGCCAGCGCCAGTGCCGCCAGAGCCGTGTGACCGTCTTCGAGGAGGCTCTCGATAAGGGGCTCCGGATCCACCATGTGCCCCACTGCCAGGACGATCACGTGCTCCCACCATGGGTCCTTGGCGCGGCGAATCAGGACAGCGGGATCCCTCGCCGCGGCAGCGGCGGCGAAGTACGACTGGACGGCTGGATGCACGAAGCGGACCTCGTCTTCGGATAGCCATTGCAGCAGTCCGGAGTTTCGCAAGGCCGGCGGTACGCCGTCGGCGCGGCCTACCAGTGTCTTTGCCTCGTGCAGACTGAGAGCTAGTCGTGGCCAGACATCGCTGCCGCTGCCATCCAAGTGTTTTACGAACCCGGCCACGATGTCGAAGGCCCGGATGGGCTCCGCAGTGCCGCTCACCCCGGCCAAACCGGCCGCCAGCCAGCCGGGGCGCGAGACGAGCGACCGTACTAACGGGGAGCGCTCCACGACCTGGAGGAAGCCGCTCGTGTTGGCGCTCTGCCCATATCCCCAGCGCTCCGCAAGGGTCTCGATGCGGGACGGATCCACGCCGACGACCTCAAGGGCGCAGAAGCCCGGCAACCACCTTTGATCGGCCAGGTCGCGCGTGGCAACCACCACCTTGTTGCCGGGAAAGCGTGCCACCAGGTCCACGACCCGGCGTGCGGCCGCCCGCCGCTCGGCGGCGGGCAGAGTGTCGAGGTCCGCGAAACGCAGGCCCGCCTTGCCGGCGGCGAG
>CAYYVH010000131.1:0-10282 GCA_964475075.1 uncultured Anaerolineales bacterium | reverse complement strand
TGCCGGCGCATCGGCGCCCTCGGTTGCACGGTCTTATTCGTTGACACGCCCTTACTCCACCACGCCATACATCTGATCTGGCCCCAGGGCGGCCGGGAATTGCCTGCGAAGTGCCCGCCGGGCCTCGTCGCACAGGTGGCACGCATCGGCGTATCCGTCTGCGTGCGGAAGGTCGTATGCACGGACGAGCTCCGCCGGGCCGCCGGCAAGCAGCGGGCCGGTGACAGGGTGTGACCCTGGGTCGTACGTTTTACAGATCTCGGCAAGCGGTGTGTCGAACACATTGCCCACGATTATCCCCTGGCAGATGTGCAGGTTCCCCAGCGGATCCACGTGTACCCGTCCCGGCTCCTGCAGGTCCTCGAACGGGCACGCGGTGAATTGCCGCCAGGGGTGACGGGTGGTGACCCGGTCGATGAGTTTCTCCGCGGCTCGCCCGCGGAAAAGTACGGCCGATTCGCCCTCGGGAAGCTGCCCGATGCGTGTAGCGGCGCGTGCAGCTTCGGGCTCGGCGATGCTGATCACGCCGATCGGGATGCCCAGCTCATCCGCGGCCGTCTGGGCGTTCTGGACCTGCCGGCTGAGCTTCTCGCTGTAATGAAACAGATCGCTGCTGAGAGTGAGGTTCTGGATCAGTCCGGTGAAGGGGCTCAGCCACAGGCGAGCGTCCTCCACGTCCGTCGCCCAGTAGCCGTTCGTGACGATGCCCACCTGGAAGCCCAACTCGGAAGCCGCGCGCACGCTTGCGAGCGTGATGGGGTAGTAGAGACACGGCTCACCACCCTCGAAGTAGATCCCGGTGACGGTGCCGGTCTCCTTGGCCTGGCGCAAGATGACCCGGACATCCCGCAGGGTCATCGTGCCGCTCTGCCACGGACTGCCCCAGACGAAGCAGTGGTCACACTCGAATGTGCACTCGTAGGTCAGCAGAAGATGGAGCCCTGTCAGTTTCACGCCACCTCCGAACCACGGATTGGGCAGCTGAAGCCTGGATGATTCGTGGAGTATGCCAGACCGCAGGCCCCGCTGCCAATGTGCCAGCCTCACCGCACGATGCTTGCGCCGTCTTAACGTTGCTGCCCGAGCGGGACGTGTACAATGGGTCAACGCTTCGCACGGGGCGGGGGCATACGGCGTCTCGATCTTGGGGAGTTGGGCCATGATATACCACACCCTGCCTGGCATCGGTCCGTTGAGGCAGCTGCTGCTCGACCCGACGATCACCGAGATCATGATCAACGGCTCGGAATCGGTCTACATCGAGCGCGATGGGCACATGCACAAGCTGCGGTCGTTGCATCTCGAGAACGAGCAGATCATCAAGATCGTCGACGCCATGCTCGTGCCCACCAACCGGACCGTCAACGTGGCCATGCCGTACGTCGACTTCTCCTTGCCCGACGGCTCCCGGGTTAACGTGATATTGCCCCCCATCAGCACCAAGGGCCCGCTGGTCACCATTCGCAAGTTCTCCGATGAGATCAATCGCATCGAAGACCTCCTCGGGTTCAACACCCTCAACCGCCGCATGGCCGACCTGCTGGTCGCCGGAATCGAGGGGCGGCTCAACATGGTCTTCTCGGGCGCGACCGGTTCGGGAAAGACGACCACGCTGAACGTGCTCAGCTCCTACATCCCGGAAGACGAACGGATCGTCACGATCGAGGACACGGCCGAGCTCGTCCTTCAGCAGGAGCACGTGGTGCCGCTCGAGGTGCGGGTGGCGAATGTGGAGGGCAAGGGCGAAGTCACCATGCGCGACCTGTTCAAGAACACGCTGCGCATGCGTCCGGACCGGATCATCATCGGCGAGGTCCGCGGCGGGGAGGCCGTCGATATGATTCAGGCCATGTGCAGCGGCCACGACGGCACGCTGGGCGTTCTCCACGCCGGCTCGCCGCAGGATGTGATCGCCCGCCTGGACGTCATGATGCTCAGCTCCGGGTTGCGGTTGCCGGTGTGGGCGCTGCACAGCCAGATCGCACAGGCGTTTGACCTGATCATCCAGCAGGAGCAGCTGGTGGACGGCACCCGCAAGATCACCCGTTTGACCGAGGTCGTAGAGGCCAAGGACGGAGAGGTCGTTCTCGAGGACCTGTTCGTCTACGAGCACCTCGGCGAGCAGGAGAACGGCAAGATGCGTGGGCACTGGGAGTGCACCGGGGTAGTGCCGCGCTTCGTCGAGGAGAAGATGGCGCACTACCGTGTTGACGTGCCGAAGGACCTGTTCCGCCCCGGTGCCGCCGAGGAGGCCTTCCAGTTCTAGGCCGGGCCCTGTGCCCGCTGCGTGACAAGCGCGTGAAGGTGGATTCGAACTACCAGCCCCCCACCTTCCTGATCAGCGGGGCGTACAGCAACAGGCCCGGTGTGTTGGTGGCAACGACCTGGTTCCCGTCCGGCAGGTCGTGCAGGACCTCGACCCGCTCCACGTTCCTCATGTCGAACAAGGGCGGATAGCCAGCCAGGCTTGCCGGGTATATGAAAAACCACCCGAGCGGGTTCGTGATTGCTTCCACCCGTAGAGGATCCTGCCGGCCCGTCAAGTAGATGAGAAACCTGACGGCCTGCGGGTCCGTAGCCGACGCAATGCGCCCGCGGATGTGCTCGATGTCCCGGTCGATCAGGACCCATACGTCGGGGACGGTCATCTCCCGCGTTGAGTCCCCGCTGAGGGCCCGCAAGCGGTCTCCGGCCGCGATCCGGACGCCCGATGCGCTGGCCAGCTTGGCTGTGTAGCGCCCCTCGGTGTCGGCGCGGACGGTTGCCCCGCCCACGGGGGTGCTGTCGGCGTCCTCGAGTGACAGACGGACCGTCGCCAGGGGACTGGTCAGTCCGGTGACCCGATCGGTGCCGAGATAGGCCACCAGTTTCGGCACGGCCGCTCGCGCAAAGACGCGGTGCCCCTCCCCGACGCGATAGCCGACCTCCAGTTCGGCTCCGGGACCGATGACCAGCTCGTCCGGAATCGGCCAGGTGTAGGCACCCTCGCCATCGCTCTCGGTCGTGGCACGCCACGGTGTGCGGTCCGTCCCGCGGAGCAACAGCTCCAGCGTGCGGCTCGGCGGCGCGGTGCCCGTCACCCGGCGCGCGCGCGGCTCGACGTGCGCGTCCAGCAGACCTACTGGAATACTCACTTTCTGTGTTTCGTACTCGACGTCGACCTCGGCCCTGTTGGAGATTGTCACCGGCTCGGATGCCGCGTCCATCAGGCGGACCGCAAAGCGCTGATCGGCCTCGGTCTTGCTCGTCGCGTGGGCCACGATTCGTGACTCATGCTGCAGCGTAACCGTGACCGGCGTATGTGGCATGGTGAAGCCTAACACAGCGTTGCCGCCGGCTTGCACGTTGACGATCGGCACTGTGCGCAGGATGCGAATGCCGTTGCCGTCCCCGTAGCGATATGTGACCTCCAACCGGCTGCCGGGCCGCAGGTCCTCGCGGCCGGTGAAACCCAGGTCGAAGTGGTTGGAGAGGAAGAGGTCTTTCGTGGCCTCCTGGCCGGTCTCGCCCTCGCCCTCGGGTGGGCGGACCACGACCAGCACCTCGCCGCCGCCCGGTGCGGTGCCGGACACCCGATCTGCGGCGAGATCCCACTCGAACGGTACCGCGGGCACGACCAGCTGTAGCACCGTACCATCGAACGCGACTTGCAGGCGATCTCCGGGCCGCGGCGGATAGACCAGCCCGGACGCGTCCGTCATTACCACGTCGAAGGAGCCATTCAGGGCTGCGACCGTGTCGGCGCTGGCCCGGTCCTCACCGTCGCTGCCGCTGACGAGCGCGGTGACCTGGGCGTAGCTGCCGGCCGTTCCCTCCAGCCGGCCCAGCTCCGGGTACAGCAGCACCGTCGGCGCCGCCGTCACCAGCGTGACCAGGTGCCCGTCCGCGGTGGTCAGTGCGAGTCGCACTGCTCTGCCCCGACCGATGTTCACCACCCCTGCGAAGTCAGCCATGTAGCGGCCGTCATCCCCGGCCGTCACCACGAGCGTCTCGGTGCCCAGGGCGTAGCGGATGCTGACCGACACCTGGGCGCCGGCTGGTGCCAGCCCGGTGACCAGGTCGGCGTCCACATCGACCTTTGCGGTCAGGGTCGGGATGGTCAGGTCGATCTCTTCGTAGCCGCGGCGGTACTGAATGACATCTTGCGGTTGGATGAGCACTTCTCCCCAGTACGGGTGGCGCAGCCAGGCCGCGAAGTCGCCGCGGCGCCCACGGGGTCCGCTTGGCTCGACAGCAGCATTGGCGTCCGCGTGGAGGGCGCCGTCTGCATCGCGGAGGAATAACCGCACCGGAGGTCCGACGGCGGCGACACCGCTGAGTTGGCTCGTGTCCAGGCCGACGGTGAGCTGAACCACGGCCCACTTGCGGCTAACCTCGAAGCTGCCCCCGATCCGGGCCTTCATGTCGCCCGTGCTGCCGGGGATGATATCGACCCGGCCGGCGAAGCTCACGCTGTACTGTCCGTCGGCGTCCGCTGTTGCGGTCTCGGTCTCCTCGAAGAGCCCGTTGTATGCGGCCACGGTGACCTCAGCCCCTGGGGGTGCCTGGCCGGTCACGACATCGATCACCGTATCCGGCACGGCGGTCAGCAGCGGCACGTCGAAGCCCAGCTCAGCCATGCCGAGGAACGTCACGCGGATCGAATCCCCCACCAACACGGGCACCAGGTCGCCCAGCGCGTCGCGGAGCTCCAGCTGGAAAGTATCCAGGCCGCCGACGGTTGCCTCACCGCGGGCGAGGGGGTCCGGGTCGCCTGTGCGGCGCAACTCGACCCGCACCCACGCCCCGCTCGGGCCGCGACCGTTGACCGCCGCGCCATTGATCGCGATCTGGACCAGCTCGTTGAGCAACCACTCCAGCCGGTAGGTGAAGATCCCCTCCTGGAGCGAGACGCGGATGGTCGTAGGGCGGCCGATGTCGAACCGGCCCGCCACGTCGACCTCATACCGGCCCGCTGAGTCGGCGGTGACCGTCTCCGTCACCGGGCTGGCGAGGAACCGCTCGAGATGAACGGTCACCCGTGCCCACGGCGGAGCGGTGCCGGTGACACGGTCCCGCACCGGATCACCTTCGACGGTGAGAGCCGGAACCCGGGCCTCGGCCGGTGGCTCGCCTTCAAGGGCGAGTTGGATCCGATCGCCGCTCACTACCGGGATCTCCTCGCCCGACGGGTCGAGGAAGACCAGCTGGAAGGTGCCGTCGGCACCTGCGGTCACCGGCTCCGCAACGGCCTTCGGTGCCCCGTCGGTATCCGCAAGCTCGGCCGAAAGGACATCTTTAGGTACGGCCTGCCCGCCGATCCGGCTCCGTCCGAGCGACACGGTCGTCGAGATCACGGCGGCGAGTTCCGATGGGGCCGGGTCAAAGGCGATGACCTGGGGGCCCGCCATCAGGGCGATCAGGCTGACGCAGATGAAGCTTGGCAAGCGGTGAATGGCGATCCTCGCAGCCAGTTGATGCATGATTCCCATGAGCACGTGTTTCTCCTCATCGGACAGCCCAGGCAATACAGCAGCAGCTTGCGTTGGACCATCGGCTGGCTTTCTGAAGAGGCCGAGTGGACCGGCCCGTGCGTATCGAGCTTGTGCCTCCCGTGTTTCGGCGACTCGAAGGACATTCTACCGAGAGAGGCGCAATCCAACAACTCCGCACACGCCCCGGCGTCGAGGCCATTCTCAAGTGCTTGGGCTTCGAGTTCGTTCACCAGCGTGGCCCGCACCGGTTTCTTTGGTTGCCGGCCGCGCGCCAGTATAATACCGGGCCGAATCTGCCCCGGAACCACCGGCATTCAGGGCACCTGTTTGAATGGAGTTTGAACGTCAACCCATGGCCACGTTGCGTCGATCCTCACTGCTGTTTCTTCTGACCCTGATCGCTCTACCCTCCAGTTCCCCCGCCGCGGCGGCCGAACCTCCCGTCGTGCATGCGGTGCTCTTCTGGGACGCGACTTGCCCCAACTGCGAGCGCGTGCTGGACGAGGTGTTGCCCCCGCTCGAGGAGCGCTACGGGCCGCGCCTCCACATCGTCCGGCCCGAGGTCTCGACCGTGACGGGGTTCGATCTGTTCCTCGCCGCTGGCCAAATCTTCGAGATCCCCCCGGAGCGGCAGGGCGTGCCGCTCCTCGTGATCGGCGACACGGTCCTGTCGGGGGCGGACGAGATCGCGGAGCAGCTCGAAACGGAGATCGAGCGAGGCCTGGCCGCCGGTGGGACGGATCTTCCACCGGCCCTGGGGCTCACGCCGGAGGCGGTCGCCGCCCTGGAAGCGGAGATGCCAGCACTGGCTCATGTGCAGGGTCAGGTCGATCCCATTGCCAACGCCGCTGCTCTGGTCGTTCTCGCCGCCATGGTACTTGGCCTGCTGTACGTGGGCATGTTGCCGTGGCGGACGCCCTTGCCGGATGTACGTGCTCTGACGGAGGCTGCACCGCACAGGCTCTCATGGTGGATTCCTGTCCTGAGCCTCGTCGGTTTGGCCGCGTCAGGCTACATGGCCCGTGTCAAACTGCTGAACACCACGGCAATCTGCCCGGTGGGCAACTGTTCCGCTGTGCAGCATAGCAAGTATGCGGAGCTCTTCGGTGTGCCGGTGGCTGTCTTCGGCTTTCTGACCTACGTCGGTCTGCTGGCGCTCTGGCTGTGGGCGGCTTACGGACGTGGCCGGACGGCGGAGGCAGCGCCAATGGGCCTGTTCGGCCTGAGCCTCTTCGGCACGGCCTTCTCGACCTACCTCACCTTTCTGGAACCTTTCGTGATCAAGGCCGTCTGCTTCTGGTGTCTGACCTCAGCCGTGACGATCACGCTGATCATGCTGCTGTCCGCGCGGCAGGTGCTCCCCAGGGCCGCGCCGGGTCCTCCGGAGCAGGGCGCGCGCAGCCCTTGACTTAGTTCAATAGTTAGTCAATAATCGCATCATGATTCGACTCAACATACACGAGGCGAAGACTCAGATTCGCTGTGATTGAGTTGTCGACGCTACTCGAGCACCCAGCGACCGTTGACTCGCTCAGCGCCTAGATCGTCTCTCCAGCGGTACACTGTCGCCCTACCGATGTTGAGGCGGCGAGCCAGTTCCGTTGCCGAAACTCCCTTGGGGCTCTGTCTTTGGTCCTTCGGCCACCAACATCGGCTCGACCACGCTATCGTGCAGTCCTACCGCCCAAGGACCTGCTCGGCGAATTCGAGGGCCGGCAGACGTGAAGGTGCTCCTCGACACCTGCACCTTCCTGTGGGTCATCGCCGATTCCCCGGAGCTCTCACCCCATGCTCGGGAGCTGTTCGCCGACTCGGGGAACGAGGTCTACTTGAGTGCAGTCTCGAGTTGGGAGATCGCGCTCAAGCATCGACTGGGGCGGCTGCCGCTACCTACGCCGCCGCACCGGCTGGTGCCGCAGATGCGAGAAGCGCACGGGATCGAGACCGTGCCACTGGACGGGGACGCGGCGCTCCAGGAGGCGCACTTGCCCGATCTACACCGGGACCCATTCGACCGGATGCTGGTGTGCCAGGCGATCGTGCATGGCCTGGTGATCCTAACTCCGGATCCTGGGGTCGAGCAGTATCCGGTGAGGACAGCCTGGTAGCGTCCTCGAGTGACAGAGGACGCAGCCGGCCTACTGTTCCAGGGGCTCCAGGCTATCCGTGGCGACGTATGCCTCGAGACCGCCCGCCGTCCTGACCAGCGAGTAGCTCCCGGCCTCGCTGTAGTGTTCGCATTCTCACTCCTCCCGATATTGATCGTTGGGTGCAATGCATCGGCCAGGATAGCACGGTTCCACGGTGCCGTCTGGCCGCGCCCTTGCGGCTGTGATAAGATCGGCGCCGAACAAGAACCCTGCGTCTGCCCGCCGTCGCTGAAAGGAACGACCGACGATGCTCATTTACTTCCTGTACGCCGTGCTCGGTGTGATCGTCCTGTGGGGTATCTACACCTTCAACCGCCTTGTAGGCCTCAGGAACCGGGCCGAGGGTGCCTGGTCGGACATCGACGTCCAGCTGAAGCGCCGCCACGACCTCGTCGAGAACCTGGTAGAGGCGGTGAAGGGGTATGTCAAGCATGAGCGAGGGGCCTTGGAGGCGGTGGTGGAAGCACGAACCCGCGCCGCTGATGCGCGGGAGGCCGGCGATCCGACGGCGGCCGGCGCCGCCGAGATGGTGCTCACCGGCCGCATCGGAAAGCTCTTCGCTTTGGCCGAGGCGTATCCCAACCTCAAGGCCAGCGAGAACTTCCTGGAACTGCAGCGAGCGCTCACGGATGTGGAGGACACGATCCAGAACGCGCGCCGCTACTACAACGCGGTAGTGCGCGACATGAACACCCGGATCCAGTCGTTCCCGGACCTGTTGTTGGCCCAGGTCGCCGGGTTCGTGGAGTTCGGCTTCTTCGAGTTGGAGGATGCATCCGAAGCCGCGGCGCCGGAGGTGGACCTGGAGGTGGAGCGATGATCGTGCGGTGCCTTCGTATCGCGGTGGTGCTGTCCGCCCTGGTGCTGCTCCTGCCGGCGCCGGTGTCGGCCGACCTGGGCGGGTTCGTCATCAAGGACTTCCACACCGAGCTCACCGTCGAGCCCAACGCGGACCTGTTGGTCGCGGAGCGCCTCGAGGTCGAGTTCCTCGAGCCGCGGCACGGCATTTATCGTACGGTCCCCGTCCGCTACACGGATCCCCGCGGGTTCATGTACTCGCTGGGCTTCCGGCTCCTCGATGTCACCAATGACGCGGGTCAGGCCTACGGCACCAAGGTGTCGAACGAGGGGCAATACGTAAAGGTGCGCATCGGCGACCCGGATCGCGAAGTCGAGGGGCGGCAGGTGTACGTCATTCGCTATCGGGTAAGCGAGGCCGTCAGGCATCTCTCGGAGCACGACGAGCTCTACTGGAATGCCGTCGGCGACGAGTGGCAGACGGATATCGAGGCGGCGTCGGCGTCCGTCTATCTTCCCGCACCGCTCGAGGCGGACTCGCTTGAATTCGCCGGGTACACCGGCTCGTTTGGCAGCCAGGAGCAGGACGTAGCGATCGGGTTGGAGGGGCCGGGCGTTCTGTCGTTTGTCTCCAACCGGTTGTTGGAGCCCCGCGAGGGCATGACGGTCGTCGTGGCCTGGCCGCACGGGTACGTCGAGTTCCCCAGCGCGGCCGATCGGTTGCTGCGGTTCCTGATCGACAACCTAATCCTGGCGATTCCCTTCATCAACCTGGCTGTGCTCTACCGCAAGTACCGGCAGTCCGGGCGCGATCCCGAAGGACCGGCGGCCGTCACGGTTCGCTATGAGCCCCCGGAGGGAGTGGGCCCAGCGGAGATCGGCACCATCCTGGACGAGGAGGTGGATCTGCGCGACATCACCGCCGTCGTGGTGAACCTCGCCGTTCGAGGCTTCCTCAAGATCGGCACGGAGGAGCGCGCGGTGCTCTTCTGGAAGTCGGAAACCACCGTCTTCGAGCGCAACGTGGAGCGGGATACCAGCGACCTCTTGCCGCACGAGCGGCAGATCCTCGATGGGCTTTTCGAGGGAGGGGACCGCGTGACCTCGGAAGATCTTCGCTCGGAGTTCTACACGCACCTGCCAGGCATTCGCGACGCCCTGTACGAGCGCCTCGTCGAGCGGGGATTCTTCACGGCAGATCCCTCGTCGGTGCGGACGAAATGGATGCTGCTCGGAATCGGTGCTGGGATCCTCACCTTCGCGGCGGGCGCAGTCTGGGCAGTGTTTCGGGGTGCCATTATGCCGTTCGGGCTGGTGACATCCGTTCTGGCGGCCGCCGTGACGGCCGTGTTGTTCTGGGTTTTCGCGCCGGCCATGCCCCGCCGGACAAACGCCGGCGTGCGGCTGCGAAGCTGGGCGTTGGGATTCGAGGAATTCGTGGGCCGCGTGGAGTCCGACCGGCTCGAGCGCGACGAGGCGCGCGACATCTTCGAGGCGCTGCTGCCGTACGCCATGGCACTGGGCGTAGCCGCCTCGTGGGCCCGGAAGTTCGAGGGAATCTACGAGCAGGCCGGGCCGACGTGGTACATGGGCCCGTACGTCCCCGGGGCCTTCTCGACCGGAGGCTTCGAGCACAGCCTGTCCTCGGCAATGGCTGATACCGCCAAGGGCATGGCGGAGACACCGCGTTCGAGCGGCTCGAGTGGGATCGGAGGCGGCGGGTTCTCGGGCGGGGGTGTCGGTGGCGGTGGTGGGGGCTCCTGGTAGTCTGACGTAGCGGCCCTGCCGCGCCTTTCTCAGAGCCGGTGTGGGAACCCAGATTCTTGGCGAGCCCGAGGACGCGTGCGGGCTGGCAAGGAC
>CAYYVH010000130.1:0-10320 GCA_964475075.1 uncultured Anaerolineales bacterium | reverse complement strand
GCAGGTCGCCCCTACGCCGGCCGCACCGTTGGTTTCTAGCTTGACAGAGTACTAGGCCCATCTGGCGGAGGTGGTCGCCCAACCGGGAGGTTGCTGCAAAGGAGGCAGGCGACGATGAGGGAACGCCGAATCAATGTCATCGCCCAGGCGCTGCTTGTCGTGGTGCCCTTGGCCGTGAGTTCCGTCGTAGCTCGACCGGCGGTACCGGCCCCGATGGGGCCCGACGCGCAGGGCAGCTTCGCCATCTTCTTCGCCGATCTCAACGAGTCCCCGGGCTCGATCTACCGCTACACTCCCGCCACCGGCAAGGTCGATACTATCTATACCCGCCAGTCCGGGCGCATCCGTAGCTTCAGCGTTTACTTCTACCCCAGCAAACTCTACTTCGTGAGCGGCGCGGACAGCAGCCTCCGCCGGGTCGACTACGTTGGCGGCCAGTGGCAGAAAGAGGTGATCGTCTACACTCACCAAGCCGACATCAAGGACATCGCCTTCTTCGCCAGTGGCGGTGCCCCCCCGGACCCGTACATCAGCGAGGCCCACGGCAGCAACTCCGATGGCCGGATATTCAAGCTGGTCACGAACAAGCCGGTTCTCCACTACCGGGTCAGGCTGAACGAGATCGGCGGATACTGGGGCGGCGACTTCGCGTTCGACGGCCAGGGCGCGATCTACCTGAGCACGGGGTTGAACGTCGGCGCGCGGATTTACCGCGTCGTCGGTGGCGGCCAGCCGGTGCTGGTGCACACGAACGCGCAGGGGGCCATCCGCGGGATCACGCACGTCCCGGGCGCACTCTACTACGCCAGCTACGCCTCGCAGATCTACCGGTTGAACCTGTCGCCCCTGGGCCGCACGACGGCCTTCTCCAACCCGAAGTACGTCAACATCTGTGACGTGGGCACGACAGGGAACGAGCCGGCGACGCCCACACTGGTCCCGACGGCGACGCCCACGTTGGTCCCGACGGCGACGCACACGCCGGTTCCGACGGCGACGCACACGCCGGTTCCGACGGCGACGCACGCGTTGGTCCCGACGGCGACGCCCACGTTGGTCCCAACACTGACGCCTACGCTCGTACCGACCTCGACGTCGACCCCGACTTCCACATCGACCGGAACGGCGACTCCTACGGGGACGGTCACGAACGTGCCGACCCCGTCAACGGGAACGGTTCGGGGCCACGTGCTCCTGGAGCGCCGCGCCAGCAATGCCGGGGTGCGCGTCGCCGTGGGAGAGGTCTCGACAACGACGGAGGCGGACGGAGCGTATTCGCTCGACGGAGTGCCCACTGGACCGCAACGCCTACGGGTGACTCATCCCAGCTATCTGCGCGGCGTGGTAGCGGTCGATGTGGTGGGTGGGGCTGTTGTTACCGCCCCGGAGGTGACACTGCTCGGCGGCGACGTGGATCAGGACGGGCACATCTACGTGTCGGACGCGTCGCTGGTGGGCATGGCGATGGAATCGGATCCGGGCGCCGTGCCGGACTACGCCGTACGGGACATCACCGCGGACGGTGTGGTGGACATTCGCGACATGGTGGCGGTGCAGTACAACTGGGGGGCGCGAGCGTCCGAATAGGCCCATGGCCGACATTCGCTGGGTGGACCCCGGCAACGACAAATATCGAGGAGGAACAGCATGCTATCGAGGAGCCGCAGGTTCATCATCGTCAGCGCGTTGACTCTACTGGTCGGCGGGCTGTTCGGAGGTCAATCCACAGAGGGCGCGGTGCTGGTTTCGCCGGCGCCGGGCGAGAGGGTGGCCGGTGAAGGAGATCTCCCCGCACTGCCGCAGGATGTCCCAGGTGTGCTCGCCGCCAGGTTCGAGCCTCTTTGGAGCACGGTTGCCGCCGTGCTGGGGCGGCCACCGGACGAAGATAAAACCCGGATCGCGGATGCCGTCCGGCCGATGGACGTATGGCCGGACATCGTTCTCCACGATCTGCTGCCGGGCGAGGACGTGGCCGTTTCCACCCACCCATCCCTGAAGTGGACGCCGACGGTGTACGGCGACCGCGTCGTGTGGGCGGACGGCCGGAACGGCGTCGGGAACCGCGATATCTTCGTGTACGACTATGCCCTGGGCATCGAGACACAAGTAACCACGGACCCGAACGATCAGTCGGCGCCGGCAATCGATGGCGACCGGATCGTCTACATCGACAATCGGAGCGGCAACCAAGACATCTACATGTACGACCTGTCAACCGACACCGAGACACCCATCACCACGAACGCGGTGGACCAAATTTCCCCCGCTATCTACGGTGACCTGGTGGCCTGGATGGACTACCGGAACGGCACGTATCCCGACGTGTACATGTACGACCTGTCGACGGGTACGGAGTCACCGGTAATCGAGCATGAGGAGTACGTCTCGCCGTCGTTTTCGGGGGGACGGTACGTCAGCATCTACGATGACAAGATCGTCTGGCACGACTGGCGGAACGGCAACGCCGACGTGTTTCTGTACGATGTGTCGGAGGGCACGGAGACGCAGATCACCGACGACCCATTGGACCAAGGTTTCCCGGACATCTACGGCGACATCATCGTGTGGGAGGACAACCGGAACAGCCCCCGGCCCTTCAATCCCGACACTGAGCAGAAAGACATCTTCATGTACGATCTGTCAGACGGGACGGAGTCGGAGGTGAGCACGGATCCGGAGCGACTCGAGAAGCTGCCCGCCATCCATGGCGACCGGATCGTGTGGACCAGGAACGAGGACGTGATGATGTACGACCTCGCCACGGACACCGAAAGCACGATCGCGACGGGCGCGGGCATCCTCTCCATGCCGGACATCCACAGTCACCGGATCGTGTGGACGGGTCCGGCCCCGGTCGAACCTTCGATCAGGCTGCTGTACGTGCCGCTCCGGTGGGTGCGGTCCCAGGCGGATTTCAATACCGAGGTCGACCGGCAGGTCGGCTTGTTCACTGAAGCCATACGGCTGAATGCGTGCCCGGACATGGTGTCGGTAACAGCTCTGAACGTGGTCACGCAGAACTTCGCAGCCTTCACCTGCAACGGGGACTGCGGGGTGGGCTCCATCGCGCCGTTCGTCGAGGGTCTGGGGATCAACCATGCGGACTACACCGCCGTCGTGGGCCTGATCGACGGTACGCCCTGCTGGCCGACACGGGGATGCAGCAGCGGCGGGGGCCACTTCATCTGGGCCGATATCGTCAGGCCGACCACGACCGCACACGAGCTGGGGCACCAGTTCGGGCTGGAGGATGAGTATATCAGCAACCCGGCCGGCGCAAGCGACTGCCGGGCCAACGATGGGGACATGGGCCCGGTCGACTGGTGGGACGACTGTGACGATGTAGGCGACGATGGGGCGGCTACCGGTGATGTGAACTTCCTAGATGCGGACCTCGGTTGTGATCCCGAAGGTGTGCCCTGCTGCAACGATCCGTTGCTGGGCAATTGCGGTGACGGCTACCCCACGGTCTGCTGCTACGGCAACCGGAACGCCGCCGGCGGCAGGTGCATCATGTCCTACGCCAACGCGCCCGGTCCGCGCGCCTTCGGCCAGAACTGCGTGGACCACCTGGCCACGATTCCCGAGCTGAACTGCCCCGCCGGCGGGTGGTCGGTGGCCCAGCGTGCCCCGACGACGACTGGGCAGGTGGTCGACGTGGCGCTCCGCGTCCACAAGGACGACACGGTCGAGGAGCAGCGGTTCATCCTGCGGCGGGGTCGAGCGTCCATGGACTACGACCGGGGCGAAGGCTACCGGATGGCGGTGTTCGGGGCGCAGGACAAGTTGATGTGGCAAGACGAGTTCGATCTCCACTTCGACTACAGCGGACCGGTGGACGCCAACGTGGACTACTCGGCCATCGAGTACGACGCGGTCGGCATCTCCCGCCGCATCCTCTACCACCGCGATATGCAGGAGCTACGGCTCTACCACGGGGACGAGATCATCTTCGTTAGGCCGTTCCTGTTCTGCAACCTGGACGGCACGTGCGACAAGTCCGAAACCTATCTGACCTGTCCGGGTGACTGTCCTCTCAACGAGCTCGACGGGCTGTGCTTGCCCAACGAGGACGGCGTCTGCGACCCCGACTGCAGCCTGGACGTGGATCCCGACTGCCGCCTGGGGCCGGAGTTGATCTACATCAAGCCGGTGAGCGTGGCGTTGGCCGTCAGCGAGACGTTCAAGGTGGCGGTGCGCGTGGACGAGGTCCAAAACCTGTACGGCGTGCAGATCGCGCTCTCGTTCGACAAGGACCTGGTGGAGGTCGTCGATGCCGATCCGTTCACGCCCGGCGTGCAGATCGAGGCTGGGACCTTCCTTAATCCGGACGTAGAGACCCGCAACGTGGCCAGCAACGACAGGGGCACGATCGAGTACACCGCCAGCCTCCAGGGCGAGAAGACGGGTGCGAGCGGCAGCGGTGCGCTGGCGTGGATCGAAGTGCATGGGCTGAACACGGGCACGAGCCCGCTTGAGTTCACGACGGTGGTGCTCTCCGATCCGCAGTCGGTGGCGATCGACGTCGACCGGCGGGACGGTGAGATCATCGTGCGGGGAGGTGCGAACGCGCCCTTCGCGGTGGCCGGGCAGGTGGAGCTGGAGCGGCGCGCGAGCAACGCCGGCGCGCAGGTGTGCGCGGCCGGCGGCTGCGTGAACACCGACGACGCTGGCGGCTACACGCTGGCGGATCTCCGTGTCGGTCAAGAGCTGTCGGTCAGCCACCGGAGCTACCTGCGCAGCGCGCGAACTCTGACGGATCCGCCGGAGACGCCCGGCGACACGTTGACCCTTCCGAGCGTGACGTTGTTGGGCGGCGATGTGGATCAGAACGGCCACATCTTCCTCAACGACGGAGCGTTGGTCGGAATGGCGATGACGGTGGACCCGGTAGCCGAGGAGTGGTACCAGATCCGGGACATCACTGACGACGGGGAGGTCGACATCCGCGACATGGTGGCCGTGCAGTACAACTGGGACGCTCGCGCACCGGGCCCGTGGCCCGACGCGCTCGAGGCCCAGGGGGCTGAGACCGGCCAATTGGGCACGCCCGCGGAACGCGAATCGCAAACGCTCGCTGGTGCGCTGCGGGAGGCGGCGCGGCGGCTGCTAGGTTGGTCGGCAGCTCAGAACGACGTGGTGGTGAAGATCGATCCGGCAACCGCCACTGCTGAGGGAATGGGGATTCCGATTCGCCTCGATATCGCGGTCGAGGACGTGGAGGACCTGTACGCTTTCGCGGTGAAGGTGCGGTTCGACCCGGACGTGCTGCGCGTGCGGGACGCTAACCCGCGCGCGGAAGGAGTGCAGGTGATTCCTGGGGAATTCCTCGACTACGAGAACTGGGTGATCCTGAGAAACGGTGCGGACAATGAGACCGGGCTGGCGGAGCTGGCGATCACGCAGACCGGTCCGACGGAAGGCCGGGACGGGAGTGGTGTGCTGGGCAGCATCATCTTCGAGGGAGTCGCCGAGGGAACGACCGACGTGCGGCTCGATGAAATCCAGCTTCTGGCAAGTGACTACCCGAACACTACGCCGATCCCGTCCACGGGTCAGGACGGGATCGTGACGATCGGTGGTGGGGGCTACCTCATCTTCGCTCCGATCACGAAGAAGGGAGTCGAGTAGGGCGACGCGGTTACTCAGGGGATGACACGCTGCGCGGTGGCAACGGGGATGACTACCTGTGCGGCGATCAGGACGATGATCATCTCTTCGGTGGGGGCGACAACGACGTGTTGCTCGGCGCAACCGGGTACGACGAGATCGACGGCGGCGACGGGTCGGACACCGTCAGCTGCCGCTACGCATCGCCGTGGCTCACGTGGGACTATGGCTACGGCGCCATCCTTGTCACCCTCGACCGGGAGCAGCTTGAGTGCACCCGTGGACTCGTGGAATCACAGAGGCCCTCGGAAGCGCTCGCTGCTCTCTGAAACGGCAGTTCAATCATCCGCCGGCCGTCGCAGGCGCCCCAACTCCGCCTGCAGGCGCTTGACTCTGGCAATGGATGCCACCAACATGCTCGGTACACGACTGTGCAGTCGTGGGACAGATCTGAGGTGATCAACGACGACACCGTCAACTGAGAGCGTGCCCCGGGAAGCCCACGTGTGTCCGTGGTGGTTTCTCCCGTTGTTCGACAACCCGCTGCGCCGCCTGGTCCACGATCCGCTCCAGATTCTCGAGGGTCTCTTGGAGCCCGGTGACACGGCGCTCGATCTGGGCTGTGGCATGGGATACTTCACCGTCCCGTTGGCCGAGCTGGTGGGTCCGGCAGGGCAGGTGATCGCGGTGGATCTACAGGTGCGGATGCTGGCTGGGGTGCGGTGGCGGGTCAAACGGGCCGGGCTGCTCGACCGGATTCAATTGCATCAGAACACCGACGATCGAATCGGGGTCGCGGGCCCGGCGGATTTCGCCCTCGCCTTCTGGATGGTGCACGAGGTCGCCGATCTGGCGGCGTGGCTGCAGGAGGTCCGGGAAGCGGTCAGGCCGGGCGGGCGGATGCTGCTGGCCGAGCCGGTAATCCACGTGCGACGCGGCGCATTCGAGAAGACGATCGAGATTGCCGAGGGGGTCGGCTGGCAGCGCCACTCGGACCGCAAGGTCAGGTTCAGTCGAGCGGTACTCCTCACGCGGTAGGCGGCGGCACTTCGGAGAACAAGGATCTACCGTCGCTGTGGCGGCGGACCCCGCTACATCCCACTCTGCGCCACCGCTTCCACGACTGGGGTGAGCGCCTGCGCCGCGTCGTTGGCCAACTCGATGAACGGACTGCTGTAGAGCCCGATCGTGAACACCATCACCAGCGCCACCACCGTCACAAACGCCAGCGTCGGCGCCATCCGGATCGGTCCGGCGTCCTCCGGTGCCTCGCCGAAGAACATCTCCCGGACCACCCGGAAGTAGTAGCCCACCGAGATCACGCCGGTCAGGACACCCGCCAGCGCCAGCCACTCTTGCCCGCCTGCCACCGCCGAGGCGAACACGGAGAACTTGCCGATGAAGCCGGCCAGCGGCGGGATGCCGATCAGGCTCAGGAAGAAGATGAACAGCGGCACTGCCAGTGACGGCGCCCGGCCCATGAGCCCGGCATAGGCCGATAACTCGCTCGAGCCCGTCGCCTCGTCGACGGCGATGATCACCGCGAAGGCGCCCAGGTTCGTGAACACGTAGGCAAGGATGAAGATGAGCACGCTCCCGAGCGGGTTGATCCCGGGCATGGCCTCGCCGCCAAGGCTCACCAGGCCGACGAGCATGAAACCCGCCTGGGCGATGGCCGAGTACGCCATCATCCGCTTCACGTTCGTCTGGATCAGTGCCGCCACGTTCCCCAGGACCATCGTCACCAGGCTGATCCCCGCCAGCGCGGCCAGCCAACTGGGGGCCAGATCGGGCCCGCTGAAGGCGGTCATCACCAACCGCAGCAGGAGGGCGAACCCGGCGCCCTTGGGGCCCACCGACAGGAAGCTCGTCACTGGCGTGGGCGCGCCGTGATAGGCGTCGGGGGCCCACTGGTGGAATGGCACGAGGGAGATCTTGAAGCCGATCCCAGCGATGACCAGCAGGAGCGCCGGTATCGCCAGCGCCCCGATCCCAGCCACGAGAACGCGCTCCGGGTCGGCTAGCACCGCGGCGACAGCCGGCAACGACGTGCTGCCCGCGGCGCCGTACAACAGCGTCAGCCCGAACAGCATGGCCGCGCTCGTGACGGATCCGAAGAGGAAGTACTTCAGGCCGCCCTCGACCGACAGGGGGTCGTGACGCAGGAACCCTGTCAGGATGTAGCTTGTGATGGATAGGAACTCGACCGCCAGCGCGATCATGATCAGATCGTTCGCGCCGGCCATCAGGTTCATGGCCAACGCCGCGAAGAGCAGTAGCGCGTAGAATTCACCCCTGTAAGGCGTTCGGTCACGCATGAACGACACGCCCGAGAACAAGACGAGCAGCGTCGTCAGCAGGCTCGCGAAGCGGAAGAAGTGGGTGAAGCCGTCGGAGACGAACAGCCCGGGCCTGACGACGATGTGGGATACGTCTCCGAATTCCGCCTGCCACTCCGCCGGCACCTCGAAGCGCGTCTCGAAAATGCCCTCCGCCGGCGCCGGGGCGCTGTTCAGCCACAACAGGGACGTGGCAGCGAGGGCACCTACGAGGGCTAGCCCGGCCAGCCACGCCTGCGCCCCGTCGCGGCCGCGCGCGACCACGTCGTAGACCAGGATCGCCAGAGCGCCGATCGTGAGGATCAGCTCGGGTGAAAAGTGGACCAGGATCTGCTGCAGGTCAGGCACGCGTTCCTCCTGCGCTCAGGGCAGGTTCTGTAAGAGCTGGGCGGCCACGTCCACTGCCGGCCCCACTTGGGCAAGAAGCCCCACCGAGGCGCCGTGGATCAGGTTGAGGATCGGCCGCGGCCAGACCCCGAACAGGATCGTGAAGAACGCCAGCGGCACCAACATACCGATCTCGGATGGGGTCAGATCGGGTGTGCCGATCCAGCGCTCGTTCTGCGGGCCCAGGAGCAGGATCTGGATCACCTTCCACAGGAAGAAGGCGGCCGTGAACAGGATGCCCAGCACCGACAGCGCCGTCATGATCAGGAGGGGCGAATTGCCCGCCAGGGCCACCCCGAAGGCGCCGCGGAAGACGAAGAACTCGCTCACGAAGCCGGCCAGGCCAGGCAGGCCGAGGCTGGCGAATGTAGCCGGCAGCAGGAAGCTGCCATATCGTGGCACCGTTCGCCACAGGCCACCGCCCAGCTCCCGGAACTCCCGCACATGGGTGCGATTGTCGTAGATAAGGCCGACGAGGAGGAACAGGGCGCCGGTGATGATGCCGTGGTTGAACATCTGCATGACCGCCCCGTCGATGGCTGCGGCCCGGGCGGCTGCCACATCCCCCGCCGCCACGCCGCCTTCGCCCACCAGCGCCATGGCCGCCGTGAGGCCCAGGATGACGTAGCCCATGTGGTTGACCGAGGAGTAGGCGATGAGCTTCTTAAAGTCCCACTGGGCCATGGCCACCAGAGCGCCGTAAACGATGCTCATGAAGGCCAAGAAGGCGATTGGGACGACCAGCAGGCTGAAGGCCCCGGCGAAAAGGGGCATCAGGATGCGCACGAAGCCGTAGGTCCCCAGCTTCAGGAGCACCCCTGCCAGGATGATGCTGCCGGCCGTCGGCGCCTCGACGTGGGCGTCGGGCAACCAGGTGTGGAACGGGAAGCTCGGTACCTTGATCGCCAGCGCGATGAAGAAGCCCAGGAAGGCTAGCACCGCTGTCAGGCTCGTGGGGTCATCGGCGAACGGGATCTGGGCCAATGCGATGCCGGCGCTCTCCAGCGCTGGGGACGTCATGCCCTCCCGGACCAGACTGAAGCTGCCGGTGCCGAATGCCACCGCGATCAGGGCCAAGAGCATCAGCACGCTGCCGGCCAAGGTATACAGGAAGAACTTGATGGCCGCGTATTCGCGCCGCGGGCCGCCCCAGATGCCGATGAGGAAGTACATCGGCACCAGACCGATCTCCCAGAAGACGTAGAACAGGAACAGGTCGAGCGACATGAACACGCCCAACATTCCGGTCTCCAGCAGGAGGAACAGCGCGAAGTACTCCTTGACCCGCGTGTCAATGTCCTGCGACGAATACCACAGGCTGATCGTCGCCAGCATCGTGGTGAGGAAGATGAGGGGCACGCTGAACCCGTCCACGCCCAGGTGGTAGTTGACCCCGATCGAGCGAATCCAGGGCGCGAACTCCTCGAACTGGAACCCCCGCGTGACCTGGTCGTAGCCGAACCACAGGAGCACCGACAGGACGAGCGGGATCAGGGACCAGATCACCGAGAAGCGCTTGATGAGGTCGTCGTCTCTCAACATGATCACGACGATCATACCCACCAGGGGCAGGAAGGCGATCAGCGACAAGAGCGGTAGGCTATCCAGGAAGGCCATCCGTGATGTCTCCTCCAAGGGCGTAGCGGCTAGAACACGTAGGCGCCGACCAGGAACAGTAGACCCAGGAACACGACCATGAGGTACTGCTGAACGCGGCCGGATTGGAGCAATCTCAAGCCTCGCGACAGCTCGGTGTGGACGTGCGCCACCAGGTTCACGGCGCCGTCCACGATATTGTTGTCGACCCAGCCGTTCACGCGCGAGAAGCCCTCACCGACAAGGCCGGCTAGGTTGACGAGCCCGTCCACCGCAGTGGCGTCGAAACGGGCGTTGAGCTGGGAGAACATGATCGAGGCCCGAATCACACTAGCCCGCGAGCTCGTCGCGATCACGTACACGCGGCTCACTCAGCACACCCCTTGAT
>CAYYVH010000129.1:0-10330 GCA_964475075.1 uncultured Anaerolineales bacterium | reverse complement strand
CAATCACCGCAGCGCGCTCCGACAGACTGCGCGTCGGCGTCGCCGGTGGCGGATAGCCCTCCTTGCCGTGCTCCGGCGGAGGTGTGGCCTCCTCCCCGACCTGCGGCGCCGGGTATTCCTCCACTTGCCCGGATCCGGTCTCCACCGTGTCCGGCATGTGTTCGTCCGACGTTGCTGGTGTTGCCGTGGGGCGTGAACACCCTACGGCCGCGATTAGGCCGAAAACGAGCAGGGCGCCAATGAAGCCCCGAATCGCCACACGCGTGTACCCCATCCGTTCCTCCTCAAGTTAGCTGGGATGCTCACCGAAGCGGTGAGTTCACAAGGGGCGTGGGGTGCAGTATAGTGCCGGAGTCGGACGACAGGCAAATCGGCCTGCCCATGCCCGCCGCGGGTTTTTGACAGGCGACGCGCGATCTGCCATAATTGCCCCCGACGGGTGACACCACTTACGTTTCAAACATTCATCCGGATTCATCTGCCATTATATGACGAAAGGAGGTGGTGTCACATGGAACATAACAGTACCATCGGCACCACCGGGGGTTTGCTCTAGGCCGCATTGAGCTAACCCAGTGGTGCCACCTCCGCAGGGGCCCTCTCGGGGGCCCCTGCTGTATCTCTGGCCACTGGCAACCGGCAGGACATCGCTTGTGCGGACGTTACGTCGTTCTGCCTCTTGACAGGCGGAGGGCGTGCGATATATGGTTAGCTCTCCATTAAGTAAGTGGGAGGTCCCATGCTGCGTTCCCATAGTTGCGGCGAGCTGCGCCTAGCGAACGCGGGCGAGTCGGTGACACTCGCGGGCTGGGTCAACCGGCGGCGCGATCACGGCGGGTTGGTTTTCGTGAACCTGCGGGACCACGACGGCTTGACCCAGGTGGTGTTCGATCCCGACGCCGATCCTGGGGCCTTCGAGTCGATCGGCGAGGTCGGGGGTGAGTGGGTCATTGCCGTCGATGGGGAGGTGCGCCCCCGCCCGGAGGGACAGGCTAACCCCGCAATGGCCACCGGGGAGATAGAGGTGCTTGCCCGCGGGCTGCGAGTGCTGAACCCGGCCCTCACGCCGCCGTTCGAGATCGCTCGCGAGGTGGACGTCGATGAAGGATTGCGCCTGCGCTACCGCTACCTGGACCTGCGCCGGGAGCGTATGCAGCGGAACCTGGTGCTGCGCCACCGGGTGACGGCGTTCATGCGCCGTTTCTTGGACGAGCGGGGCTTCATCGAGGTCGAGACCCCAATCCTGACCAAGAGCACGCCTGAGGGCGCTCGGGACTTCCTCGTGCCGAGCCGCATGCATCCCGGCCGGTTCTACGCCCTGCCCCAGAGCCCCCAGCAGATCAAGCAGCTGCTCATGGTGGCCGGCATGGATCGCTACTATCAGATTGCGCGCTGCTTCCGGGACGAGGACCTGCGGGCCGACCGCCAGCTCGAGTTCACCCAGCTGGACATCGAGATGGCGTTCGTGGACGAGGAAGACGTGATGGCGCTGACCGAAGAGCTGTTCCTCGGGCTTGTTGAGGAAGTCGCGCCACATCTCAGGATACGCGAGAAGCCGATCCCCCGGCTCACGTTCGCCGATGCAATGGCGCGCTACGGCACCGACAAGCCGGACCTACGCTTCGCCCTGGAGCTGGTGGATATCAGCACCGAGGTTGCGGCGAGCGAGTTCCGGGTTTTCGCGGGAACCGTCCAGAGTGGCGGTCAAGTGAAGGCTATCGTCGCGCCGCGGACACTGAGCCGCCGCGAGATCGATGAGTTGGAGGGTCTCGTTCGCGAGCACGGGGCGGCCGGGCTGGCCTGGGTGGCCTTCGACGGACAGGAGGTCCGGGGCTCGGTGGCTCGCTTCCTGTCCGAGGAGGAGATCGCTGGAGTGCGGGTGCGCGCCGGTGCGCCCGAGTTGGCGACGCTCCTCATCGTGGCCGGCACGCCCGACGTGGTGGCCGGGAGCCTGGGCCGACTGCGCGTCGAGGTCGCCCGGCGCTTGGACCTGATTCCCGACGATGAGGTGGCCTTCGTCTGGATCGTGGATCCTCCCCTCGTGGAGTGGGACGCCGACGGGGGGCGCTGGGATGCGATGCACCACCCGTTCACTGCACCACAGGCGCGCGACCTGATGAATCTGAGCACCGACCCGGCGGCGGTGCGAGCACGGGCCTACGACATCGTCTGCAATGGCTATGAGCTCGGGGGCGGCTCCATTCGTATCCACGAGCGTGGAGTCCAATCCCAGGTCTTTTCGCTCTTGGGCCTGGCGCCGGAGCATGCCCAGGCGGAATTCGGCCACCTGCTGGAGGCACTCGAGTACGGCGCACCGCCCCACGGCGGCATCGCCCCCGGCCTCGACCGCGTCGTGATGGTGCTGGCCGGCGAGGCGAGTATCCGCGAGGTGATTGCCTTCCCCAAGACGCTGGCCGGCGTCGATCCCATGACGGCCTCGCCCTCGCCGGTGCCACCCGACAACCTTGATCCCCTGGGAATTGCCGTGCGGTTACCCTCGCCATCAGCCGCGGCGACCGAACGGTCTGGGACGCAGGGCTCAGAGGACGAGGCCACGTGAAGGATCCTCTTCGCCGGTAACCTGACTGCTTTCGTTCAGATCCTCAGGGTCCCGCCGTCGCGGTCGGGTTCGTGACGGCGGGCTGCAGCGCCCGCCGGCGCCGTGTCAGTCCGTCCAGCAGGCTGTACATGACGGGCACCACGATGAGCGTGAGCAGCGTCGAGGTGGTCAAGCCGAAGATGACGACCGTAGCCAGCTCGGCGGCGATGATGGCGCCCTCGGTGAATCCCAACGCCATCGGGAACAATGCCAGGACGGTGGCCACCGCCGTCATCAGGATCGGCCGCAGTCGTGTTCGCCCCCCGCGTACGAGCGCCTCGCGTGCCGTCATGCCGCGGGCGCGGTAACGCTGTACAAGGTCCACCAGCACGATGGCATTCGTCACGACGATGCCGATGAGCATCAGGACGCCGATCAGGCTGGAGATCGAGAGCGGACGTCCGGTGACCGCCAGGCCCACCAGGGCGCCGCTCGCGGCGAAGGGCAGGCTGAACAGGATGGTGAAGGGGTGGACCAGGGAACCGAACACCACGGCCATGATCAAGTAGACGATGGCGATGGAGATTGGCAGCGCCACCAGCATGTCCTGGAAGCCCTCGAGCTGCGTGCTCGACTCGACCCCCGCCCCGACCTCGACGTCGGCGGGCAGGTCCAGGTCGTCGATGATCGCGTCGGCATCTGCCATCACACCCAGGGTGTCTTCTTCAGTTATCTCGCCCGTGATGAGCGCCGCCGGCTCGCCGTCGACCCGGGTGATGACCACCGGCCCCGGCCGGTGCTCGATTGTGGCTATATCGCCCAGGCGGACCGGGCCGGCCGGGCCAGCGATCGCGAACTCGTGCAGGCCTTCGATTGTGCTGATCGTCTCGGCCGGGAAGCGGGCCTCGACCGTAAGCACCTGTTCCTCACTTTCGCCCGCCAGCTCCACATCTCCGAGATCCTGACCTTCCAGGACCTGGCGCAGGGCGAAGCCCACCTGGGCCGCAGTCAGGCCCCGCGACAGGGCGCTCGCCGGGTCCACCTCCACGGCGATGATGTCCCGGGCGGCGGAAAGGTTGCTCTCGAGGTTGATGATGGGCGCCACGTCGTAGTCCGACCAGTTGTCCTCGTCCCGCAGTGCATTCAGGACGAGCGCGTTGGCCTCTCGCAGCGTTGCCTCGTCCTCGCTCAGGATCTGCAGATCGTAGATGCTCCCCTGTGGACCGCCCAGGGCCCCGGTGCTGACTGTTGTTGACACGGGCAGCCCGACGTCGAGATCCTCCAGCCTTTGTCGGATGCGGTCGGCGACTTCGACCGGGTCGCCGTCGAAGTCTTGGTCCAGCGTGGCAAAGAATGAGGCCCCGGAACTGTCGCCACCGACAAGACCGAAGAAGAGCGCTTCCGGGCCCCCGGAGCTGCCGACCGTGGCGCGAACCGTATCGATGTCCGCGTCGTCGGCGAGGATGGCCTCCACCTCCCGGGCCGCCTCGTCCGTGGTCTCCAGCGAGGCGCCGCCCGGCAGCGACAGGGACACGGAGATCGTCGGCTCGCCGAAGTTAGGCAGGAAGGTCTGCGGGATGAAGCGCGCAAGGCCCAGGCTGGCGATGAAGAAGGCGAAGGCCAGCAGCAAGGTGATGAGCCGGTGGTCCAGGGCCCATTCCAGCACTGGTGTGTACGCGCGCTGCAACCACGTCTCGCGCTCCTCCGGCAAGACCCCGCGTGAGAGGAGAAGCCGGGCCAGCACCGGCACGATCGTCAACGCCACAAGGAGGCTGGCAAGTAGGGCGAAGGAAACCGTCAGGCCGAACGGCAGGAAGAACTGGCTGATGATGCCGCCCATGAAGCCCAGGGGCAGGAAGACGGCCACCGTCACAAGGGTGCTGGCGGTGATGGCCGTGGCCACCTCCTCCGTGCCCTCGATAACCGCTTCCACACGCCTCTCGCCGCGCTGTATGTGGCGGTATACGTTCTCCAGAACGACGATGGCGTCGTCCACCACGCGCCCGATCGCTACCGTCATACCGCTGAGGGTCAGGAGGTTCAGCGTGAAGCCCTGGACGCGCATGATGAGGAAACCGATGAACACGGACAGGGGGATGCTGATGGCAGTCACCACCGTCGAACGGACCGAAAGGCTCAGGAAGACCAGGATCGCCAGCACGGCGAAGACGGCGCCGAGGACACCCTCGCGCACGACACCGCTCAGCGACTCCTTGATGAACGATGCCTGCTCGAAGATCGTGTCGAACGTCACGTCCTGCAGGAGGCGCTCGTCCTTCAGCTCATCGACCCGGTCCAGGACGGCGTCCGCGACGGTAACGGTGTTGGCGCTCTGGTCCTTGACGATCAGCAGGCTGAGGGAGGGATGCCCATCGATGCGGTTGATTGCGCTCAGGTCTTCCGGTGCACGCGCGACGGTGGCGATGTCACCCAGCGTTACGGGCGAGGTTTCCTGTCCAGGCCCCTGGGCTGCGGCGGGTGCGCCTGCGGTAGGTGACGCCGCCGTGCTCGCGGGTTGCTCTGTCGGACGGACGGTCGGAGTGGGTGGCGGCGTTGCCGTTGGTGGTGCCTCCTGCTCAGGTGTGGCCGGCGCTTCGGCCGGCAGCCGGCTGCGCGCCACGAGCGCGGCTTCGATCTCGGGTCCCTGACGGGCAATCAGAGCCTCGGGCAAGCGGGCGATCGTCGTGGGCGGAAGCAGCAGCAGCTGCTCTGGCGTCAGGTCCGAGACTGCGCCCGGCGTCTCGGCGATTGCCCGTTCCATCACGGCCGGTGTCACCTCGTCGGCACGCGTCACACCGAAAGCGCGCCACGCCGGGGGCAGCGTCGCGCCACCCGCCGGTAGGGGCACGCGCAGTAGGTCGCCTGGAGTCAACGTGTCGGAGGTTAGGCCATTCGCCTGGCGGATGGCCTCCGGATCCGTGCCGAAGCGATTGGCCAAGGAGTCGAGAGTGTCGTTGGCGCTGACGATGACGGCGCGCATCCGCACCGTTTCAGCGGGCGGGGTCGGTGCCACGGCCGCCGGCGGTGTGGCCGGGCCGCTGGCCCGCTCGATGAGCCGCTGACGCAGGTCTGGTGGAAGGGCGTCCACGACGCCCGGGGACAGCTCGGCCAGCGCCCCGGGCGGGAGCGTCTCGATGACGTCGTCGGCCAACTGGCGTAGAAGGTCCGGTGCGCCCGCCTCGAGTTCACGAATCAGGTCGGGCGTGAGATCGTCGGTCGTCTCGAATCCCAGTGCCTGCAGCAAGGGTGGCAACGGGAAGGGGCCGCTGACGGTGGGTGCTTCGGACGGGGAGGTCGCTGCGTGCTCGGATTCCGTAGGGGTTGGCGTGGGTGCCTCGGCGACGTCCTTCGTTGCGGCCGCTTGCTCCGGACCGGGAGCCTCGGCCTGCGCCGGTGCGGGTGGTGCCTGCTCCGCGGCGTCCGTGCTCGGGGCCGCGCCGGCAGCGATGGGTGGCGCCGGCGGCACTAGGACCAGCTGACGGAGATCCTCCACGCTCTTGATGCGGTGGCCGACCTGCAAGGGAATGGACTGCCCGTCGGTGTTGAGGGTGCCTGCCGGGAAGCTGAGGTTGTTCGCCTGCAGGACGTTCTTGATCGTATCCAGGGTGACGCCCGCTGCGGCCATCTTCTCAGGGTCAAGGTCGACGAAGACCTTCTCCGCACGCCCGCCGGCGACGGACACGCGGCTGACCCCATCTATGGCCTCGAGCTCCGGCACCACCTCATCTTGAATCAGGCGCTGCAGTTCCTCCAGGCTCAGATCGCCACTGGCGCCGATCTGAACCACGGGCAGGTCGGAGAAATTAAAGAGCACCGTCTCGAGCTCCTGCACGTCCTCCGGCAGATCGACATCCGCCAGGCTGTCGTCGAGCGCCTGGCGCAGCTGGTCCTGTGTCGTGCCGAACTCGGCGCGGACGGTGACCGCGGCGAAGCTGTCCGAGGCGCTGGAGGAAACCTCAACGACCTCGATATCGCCCAACTGTTCGAGGGCCTTCTCGATCGGTTTTACGACCTCCTGCGTCACCTGGTCCGCCGATGCGCCCGGCCAGACGGCCACTACCGAGGCTTGTGGGAAGTCGATGTCGGGTATGAGCTCCTGGTTGAGGGTCACCGCGGCGGCGACTCCCGCCACCAGCAGCAGCAGCATCACCAGGACCGTCACCGACGGCTCGTTGATTGCGAGGCGAGTTAGGCGTGTCATGAGCCAATCTCCTTAAGGAGTCGGGTGCCCGTGCGGCGATGCCCGACAAGCAGTTGGCGATGTCGGCGGGTATCCCGTGTTCGATGTGTCTCTTTGGGATATCGTTACCGTCCCACCTACCACGAGAGCGGCCCGCGGCGGTCGGTGGGGGCGCAGCGCGGTTCGGCTTCAGCATGTTCGTGTTGCCGCGTTAATCTTATTCTAACTCTGCCGATACGTCAACTGGCGATAGTGTTTCCTTCGGCCCCGGCACATTTGCGCCCCCCGCCGTATTCTGGTATCCTTGAGCCCCTGCTGCGCTCGTGATGGCGCACAAGAGTCGTCAACCAACACTCTCACTTCGGGAGCTGAGTTCGGGGCGGTATCGCCGGTAGTCACCGGCTCGTCCGGCAGGCACCCACCTGCGGATAGCAGGTTGAGGGACTGGCGTCACACGGCGCGGCGGGAGCACTCATCTGGGGGGCAAGAACGCCCCCCATCCATATATTTCAACGGCAGTGATGGAACCGAGTAGGTGGGTCCACACCGGCGCAGCGAACCCGGGATGGTGGGAGCCGGGCGCGGTGCCCCACTGAAAATCCTTCCGGAGCTGCGGGGGCGAAAGGGCTCCTGAAGCGCGAGTTGACAGGGACTCGACTAGCTCTCGCCGGGGTCGCGCCCGTTATCAAGGCGGCGGCATGCGTGCCTGGTAGAGGGTGCAAGTGCTGACGAAGGGGGCGGCTGTCGCCGCCAAGCGGGGTGGTACCGCGGGAGCAAGCGCTCTCGTCCTCATGGGGACGAGGGCGTTTTCGATTTGGCGGAAACCAGCACAATTGGGGAATCGACGATGACTCTTTTCAGACCTGTGCCAACCCAGCCGGACTGGCCGGCGCTCGAGCGCGACGTGCTCTCCTGGTGGGAGGAGACCGATGCCTTCGGCAAGCTGGTCCGCCAGAACGCGGACGGTAAGCTGTGGTCGTTGCTGGACGGTCCAATTACGGCCAACAACCCCATGGGTGTCCACCATGCCTGGGGCCGTACCTACAAGGACGCTTGGCAGCGGTTCAAGGCCATGCAGGGCCACAATCTGCGCTGGCAGAACGGGTTTGACTGCCAGGGCCTCTGGGTGGAGGTGAACGTCGAGCGGGCGCTCGGCTTCCGTAGCAAGCGCGACATCGAGGACTACGGCATGGCCGCGTTCGTGCGCCGCTGCAAGGAGCGTGTGCTGCGTATGGCCGCGACCCAGACCGAGCAGTCGATCCGACTCGGCATGTGGATGCGATGGGATGATCCCGAGGCCCTGCGTTGGCTGGCGGACCACATCGACGAGGAAGACCCGGTGACCGTAGAGACCTGCGAGGGAGAGCGAACGGCGGCCGTGGAGTGGTTCATCAGCCAGCTGGGCCGATCTCCCTGGTGTGGAAGCTACTTCACCTTCTCGGCTGAGAACAACTACATGATCTGGCATTTCCTGAAGCAGTGCCACGAGCGTGGCTGGGTCTATCAGGGCACCGATGTGATGCCCTGGTGTGCCCGCTGCGGGACCGGCCTATCGCAGCACGAGATCGCTACCGAAGGCTACGTCGAGCTTACCCACGTCAGCCCCACGTTGCGCTTCCCGCTGGCGGACCGGCCCGGTGAGTCGCTTCTGGTTTGGACCACAACGCCCTGGACGCTGGCAGGCAACGTCGCCGCTGCCGTGGGGCCCGAGCTGACCTATCTGCGCGTCCGCCAGGGCGGCGAGGTCTTCTATTTGGCCGAGGGGGCGGCCGCGAAGGCACTGGGTGGGGACTACGAGGTCCTGGATCAGCTCAAGGGGTCCGAGATGTTGGGCTGGCTCTACGAGGGACCCTTCGACGAGCTTCCGGCGCAGCAGGTGGCCCGCGAGCACCACCGAGTGATCCCGTGGGACGAGGTCGGTGAGGAAGAAGGAACTGGCATCGTGCACATCGCGCCTGGCAGCGGCGCCGAGGACTTCGTCCTGGGAAAGGAACTCGGCCTGCCGGCCATCACTCCGTTGGAGGAGGATGGGAGCTTCGGCGAGGGCTTCGATTGGCTCACCGGCCGCCACGCAGGTGAGGTGGCGGACGACGTCATCGCCCGCCTCGAGGACAAGGGTTTGCTGTACCGCGCTGAGCCCTACACCCACCGCTACCCGGTCTGCTGGCGCTGCGGCTCCGAGTTGGTGTTCCGTCTGGTGGATGAGTGGTACATCTCGATGGGTCCGCTGTACGACAAGCCGCGCGAGGCGCTGACGAGCGAGGAGAAGGCGGCCAGCCTCCGCTATCAGATCATGGATGTGGTGGACCAGATCCGTTGGATCCCCGCCTTCGGCCTGGAGCGCGAGCTGGACTGGCTGCACAACATGCACGACTGGATGATCTCGAAGAAGCGCTATTGGGGATTGGCCCTGCCCATCTGGCGCTGCGCAGACTGCGGCTCGTTCGACGTCATCGGCAGCCGCGAGGAGTTGGCAGAGCGGGCCGTCGAGGGCTGGGAGGCGTTCGACGACTACAAGCCGCATCGGCCGTTCATCGATGAAGTGAAGATCAGTTGCGGCTCCTGTGGTGGCACTGCCGGACGGATCCCGGATGTGGGCAGCCCCTGGATGGACGCCGGAATAGTCCCGTACTCGACGATGCACTACCGCGACGACCACGAGTACTGGCGCCGCTGGTTCCCGGCCGATTTCATCACCGAGTGCTTCCCGGGCCAGTTCCGCAACTGGTTCTACTGCCTGCTGGCCATGAGCACCGTGCTGGAGAACGCTCCGCCGTTCAAGACCGTGCTCGGCTACGCGAGCCTGCTGGGCGAGGACGGCCGGGAGATGCACAAGAGCTGGGGCAATATGGTCGACTTCAACGAGGCGGCTGACCACCTGGGCGCCGACATCATGCGTTGGACCTTCATGGCGCACCGTCCTGAGCAGAACCTCAAGTTCGGCTATGGACTCGGCCACGAGATCCGCCGCCGCTTCCTGATACCGCTGTGGAACGTGTACTCCTTCTTCGTCCAGTACGCGGAGGTGTCCGAGGGCTGGTCTCCGCCCGACCTCGCGGTACCCTCAACCCAGGAGCGCGAGAACGGAGCCCAAGTCCAACCGAGTGAGGGCGGGGGCGTCGGGGAGGAGCTGGACCGCTGGGTCCAGGTGCGCCTGGACCAGTGCGTCAGCGAGGTGACCGCTCGCATGGAGGACTACGACTCCCGACGGGCGGCGGAGGCCATCGAGGGCTTCGTCGAGGACTTGTCGAACTGGTACGTCCGGCGCTCGCGCCGGCGGTTCTGGGATGGCGATCCTCGGGCGCTCGACACGCTTTACCGTGTGCTCGTGACCCTGACACGGCTCCTGGCACCGTTTATCCCGTTCACCGCCGAGGCGATGTACCAGAATCTGGTTCGGTCCGTGGATCAGGGGGCGCCGGAAAGCGTCCACCACGCTCGTTGGCCGGGGGCGCCCGCCCCGGATGCTGAGGCCGAGCGGCTTCTCGCCGAGATGGGCCTCGTGGTGCGCCTGGCAGGCCTCCGGCGTGGGGCGCGCCCTGCGGTCCGTTTCGAGCCTCGCCGGCGGCTGGGCGGGGGCCCCGTCGCGCGCCCGCGGGGCGGCGCGGGCG
>CAYYVH010000128.1:0-10449 GCA_964475075.1 uncultured Anaerolineales bacterium | reverse complement strand
TGCTACTGACGCGCGCGGGCATGGCTTTCAATGATGCGGTGTCGCGCGGTGAAATCACGGCGCCCATCGTCATCGGGCGGGATCACCTGGACACCGGCTCGGTGGCCAGTCCCCGGCGCGAGACGGAAGGCATGAAGGACGGCACCGACGCGGTCAGCGACTGGCCGCTGCTGAACCTCATGCTGAACGTGGCCGGCGGGGCGACCTGGGTGAGCTTCCACCACGGCGGTGGCGTGGGCATCGGTTTTTCCCAGCATGCCGGCCAGGTAACAGTCGCCGACGGCACTACCGAGGCGGCGAGGCGGCTCGAGCGCGTACTCACCAACGATCCCGCCATCGGGGTGCTGCGCCATGCCGATGCGGGCTACGAGCTGGCCCGCCAGACAGCCCGCGGGCACGGCCTGCGGATTCCGTCGGTGGATCCACCACCGGGGGCCTAACCACGGGCCCGGCCGCGGATCATCCCCACAACAACCAATCCAGCCCCCACGCGATTGCCGCACCGGTGATGCTGGCCAGCAGGTTGACGGCGTCGTTGTTCACGAATCGCCATCCCCGCACTGCCTCGGTCTGCGCCCCGCAGCGGTGGACGGGCTGCTCGGTCTCGGCGTTGCAGTCCGGACAGCGGTAGATGCCCTGCACGGTCGCCCCCAACCAGCTGTCGAAGGCTGTGCTGGCAACTCCCGCTACCGGGGCGAGCATCAACAAGCGCACACCGGTGAGGTCCGGTACGCGGAAGAGGATTAGTCCCTGCAGTGCAACGAGGAGCCCGGCCGCGAGCCCGACGACGATACCCGCGGCGGCTGCGGCAGAGCTGCCGAGCACAGTCACGCCGCCCGACGTGCCCGGCGGCACCGGTTCACCCGTGGTGATCAGCCGCGGGGGCACGTTACTGAGGAGACCGACCTCGGTGGCCCAGGTGTCAGCGGTGACAGCAGCGATTGCACCGACGAACGCCGGGAACAGGTCGACCTGCGGTGCGAATGCCTGGGCCACCGCGAGAAGGGCGCCGATACCGCCATTGGCGAGCACCTGGCCCATGTCACGCCGGCTGCCCTTGGAAAACTCCTCAACCAGCCGCTTCTTGACGCCACTTCGCCACTGCGAGAGCACACCCGATGTGACGAAGAACACAACGAGCAGCAGTCCCCAGATCGGGCCACCCAGACCGAAGATGGCGGTGCCGACCACGACCGCGGCCAGCGCACCGCTGGCGGAGAGCGAGCGCGTGAAGTAACCGCCGCCGGCAATGAGCGTGGCCAGCACGGCGGCGAGGGTAATCAGAGACAGATCTACCATCTGTGCCGATTAAAGAGGGGCCGCCGGCCGGCGGCCCCTCAGCCTCACGCCCTAGTACACGCTGGCGCAAATCATCGGACAGTTCGCACCCGTCCGCTCACCGCGCCAGACAACGGCAGAAAGCCTGTAGGGGCGCAGCATGCTGCGCCCATGGTCCGCCAAAGCAACGAACTGTGGCAACACGGATAACCGGCCAATCGCTTCTGCCGCGGGGTACTAGATCAGGGAATGCACAACGTCTGGCCAGCGTAGATCAGGTTCGGGGTGGCCAGGTTGTTGGCCGCGGCCAGGGTGTAGACCGTCGTGCCGTACCGGAGCGCAATCCGATACAGCGTCTCACCCGGCTGCACAACGTGAACCGCGCTGCACGGCTGCGGGCCTGGCGCGCCAGCAGGGCACACGGATAGCGGCTGACCGACATAGATCAGGTTCGGGTTGACGATTCCATTCCGCATGGACAGGCCGGAGACGGTGTCACCGTACTTGAGCGCGATGCCGTACAGGGTATCGCCCGGCTTGACAATGTAGGTGAAGCACTGCCCAGGCGGAGGCGGAGGGGGTGGCCATGGCGTACAACCCGGAATGACGAGCTTCTGCCCTACATAGATTACGTTCGGGTCAGCCAGGTTGTTCGCCTGCTGAATCGCATAAACGGTCGACCCATATAGGCGGGCGATGGAGTACAGCGTATCGCCCGGCTGGACGATGTGCACACACTGCTTGCCCGGAACGGCGGTGGGCTGGCCCGGAACAGGGGTCGCCGTCGGGCCGGGCGGCGTCGTCGCCGTTGGCTGGCCCGTGCACGTCACAGCGACACTGCCGTTCGCCAAGTTCGCCGGGATCGGTTGGGCGGTCGGGTCCGAGAGCATCACTGACTTCAGTTCGACGGGGCTCGTACCGGCGGCCTTGCCGCGGAAGGTGACGGTGGCAATGATGCCGCTGCCGCTCTGAGCAGGTGCCGGGTTCAGGCGAATGGCGGCGTAGCTTATGGTGCCGGTGTTGACATCCACCCCGTTGACCTGGATCAGGCCCTGCCCGCCGCTGACGTCCAGGAAGTTGCCCGGCTGGATCTGAACGCCCAGCGCGGTGGCGTTGGCGTCCACGACCTCCAACACGTTGGGATCGAAGCTCACCTTGATGTCAACGCCGAAGAGGTTCTGGACGTTGTTGATCAGGATGTCGACCGTTGCGGTCTTGCCGCACTCCAGATTCACCTGTGCCGGCGAGACGGTGACAGTGGTGTTGGCCTGGTTGAGCGTACTGGCCACGGCAACTGGTGTGGGACCCAGCGCGCCGCCGAGAAGGGCGGCAATCAGAATCGCTACCGGGAGGGCGAGCCACGCACGGGTACTCACGACGTTCCTCATCCTGTGACCTCCTTGTCTGTCACACGAATGCCTCGACCGCAACCGTGATGGGGCCCACGATCCACCGCGGGACGGATGGAAGAGGCGTATTGCCCTTCAATTCGCAGGCGCATCTTACCACGAGGGCGCTCTGCATGTCAAGACATAACAAATCTTAAAGAAACCGCCACCCGCGGATCTGACCGGCCGGCTGCACTGGCGTATAATGCCGGTCTTGAATGCCTGCCAACACGCTTCGTCTTTTTGAGCGAGGATTCGGTTGATGGAACGGACGCTTGTCATCCTCAAGCCCGACGCCGTGCAGCGCGCGCTGATCGGCCAGCTCACGAGCCGTTTCGAGCAGCGCGGCCTGAAGATCGTCGGCCTGAAGATGCTGACCGCAGGCGAGCCGTTGGCGCGGAAGCACTACGCCCTACACAAGGGCAAGCCATTCTACGAGGGTCTGATCGACTACATCACCTCGGGGCCGGTGGTCATCATGGCCCTCGACGGCCCTGATGCCATTGCCGTGGTCCGCGCCACGGTTGGCGAGACGCGACCCGCAGAAGCCACGCCGGGCTCGATCCGTGCCGACTACAGCCTGATGGTGGGGCGGAACTTGATCCACGCCTCGGACGGTCCCGAGACGGCCCGCGAGGAGCTGGCCCTGTGGTTCGACGAGGGGGATCTGGTCGAATACACACGCGACATGGACCGCTGGATCCTGGAATGACGGCTGCCTGAATCGCGGCCGGGCAATCGTCATTCTGGCGTTCGCCGGGGCGGAGCATTCGCGCGAAAGGTCGGCGCTTTTCGGGGGACGGACTGCGCGAATGCTTCGCCCCTACACGGTATCGTGTTCACCGCAGCGACGATGGTAGGATCCGCATCTGGTTTCGGTACTTGGCCACGGTGCGCCGCGCGACGTCGTAGCCCCGCAGCTGCAGCTCCTCGGCCAGCTCGGCATCGGTCAGCGCTCGCGTCTCCGAGTCGACGATCTCCCGCAGCACGTCCTGTACGGAGAGGGCGGCCTTGAAGAAGTCACCGAAGGGCACCACCCGCCGGCTGGGCAGGAGCACGTACTTGCCGGACGTGGCGCGACTGATCGTGGACTCGTGCAGGTCGAGGGCCTCGGCGACCTCGGCGCGGGTGAGGGGCTGCAAGTGGCGCGGGCCCAGACGGAGGAAGTCGGCCTGGCGGGCCATCACGTAGGCTGCCACCCGGCGCATCGTGTCGCGCCGCTCGCGGACGTATGTCAGGAACTCACGGGCACGCTGCACCTGGGCCTGGATGTGCTTGCGGTCCTTGCGCGTCAAACCGTCCCGTTCGTCGAGCTCCCGCCCCGCCTCGAGCCGTTCGGCCAGCTCGCGGTACAGGGGGCTAATTGAGAGCGCGTAGCGCTGGGAATCCAAGATCTCGATCTCGAACTCACCGTCCTTTGCGGAGCGTACGACGACATCCGGCGCAACGAACCCCGGCCCGGTCTGGCGCTCCCACAGCTCCAGATCGGTCCGCTCGGCGACGGGGTAGGGACGGAGGTGCGTGCGGATGAAGTCACGAGCGGCGACTATCTCGTCATACTCCGCCCCCAGCGCCCGGGCCAGCTGGCTGTATTTTCCGTGCCCCAGTGCATCCAGATGATCGCAAACGAGCGTGCGTGCCAAGGGATCCGAAACGCCGGTCTGCTCCCAGCGATCCAGCTGTGACAGCAGGCATTCCTCGACCGTGCGGGACCCAACACCGAGCGGGCCGACCGATTGCAGCGCCTGTAGCACGTGCTCGACCCGCTGGACCGGCACCCCCAGGGAGTTGGCGGCCACCTCCAGGTTGGTCTGGAGGAAGCCACGCTCGTCGAGCTCGCCGACCAAGTACTCGGCCATAGGCATGTCGGCCTCGTCGAGCACTGTCGCAAGCTCAATCAACAAGTGCTCGGCCAGGCTGCGCTGGTCGGCAACCAGGGTCAGGAGGTCGAGCCGCTCTTCGTCAGGCTCCTCTAGCGATCGGGCCTCCTGGCTGGCCAGGCTGTCGCCGCGGCAACAGCGATAGCACGTCCCGTCCGTGAGCAGCGGGTCACCGCAGGCCGGGCACAGGTCCGGCTCGGACAGCTCGAGGGCCGGGTTCTCGGCCACGACCTGGTGGATCATCTGCTGGAGCTCGAGCCCCGACAGAGCCAGGATCTCGGTGAACTGGATCAAGCTGGGTGACGGCCGCATCTCCATGTGCTGGCCGAAGCCCATATCCATACGCATGCCCATCGATCACCTCGATCAGCCAAAGATTCGTGTCATCCGCCCCATCCTCTGCGGGATCCGCCGTCGGACCCGCTACTCCAACCCGTACTCCTCCATCTTCTGGTACAGATGCCGGCGGTAGATTCCCAGCTTCCGGGCCGCCTCGCTCCGGTTGCCCCGCGCCTTGCGCAGGGCGGCAGTGATCATGTCGCGCTCCACGTCGGCCAGGACCTTCTTCAGCGGCACTCCGTCGCGGAGCAACGTCTCGACATCCACTTCGGTTGGCGCGGGTGGAGGGGCACTGGTGTCCACGTGCTCGGGACCAATCACCCGGCCCGCAGACAGCACCACGGCGCGCTGGATGGCGTTCTCCAGCTGGCGGACGTTGCCCGGCCAATCGGAGGCCATGATCCGCTCCATGGCCTCCTGGCTGATCTTGGTCGGCACCTCCCCCGGCGCGGAACGGTATCGGTCCAGGAAGTGCGCCACCAGCGCGGGGACGTCCTCACGCCGCTCGCGCAGGGGCGGCATGTCAACGCGGAGCACGTTCAGCCGGTAGTAAAGGTCCTCGCGGATCCTGCCGGCCACCACCTCGGCCTCGAGATCCTTGTTGGTGGCGGTGAGCACCCGTGCGTCACACTCGATCGTCACGCTGCCACCAACCCGCTCGAACGCGCCGAACTGCAGCACCCTGAGCAGTTTCTTCTGGGTACTGAGGTTCAGGTCGCCGATCTCATCCAGGAAGATCGTGCCACCGTTGGCCAGCTCGAACCGGCCCTTGCGGCGCGCCACCGCACCGGTGAACGCTCCCTTCTCGTGCCCGAAGAGCTCGCTCTCCAACAGCGTCTCCGGCAGCGCGGCGCAGTTGACGCGCACGAGGGGCCCGCGCCGGCGCCGCGAGTTCAGATGGACCGTCTCGGCCACGAGCTCCTTGCCCGTGCCAGTCTCACCCGTGATCAAGATCGGCGCCTCGCTGCCCGCCACCCGCCCGATCAGCTTGTACACCTCCTGCATGGCCGGGCTAGCGCCCACGATGCGCTCGCGCACATCACGGGTCGTGAGCGTCTCCTGCAGCTCGCGCACCTCCTTCGAGAGACGGAGGTGCTCCAGCGCGCGGTCGATCACGTGCTGCACCGTGTCCGGCTCCAGGGGCTTGACCAGGTAGTCGTACGCACCGCCCTGGATAGCTCGGATGGTGCGCGAGGAACTGGAATCGGCCGTAATCACGACGACCGGGATCTCGTGGCCGGCCCGGATGTTGGCCAACACCTCCAGCCCGTCCATGTCGGGCAAGCGCATGTCCAGCAGCACGAGGTCCAGTCCGTCCTCCCCAACCGCACTCAACGCTTCCTCGCCCGTTTCCGCCTCGGTGATGTTCGTGGAGGCGTCTTCCAGGAACTCGCGCATCAGCTCGCGGATGGCGGGATCGTCATCGACAACCAGGATCGTTCGGGTCATTTTCTACGCCTCAGGGCGATTATATGAGAGGCGGCGTTCAGCCGCCAATCGCCGGGGGTTGCCCCGCTCGGGATTCGTCCACCCACACGTGGTGGCGCGATCGTGTCGCCAACGTGGCGCCAAGGGCCTTCCCAACGTCGACCGCTCCGGGTAAGCTGGATGACGTGCGATCCCTGGTAATCAATGTAGTCGCCCTGGTCGGCCTACTGGCGGTGACACCGGTCCCGGCTGAGCGCGAAACAACGGCTGAATCGACCGCCCCAGTGGTGCTCGTCTCGGCCGTCTACTACGACGGCTACGCTCGGGGCGACGCCGACGAAGCGGTGCAGCTGTGGAACGTGGGCGCGGTGGCGGTCGATCTGACCGGCTGGTCCGTGGGCGACGGGCAGGGCGCGGCGACATTCCCGGCAGGGGCATCTCTCGCGGCCGGGCGCTGGACCTGGCTGGCGCGGGACGCCGCGGCGTACCGACGGAGCTTCGGGCACTGGCCGGACTGGTCGTGGTCCGTGGGACCGGGGAACGACGGTCCTTGCCCGCGGCTCGTGACCATCGGCGGCGGGCCGCAGCTGGGAAATGACGGCGACGCCGTGTTTCTCCGCGGTCCCGGAGGCTGGCTGGCCGACGTGCTGGTGTATGGCGACGGGCCGGCGTCGAACGGCTGGCGGGGTCCGGCGGTCCGACCATACCACCGCGGGGCCATCTCGGGTGCGCACCAGGTGCTCTACCGCAAACTCGATCCCACAACGGGGGCTCCGGCAGGCGACACGGACCGCTTGTCCGACTGGGCCTCGGACCCGGCCGACCCGCTCCACGGTCGGCGAGTGCGGTTCCCGGGTTGGGACCTGGAGGCGAACCTCCGCCCGAGACGAATCCGCGAGGCGGCAACGATCGAGGTGGCCGTGGCTCCGGATGCGCTTTTCGATTTCCTCAGCCGTCACTTCCAGTCCGCGCAGCACTCCATAGATTGGTTCAGCTACACCTTCGAGAACGCCGACCTGGCCGAGGTCCTGGTGGGGCGGCTGCAGGCAGGGGTGCGGGTGCGCGTGCTCGTGGACGGTAGTCCCGCCGGCGGCATCGATCCGAACCAGCGCTGGTGCCTGGACCGGATAGCCTCCGCAGGCGGAGCCGTGTATTGGCTCGACGACGGGGGAGCTGTGCGCCGGCGCTACAAGGCCGCCCACGCCAAGCTGGGGGTGATCGACGGTGAAACCGTCCTCCTGGGATCCGAGAATCCCAGCCTGGGCGCGGCTCCCAGCGATGACTTCGGCGACGGTACGGCCGGTCGCCGCGGTGTCTTCCTGGCAATCGATGCCCCGTCACTGGCGGGCTGGGCGCGAGACCTAGTGGCGCGCGACCTGGACCCGGAAGGCCATGCTGACTTGCGGCCGTTCCAACGACGGGACCCGCAGCGCGGCGCGCCTGCGCCGGACTTCCGGCCGGCGCGGAGTGGGGGCGGTGAGGGCTACAGCCCGGTCGCCCCCGACCCACTCGTGGCAGCCGGCGAGTTCGATCTCGAGCTCCTCACCGCGCCCGAGAACGCCCTGGCCCCCGACGCCGGGCTACTGGGCCTTCTGTCCCGAACCGGCGACCGCGGCGAGGTCCTTGCCCAGCAGCTCAAGGAGCCGGTGTGGTGGGGCGCGGGGCCGGAGGACGGACCGACGGCCCTGAATCCCCGCGTGCAAGGCTACCTGTCGGCCGCACGGCGCGGGGCACGCGTCCGCCTGCTCCTGGACGGCTATTTCGACGACCCGGCTGACGCACGCGGAAACGCGGCGACCGTCGCCTACCTGAATGGCCTGGCCGAGTCCGAAGGGCTCGATCTGGCGGCCCGGTTGGGAAACCCGGCCGGCCGGGGCCTGCACAACAAGATGGTGCTCGTGTCACACGGGGGTGAGGGGTTGAGGATCGAAGCGACGAGCCACCTTCCCCGCGCGGCAGTCGCGGCGTGGGACGGCGGGACCGAGTACTGGGCGCATGTTGGCAGCCTCAATGGCAGCGAGGTGGCCAGCAAGGCCAACCGCGAGGTAGCCCTTCAGGTCGAGTCAGCCGCGGTGTACCGCTACCTGGCGCGGGTCTTCGCGTGGGACTGGGCCCGAAGCGGCGCCAATGCCCTGTGGCTGCCGTGGGTGGGGAAGCCGAGTTCGTCGGGTGACACACCCCAAGCGTCAAGGCCGCGCGCCCCTACACGCCCCCGACCCGGCACGGATTCCCTGGATGCACTCATATTGATGGGTGAGGCCTACCCCGCCGTTCGCGCCTGCCTCCGCCGGAGCAACCACGCCAGGGCGATTACCAGACCGCCGATCCAGGTCAGCAAGCCAGTCCAGTCCGCCGTGCCGCCGGTCTTGGGTAACTGAGGTACCTCCGGCGTCGGGCTCGGTGGTGGAGGCTTTTCCTCCTCCGGCGGCGAGGTCGGCGGCACCGGTGTCTTTGGTGGCGGCGAGGTTGGCAGCGCCGCGGTGGAAGACGGCCGCTCGTTCGGCGTCGGCCCGGGTGTGAGCGTCACGGCCATGGTCGCCGTGGGCGTGATGGTGGTAGTGGGCGTGGCAGCAGTCGGCGTCACGGTGGTGACGATGGTGCCGGTCGGTGTCACCGTCGTCGTGGTAGTAACGGTGGGCGTTACAGTCGTTGTGACACTCGGAGTGGGCGTCTCGGTGACCCACGGCGTGGTCGCCGTTTGGCTTGGCATTGGCACCTCGGTGTCGGTGGGTGTTGGCGACGTCTCCACCGATGGGCCGCAGAGGATCTCCACGTCGCCCAGGCCGTTGGCCTTACCGTAGTTCACCTCGGACCGATAGTTGTAGATCTCCTCGCGGGCCGTGTTCCGCCCATTCGTGTTGTCGAACCAGTAGCCCCCGCCCGAGCTGATCCGCTCCGGCGCCAAAGCCGAGTTGACCACGTGGTCCACCCCTTGCACCCGCGCCAGGCCGCCGAAGCTCGACTCGTCGTGGGCCGCGCTCGTTGCACCCAATCCTGGCCCAGCATCCTGGGCGAAGAACTCGGGTGAGGTCGCCGTGTCCCACGTGTCACCGTTGAAGCGGCCGAGCAGGATGTCACCTGCCGGTATGCTGGTTCCCTCGCCGGGGGGGTTCCGGCCCCCGGGGTCGAAAAAGGTCATGTCACCGTTCCGGTCGCGGAAGCCCAGGATCATGTCGCCGTTGTCGGCGAACTCGATGTCGGATAGCATCGGCTGGGGATACGCCCCGAGAGGGCCGGGGCGGGTGGCGTTGTAGCCGTCCTTCCAGGGCCACCAGCGGGCCGGAACGTTGCCGAAAACGTTCCCCCGGCCGTAGTCGAGGGAGAAGCGGTTGACCATGCGCATGTTCGAGCCATCGAGGTCCGACTGGTAGACGAAGGCTGAGAGGTCGCCCCGATCCTGGCTCTGGTAGGCCGTGTGGACCAACCCGTGGTACAGCTTGCCCTGCCACACCTTCAGCCCGAACGGCCGTGCCTGGGACGACCAGCCCTCGCCGGCCGAGCCGATCTGGATACGCCCGATCAGGCCCTTGTCGGCCATGCGGTAGCGGAAGATCTGTCGCTCGAGCAAGTTCATCACGTACAGCTCGGACCCGTCATCGTTCAGGTCGATGTCGCCCAGGCCCAACGTGCCGGCGAAGTTGCGCGCGCGCGTATCCGGCCAATAGTTGTCAGCCCGCTCGTGCTGGTCGCGCCCGGTGTTAGGGACCTCCAGCCAGGGTCCGACGGCGCCGCTGGTCAGGTCCACCCGGTAGATCGTGCCCGGGCCACCGCTCGGCCCGAACGGCGACCCGCGCTTGTGATAGGCAGCTACGTAGACGGCCTTCTCGGCCGGCTGGTAGGCCACGCCGTACGCGGCGCCGATCTGGCGCATGGTTGCCAGGACGCTTTGACCGCTGTTGTCGGGCGTGTCGCGAAAGGCGACCAGCGCCGGCTCGTCCCACTGCGCACCACGGGCGTAGCACGTGGTTACGAAGAAGGGATTGTCGGTGCCGCAGGCCTGCTCGAAACGGTCGATCGGTGCCTGTGCCGCGGCGGGCGGAGGGACGCCGGGGGAGACCGCCACGCGGGCCGGGGCGCCGGGGGGGGGTGGGAGAACAAAGACAGGCCGCGCGGGGCAGGGACAGTGGTGGCCCGGT
>CAYYVH010000127.1:0-10537 GCA_964475075.1 uncultured Anaerolineales bacterium | reverse complement strand
GTTGTCTGACGCTGCCAAGGTGCATCGATGTCACCAACCAGGGCGACCAGCAGGTACTTACTTGACAGACTACTAGCGCCGCATTCCGAACCGGCGCCGCCGCGGCTTGGGCTCCAAGTCGGGTGCCCGCTCCTCGGCTGTCTCCCACACCGGTATGATGGGGAAGAAGCGAGTGAATACGGCATACAGCAGGATCATGCCGGCGAACATCGAGGCGGTGACAAGTACCTCGACCCACGTGGGCCGGTACGTGCCCTGCACCAGCTCGTAGAGTAGGCGGGGGCGCGTCTCGGTCGGCACGATCACGACGAACCGCTCCAACCACATCCCCACGTTGACGAGCACCGAGGCCGTGACCATCCAGCCGATGCTGTCCTTGGCCCGGAAGATGAAGATGAGCAGCGGGACCACGTACACCAGCAACGCCATCAACCAGAACTGCCAAGCGAAATCGCCCGTGAACTTCTGCCAGAAGACCTCCATCTCCTCGGGGATGCTGCCGTAGAAGGTCGTCAGGAACTCGGCGACCATCATGTAGAGCCAGCCCATGGTGAAGACGATCAACAGCTTGCGCATGTTGTTGAACAGGCTGAGCGGCAGCGCCTCTTCCAGATGATGGACCCGGCGCAGAATGGCCAGCGCAATGACCACCGCCGCCGTACCGGAGAAGATGGCGCCGAGGAGAAAAAACGGGCCGATGAGTGCCGTGTGCCAGCCGGGCTGGATCGTCATTCCGAAAACCCACGACACCACGGTGTGCACGGTAACGACCAGCATGGCGAGGAAGATCGCCATCCCGTCCATCACCCGCTCCAACCGGTGGAACTGCTCCGGTCGCCCCTCCCAACCCAGGGCGAGAACCTCGTACATCCGGTGCTGCCACCCGGGCACGTCGCCGAGCCGGTCCCGGCACATGGCGACGTCCGGCAGGAGCGCGAGGTAAAAGAACACGACGCTGGAGAACAGGTACAGCGATACGGCCGTGAAGTCCCACAGGAGCGGCGACTGGTAGCGACCGTAGAACAGCACGTTCAGAACCCGCTCCGGGCGGCCCATGTCGACCACAATGCTGGCCACGCCGAACGGTAGGCTGAACAGCGTGATAGCCTCTGCGGCGCGAGTGAGAGGTTTGCGCCACTCGGCACCGGCCAGCCGCAGAATGGCGGAGATGAATGTGCCCGAATGAGCCAAACCGATGAAGAAGACGAAGTTGGTGATGTATACGCCCCAGTACACGGGGCGATTCATGCCGGTGACGCCCAGTCCCCGGCTCAACTGCCAGACATAGGCGATGCCGCCCGCGCCCATGATCCCGAGCAGCAGCGCCCAGAGCCGGAGATCGCTGAACGGGAGCTGCCGCAGTGGCGCGAGAATCGCGCCTTCGTGCTCGTTGACCGGATGTGAGGCCCTAGCCCTCATGGAGGTATATCACCTTCGGGTGCGTGCCCGCTTCATCGAGTAACCGGAACGCCCGGCGTCTTTGCGAGAGTTGGGAAACGATCGAGTTCGGGTTTTCCAGGTCCCCGAAGAATCGGGCCTTGCCCGTACAGGTCTGGACGCAGGCGGGGACGTATTCGTCGGGGCGGAAGTCCCGGCCCTCAGCCGCCGCCCGCGCACGAGCCTTGTGCAGCCGGTGAATGCAGAATGTGCACTTCTCAACGATCCCTTTGGGCCGCACTGATGGGCCCTCCAGGAAGCCCCGGGCTTCGACGCGATCCGGGTTCAGGTGCCGCTCCAGGCCCTCTTCCCAAGCCGGCACGTACCAGTTGAAGTAGCGCACGCCGTAGGGGCAGGCCACCGTACAGAAACGGCAGCCGATGCAGCGCACGTAGTTCTGCCGCACAATCCCCTCGTCGTCCTGGTAGGTCGCGCTGACCGGGCAGACCTTGATGCACGGGGGGTTCTCGCAGTGCATACAGGGCCGCGTAAGGAACTTGGCCTTGTCGCTGGCGATCGCGCCCTCTTCCTCGGCCCGCAACGGGAATACCTCGTTCCACAGCATCGAGCGGCCGAGGGCGGCCTCGGATGGCGACACGATCGGCGTGTTGTTTTCCATGCGGCAGGCGATGCTGCAGCCCTGGCAGGCCACGCACTTGTCAAGATCTATTACCATCGACCATCTAGGCACGGGGCACCCCGTCAGCAGTGCTGCTTGTCGCGCGAGGGTTCACGCCGGATACACTTTCACCCGGGTGTTCGTGAACGCCGCCAGCCCGGTGGCCGGTTCACTGTCCGGGTTCATGATCGTGAGTCCGTTTACGCCGCGGTCCCTTGCCCAACGGCCGATGGCGGTGTGCCCCTGGTTGTGGGGCAGGTTCACGACGCCCGGGTGCAGGCTCTTCACCAACCGAACCTTGGTCTGCAGCCGGCCGTACCGGCTTTCCACCCAGACCTCGTCCTTATTCTGCAGACCGATCTCGTGGGCCGCCTCCGGGTTCATCTCCAGCCAGCTGTCCCACCGTTCGCCCACGGTCATGCCGCTGATCTCCTGCAAGGTGGGCATGTTGGCCGCAACACCGTAAGGCCCCAGGCTCATGAGGGTAATCACGTTCAGCAGGAAGGGGTACTCTTCCGCCTCACCGGCGTACGCCACGGGCTCGTGGTGGGGCAGGTACACCGCGTCCCCGGTCTGGCTCAGGCCCAGGGCCTGAAGCTCATTTGCACTCCGCCCTTCCAGGGCGCAGACGAGCTCGCGGCTGTAGAAGTCGAAGCGCCCGTCACGGGGTGACGACGCGCGGTCGCGCCCCACCACCTCGTCCACCCAGCGCTCGCTTCCGCGCCGAGTGTAGCGGTAACCGGGGGTGATCCACACGCCCAGCTCCCCCAACGTCTCCCAGTCGGTGCCGATGCCGGCCAGGCGGTCCTTCAACAGCTCCTCGAAGCTCGGCCAGGGGAATGCCCGGGCGAGTGGGCCGCCCATCGCCTGGGCGACGCGCAGCAGGAAGTCGCCCGTGTTCAGCGTGTCGTAGAGCGGCTCGACCACCGGCTGGCGCAAGGCCACGCCCGGGTAGCCCAGCCCTTCGACGGTGTCGTCGCCCCAGCGCTCGAGGAACGTCGGCTCGGGCAGCACTAGGTCGGCGTATGTGGCCGACTCGTCCATGAACGAGGCGAACGACGCGATGAACGGCACCTGGCGGAAGGCGTCCACGAAGCGCGCCCCACCGGGGACCTCGTAGACCGGATTGGCGTCGTAGAGGAACAGCGCCTCGACCGGGTAGGGGTAGCCTTCCAGGATGTGGTCTGCCACGGCCTGGTAGGCGTGGTGGGCCAGGGGAAAGCGGCTGCCGGCACCGTCCAGGCGCTCGGCGGCCCTGCCGTCTCTAGCGGCGCGGTCGACGGGCAAGCGGGGCCAGTCGACGCACGGGAAGTAGCGCTGGGTCAGCACACCGCCCGGCTTCTCGATGCCGCCGACGATGGCGTTGAGCGTGTGGACTGCCATCGCGGCATACAGCCCGTTGATGCTGCCGTTCAGCAGCCCACCCTTACCCGGCAAGATCGCGATCGCGGGTTGGTTGCCGGCGAACTCGCCGGCCAGGCGGGAGATCGTGGTTGCTGCAACCCCAGTGATCTGCGCCACTCGGGCGGGATCGTAGTTCTCGAGCACGAAGCTCTTGAAGCCCTTGCGCTGCTTGCCTCGCCCATCCTTGAAGTCCTCGAAGCCGAAGCTGTAGTTATGGATGAAGTCGGAGTCGACCAGCCCGGAGCGGATGATCACATTGGCCAGGCCCAGCGCCAGCGCGGCGTCCGTGCCGGGCACGATCGGGATCCACTCGTCGGCCTTGGCGCCGGTGACACCTTGCCGGGGATCAATGACCACCACCTTGCCCCGGTCGGCGCGTCCCCGCCGCAGGAACGAGTAGCCGGAAACCATCCGCTGCGGCGTGCGGCCTGCCTCGAGGAGGCTGGCCCCAAAGCTGAGGATGAAGTTGCTGTTCTCGAGATCGTAGGCCGGAAGGTCATAGATTCCCTGGGTGTAGAGGACGGCCAGCTTGGCAGCCTCGATGTTCAGGCTGTCGTGCGAGATGGCGTTGGGCGAGCCGACGGCTTGCATGAAGCGCTCGATGAACGGGCGCATCTGGCCGCGCGTGTCGCCATAGAGGAAGGCGGCACGCTCCGGGTGGCCGGCGGCGCGCAGGCCGCCTAGCTGTTCGGCCACCGCCCGAACCGCTTCGTCCCAGCCGATCGGCTCCCACTGGCCGCCACCCCGCTCGCCAACGCGGCGCAGCGGGCCGGTGAGTCGGTCGGGGGAGTAGAGCAGCTCGGGCGCAGCCTGGCCCTTGGGGCACAGGGCACCCAGGTTGACCGGGTGCATCGGGCTGCCCTCCAGCTTGACGACCCGCCCGCCGGCCACGCGCGCGAGCATGCCGCAGCCGGATGGGCACAGCAGACACACCGAGGGAACGATATGCTCTTCACCTGACGGGGCCAACATCTGCCATTCGGGGCCAGGCGGCGCATTGTCCAGCACGGCCTGGAGCCCGGCCATGGCGGCCGCCGATCCGCCGGCAGCGGCAGCCAGCGTGAGGAACCGGCGACGAGTGAGGGGTGCGACCACGTTACTCCCCGCTGAGTGCCCGGGCAGCGTGGCGGATTAGGTCCAGCGGGATGGGCAGGATAGTGGCGTTGCGCTCGCTGGCCATTTCCAGACGGCCGGTACGATGACGAGCAGGGCGAGCACGGCGCCCCCAGCAATGGGATACCACGACATCATGGACTTCTCCTTCTCACGGTCCTTCGAGGAAGGTCGGCTCGCGTAGTACAAGGTTGGCGTGGGCCGCCGAACCGCCGGCCGACGCGGCCAGTTTGACGAACCGGCGACGGGTGAGGGGCGCAGCCACGTCAGTTGGCCCCGCAGGCGGTCGGAGCCGGGGCGGGGTTGGGCTGGCAGGTCATCTTGCCGGGCGGAAGCGGATAGGTGTCGGGCGGTGGCTCGATCTTGCCGCTGGCCAGACCGGCCACGTACGTGACCAGCGCATCGAGCTGCTCGTCGGTGAATTGGCCTCGAAACGGCGGCATGCCGCTCCGCTCACGGCCCCGCACGATGTTGGAGCGTATCTTGGATTCCCGCAACGCGGTGTCGGCCAGAGCTGCGCCGAAGATGCCTTCGCCTTTATGGCCATGGCAAGCAACGCATGCTGTATCGTACAGCTCCAGGCCGTTACTGACTCCGGGCGCAATGAGCACATTGGGCAGGACCGGCACCTGGTCGGCTCGGCCGCGGGCAGCCCATAGCAGTCCGCGAAGTGTCCGCGGTCCGCCGCCACCTGGGGAGACGTGGCAGGTCGCACACGGCTCGCCCGTCCGGCCGGCGTATTCCGGCAAGGCGTGGACGGACGCCGCTGGCACCCACACGCTGACGAGTCCGAAGACGAACACAGCTATGAGGAGAATGGCGGCGTACTGCATTCCACGCACAAGGCTGGGGTTCATGCCGAAGACTCCGTCAGTTAGGTATGGTGGGCGGAGAGAAATGGGGAGAGGGCAACCAGGGCGCCGGCTCTGCCCCGGTCACCTTCTCCTGGCTCCGCGATCCAGAAATTACTCGGCCGGCATGGACTGCGCGTAGGCAGTCACATCGGCGATGTCCTGGGAGCTCCAACCCAGATTGACGCCGGACGGCATGTGCTCGCCCGGCTGGCCAAAGGAAGCCTTGTGGAAGAACTCCCATGGGTTGTCGCCGGCGATTGTCCCGAGGTACTCGGGCTCAGCCTCGTCACCGAAGTTGATCTCCGTGCCATCGTCGCCGTGGCAACGGCCGCAAGCGGCGTTAAACAGCTCCTCGCCGCGGACCGGGTCGCCGTTGACCGTTTTGTCGTCGTTGATGAACTCCGACGTGTCCAGCGCCCCTTCCTGCAGGAAGGCCGTCAGCATGGCGATTTGTTCCTCGCCCAGGAACGCGGAGAAATCGTGGTCCGGGTTGGCCGTGCCATCCAGCCAGCCGGCGATGTCTTCGGCGCCCATAACGCCGGTGAAGCCGGTGAAGTGGGAGCCGGAGCCATAGGCGCCGTCGGCACCCTTGTAGTCCCAGCCGTGGCACTCCTTGCAGCGCCAGGTGTCGGCGCCGCTGCGCGTGTTGCTCGACTGGATGGCCCACAGCGGGTGGTCATCTTCCGGCGCGTCGACACCCAAGGCGGCCCACCACTTGTCGTACAGTACTCCGCCGAGGGTGACCAGGCTCGGGTTGGGCAGGCTCTGGGCGTAGGCGAGCACCGCCAGCTGCTCATCCACCGTCCAGCCATTGTCGATGCCGGAGGGCATGTCGGGCACGTCAGGCTGGCCGAAGCGCATCTTGTGGGCGAACTCCCAGGGGTTCCCCCGGGCCAGGCCTCCGATGTACTCGGGATCCGATGAATCACCGAAGTTGATGGCGGTGCCCCCCGGGCCATGGCAGTCGGTGCAGGTGTCTCCGAAGAGCTCCTCGCCGAGCGCCAAGTCACCACCGATGGCCAGCTTGTCGTCGCCGACGAACTCATCGTAGTCCATCGTCTCATCCGCAATGAACAGGGCGATGTCCGTCAGCGCCTGTTCGTCCATCACCGCCGAGAAATCGTGATCGGGGTTGGTTTCGCCCTTGAGCGCCCCCAGAACCGAGGCAGCTCCCGCGGCGGCGGATTCGGCTACACCCGTGAAGCCGGTGAAGTGGGAGCCGGAGCCGTAGGCGCCGTCGGCACCCTTGTAGTCCCAGCCGTGGCATTCCTTGCAGCGCCAGGTGTCGGCGCCGCTGCGAGCGTTCGTGTCCTGGGTGGCCCACAGTGGGTGGTCGTCTTCCGGCGCGTCGAGGCCGAGCGGTGCCCACCACTTGTCGTAGAGCACACCGCCGCGAATGGGATCGCCGAACAGCTCGGCCACCGGGGCGGGCTCTTCTTCCTCCGCTGTAGGTTCTCCCCCTTCCTCGACGACCGCGGGTTCTTCTACACCGGGCACGGCGGCTTCCTCCGATGGCGCCTCCTCGCCAGCGCACGCAGTCAGCACGAGCACCAGCGCGCCGATGAGAACCACGATCAACGGCACTGAACGGTCTGTCATTGTGAGCTCCTCCTTATGGATACAGCGGGGCGTAGGTCGCCCTACCGGCGTCAAACGGAATCCCTCCTGAGCGACCCCTGGTCCCAAGCGGTGGTACCTTACCACGCCCATGTCGCACCCCCGTGTCGGCAACGTCTTGATTTCGTCAAAAAGAACGCCAGTCGGGGCAGAATGCCGATAGCACCGTTGATTCCCTGGGCTACCGGGTTATAATGGTCGCCAGAGGGTGTGGTCCACTCTCGGCGCAGTCGATCGCCGTTCGCCGCGGGCATCCGGCCCGCCGCTTTCGATGGTGTGGGTTTAATGAAGCAATCGCACGGCCGCCCACGTTTGGCCCGGCAATTACGGGTGGTGCAGTGGGTCCTGCCTCTCGTGCTCTTTCTGGTGGCTTCGGGCTTCGAGGTTGCCGAGCACATCCTGGGTTCGATACGGGGGATCACCCTCAGCTTCGCCGGCGAGGTCCTGGTGTTTGGCATCGCGGGGCCCCTGGTCGTGTGGTGGGTCCTCGGCTGGGCCGGGCGCAACCAAGCGCGCCTGGAGCGCGCGAATGACGACTTCCGCCGGCTGAACCGCGAGTTGGAGCAGCGGGTGACCGAGAGAACCGCGGAGTTGGCCGACAGGAATGAGGCGCTGGGCAAGGCGAACGCCGAGTTGAAGGCCCTCGACAGCCTGAAGTCGGAATTTGTGTCCCTCGTATCCCACGAGCTACGGGGTCCACTCACGAACGTCAATGGGGGCATCGAGCTGCTCATGCGCGAGCGTCACGCCCTCTCCCCCGCCCGGCGGGAGGCACTGGACGTCTTGCGTGGCGAGTGCACCCGACTGACGAAGCTGGTGCAGAGCATCCTCGATGTGTCCCTCCTCGAGGCCGGTCGCCTCACGCCCGCGCCCAGGCCGCTGCCCCTCCGGCCCTTCCTGGGCCAGCTCTTGAAGGGGCGTCTGCCGCCAGCAGGTGATCACCGGCTGGTGATGGACGTACCGGTCGACTTACCGCCCGCGTGGGCAGATGAAGCTCACCTGGCCGACGTGATCGTCAATCTGGTGGACAACGCCGTGAAGTACTCGCCGGAGGGGGGCGAGATTCGGGTGAGTGGACACCGCGACGACGGGCACGAGGTTGTGCTCTCCGTCAGCGATCAGGGCATCGGCATCGCACCGGAGGAGCAGGCACGGTTGTTCGGCCGGTTCTATCGGGCCGACAGCGCCGCGGACCGCGAGGTCTACGGCCATGGACTGGGACTGTATTTCTGCCGCAAGCTCGTCGAGGCTCAGCAAGGCCGGATCTGGGTCGAGAGCGAGGGCGTGCCCGGCCGGGGCGCCACGTTCCACGTGGGACTGCCCCGGTGCCCGGAAGGGTGGCGCGATGAGCCGGATCCTACTGATTGACGACGACCCGTCGCTGCATCAGCTCCTGGGTCAATACCTCGAAGACGCCGGCTTCGCCGTGCTCCACGCCGAGAGTGGCCAGAGCGGCCTGAAGCTACTGTTCCGCCACCGGCCCGACCTCATCGTGTTGGATATCATGATGCCGCGAATGGACGGTTGGGCGACGTGCCGCCGCATTCGGGAGATGACCGACGTGCCCGTGATCTTCCTGACGGCCAAGGACGATGAGCCGGACCGGCTCCAGGGCTTTCGCCTGGGCGCCGATGACTACGTGCCCAAACCGTTCAGCTTCCCGGAGCTCGTGGCACGGATCGAGGCGGTGTTACGCCGTCGCCACCGGCCCGGCACTGCCATGGCCACAGACGACGACGTGTTCATCTGCGGGCCGTTCCGCCTGGATCGGGCGCGCCGGTCCGTCACGCGTGACGGGGAGCCGATCGCTCTGACCCCGACCGAGTATCTCCTGTTGGAGGTACTCATGAGCCGGCCCGGCGTCGTCTTCAGCCCCGAGCAGCTCGTGACGGCCGTCTGGGGGCCGGAGTATGCCGACCACACGGGCTATATCCGGCGCTACGTGTGGCACCTGCGGCGGCGGATCGAGCCGGATTCCGACCGGCCTCGGTACTTGGTCACGGAGCGCGGCTTCGGCTATCGGTTCGTGGTGTAGAACCGCCAGAGGTAGTGACGCTTGTCCCGCACCCGCGCAGGTGATATGCTCACCGACCGGCCGCCGCGCTCGCCCCGCCCACCAGCCGGGGCGCATCGAGCGGCACCCCTCGCAAAGGTCTGCGAGCAGGACGCCTTTCAAGGGGAAAGAGACGTGAGCCATGCATCTGTCCGATGCAGGTCCGGACCGTGCTGCTGCCCTTCAAGCGCCGGATAATCTACAACCAGTTCATGACAGTGTACAGCATCTCGTTCGGATCCTGCCTCCGGCGCCGGTTCAAAGAGATCTACCTGACCGCCAAGCAGAACGGGCGCATCATCACGACACTCGACCCGGATCTGCAGGCAGCCCAGCAGCGCGCGAGCCAACCGAAGCCCACCACCGAGCTGGTGCCGGTCGCCGAGGAGATCCTCGCACTCGCCGATCGGATGACCGGGCGGTCGGGCGGGTCCGCGGTACAGCGGTCGGCCTACGCGCTGCTCAGGGCAAGTGCGGCCCTAGCCGGGAGCGCCGCGGCCGCGCCGAACGACCTCGAGCGGCTGCGGGACGACGCAGACGGCGTCCGCAAGGCCCTCAACCGAGCAGTCAAGGCGTTGCAGCGGGCCGAGGGCAACCGGCGATCCTGATCGCAGTCGGCGGTCCTCGACCACGGCCGGACTGGCGCATTCGTGGCGCAATCACGGCGCCAACCCCATTGCGCGGGTGATGGCGCTCCGGGTATGATGAGCCCGATGCCACAACTCGACCTTTGGCCGCACCTGTCTGGAGCGCATATAATGGTATTCGAGAAGCCACTGTCACAGGAGGGTCCACGTGTTGGCTCAGACCGTGATGACGGTCGAGGAGTTGGTTCAGCTGCCGGAGCGCGACGTTCGGCGTGAGCTGATCCAGGGCGAGTTGATCGAGATGGTCCCGCCCAACGCCAGGCACGGTGCCGTGGCCGCCCGACTCGCGGCCCAACTGCTCAGGCACGTGGAAGCCCGCGGGCTCGGCTCGGTGGGTGTCGAATCGGGCTTCGTCCTCCACCGAGACCCCGACACCGTCTGTGCACCCGACGTTTCCTTCGTGCGGGCCGATCGGGTGCCCGCGGCGGGCGAGCCGGAGGCGTACTGGGAAGGACCACCGGACCTCGCAGTCGAGATCCTATCCCCCTCTGATCAGCCGGATCTGGTCGCCCAGAAGACCACGGCGTACTTGAGGGCCGGCACCAGGATGGTGTGGCTGGTCGACCCAGCGGCGTGCACTGTTACCGTTCACGGACCGGGAACCGCGCCACGCACGCTGTCCGGCGACGAGCAGCTGCCGGGCGGGCACATCCTTCGCGGACTCGAGGTCGCGGTCGCCGAGCTGTTCTCTTAGAGCTGTTCTCTTAGGGCTTGCCAACTAATAAGACCGTGCAACCGAGGGCGCCGATGCGCCGGCAGGGGGGCTCGATGCGACGAGGGCATAGCCACAGTG
>CAYYVH010000126.1:0-10551 GCA_964475075.1 uncultured Anaerolineales bacterium | reverse complement strand
CGAGGGCCGGCGGGGCAATGCGAATTGTGGGGTGGCCTGGATGGACCCGGATACCCTGATCGGTTGGCTCCGCGATCAGGATGTCGTCAGCAACGAGGCGTGCGCCATGGGCCAAGCAGGCTGCGGCCAAGCTGGACTTCCCGGCGTAGCCGGGGCCGAGGAAGCCGACAACGGCTCCCGCGTGTGCCACGGCGCTGGCGTGGAATGGAACAAGGCCGCGGAGGAACAGCACGTAGGCGAACGGCAGCCCGAGCAGAAGGTCGGCCAGGGTGTCGTCGACGGCATCGGCGTGGGCGGTCACGGTGATGGCGTCGCCTGCGGCGGCCACGAAGTAGTCTGCCAGGCCGTGGTAGCGCAACAGGAGGTTGCCCTGACCGCGGTACAGGGTGATATCCGGCTCGCCGGGCTCGGGGAGGTTGTGGCCGCATCTGACCAGGGGTGGGTCAGGCGGCACTTCGGACTGCAGCCCCGGCCGCAGCTTCACAACCAGCCCGGGCGCCCAGGTGGCCGGAACCTCGGGGCAGGGCAGGGCGAGGTCGCTCTTGACCGTCAATCCGTGGACCAGGTAGAAGAAGGGCATCTGATTGGGGTGGTTACTCGGCTTGGATTGGAGTTGCCTGGCGCCAGGACCGACGGATTCGGATGCCAAGTCTAGATATTCTGCCTCGATTGTGGTATGATAGCAAACTACAGGACAAGGGTGTGTCACAAGCGGAGAACCACTGCAGGCCGGATTGGGGCCTCGGTTGGGGGGTTGCCGTGTGTGCGATTCCTGCAATGGTGCAAGCGTAGCTGATCGCAGGAGGATGCCGATGCAGCTAAATGATATGGATCAGGGTAATGGAAGCGCCGTCGAGGCGCGCCGGTCGTTGGCGGGGCATCATCGGGGGCGTCTTGAGTATAATCCGCCCCAGCTGAGGTGTTGGGGGGCGCTGGCGGAGTTGACGTCCGGTGTGGGCAACACCGGTCAGATCGATGCGATCATCTTCCCGCCACTAACAAGTACTGGCAGTTTCGAAATGGAGTTCGATCTCGACCAGTATTAGTGGCGATGCAATAGGTTGGTCACGCCGAACGAAGCCAGTCTTCCACCTCGAGTATCTGAATCATCTGATTCGTTTGCCGTGTTGGTCCTCGGTGTGCGTGCTGTGAGAGGCACCGACGCAATTCGCAAGTGTCGACGTAGCCGAGTTGCTCCAGCACGGCGTTCTCCAACAGGTCTTCCGTCCGGGCCGGATCCGGGCTCGGTAACCCCGCAGGGCGACCGTACGGCGACTTCGCACGCACGCGTACGGCATTGGGCAGGACCCCCCGCAGGCTCTCGCGGAGGAGGTGTTTGTCCACACACCACGGGACCGGCACCAGGCGGTCAGCGAACGCGAGCAGCCGCACGTCCATGAATGGGGATCGCGCCTCGGCCGGGACGCCGAAGTTCGCGGGATCCTTGGCCTCGAAGACGGATTGCCAGAACGTCTGCTCGACCAGCTGTCTGTAGAGCGGCCGGACGGTGTGCTCGCTGACCTTGAGTTTCGGGGCGGCTTCGATCTCGCGCCACCGTTCGCGGAGGTTTGCGCGGCGGACGAAGCTGTCACGCAGCCCGATGGGAAAGGTGGCCTCCACGGACTGGCGATGCTGGCGTTTGCGCCACCGCCCCATGAGCGCCGAACGCAGATATGGTGGCGGCCAGGAGCCGCTCCGACGCCGGTAGTCCCACGCGAGCCGCAGAGCCTGCGTCCAGCGGCCGTGCCAAAGCAGGCTCGCGAAGAAGGCTGGCTCGGGAGACAGAATGAGGTCGCCCCCCTCACCGTCGAGGGATGTCCGGATGCCGCCGTTGCCGAGATCCGAATAGATGGCTCGGATCAGGCACGAGCGTCCAAGCCACGAGTGGGGCTGCGGCGGTGGTCGCAATGAGTCGCAGCACGGTGCGAGAGGTAGGAAGCGGTCGGCGGCGATGAAGTGGCCTGCCAGGCTGCGTTGATCCATCACTTCAGCGGCGAAGTCCCGTTCGCGGTCGGTGGAGACGGCGTCGATCCCGACGGTGAAGGTGTGGAGCCGCGGTGTGGGGACGCCCCAACTCGCCAAGATGTCGTCCGCCAGGCCGGTGACGGCGGTCGAGTCGAGGCCACCACTCATCAGCGTCGCAACCGGCGAGTTGCTGCGCAGACGGTCGCGGATCGCCGTGCGGAGCAGTTGGGAGAACACCTCCACCGTCTCCACCTCGTTGCGTGGCTGCTCGGCAGGTTGGTCCTCGAGGCGCCAATACTGGCGCTGACGCACCTCGTCACGGTCCGCAGACAGGACATGGGCGGCCCACACCGGCTGGATGCCGCTGTAGACCGTCCGGTCCGCGTGGAGGTTGCGGCCGAACAGGAGGAAGTCGCCCATGGCCAGCTCGTCCAGGGGGGGCGGATGCGGCAGGAGCGGGAGGAGTCCTCTCACGTCCGAGGCGAACGCGACACACTGACCGTTGCGAGTGAAGTACAGCGGCTTCACGCCCACGTGATCGCGGACCAGGAGCAAGCGCTGGCTCCGTGCATCCCACACGGCGATCGCGAAATCACCCAACAGGCGGCGCACGAAGTCGGCTCCCCACTTCAGATACGCGGCCAGCAGGAAGTCCGGATCCGGCAGGCCCTGTGCCAGCTCGAGCTCCGCGGACAGCTCGTCCCTGTTATCGAGCCGGATGTCGGCGACCAACCAGGTCCCGTTTCCGTCATCCAGCGGCTGCTGCTCCTGTTTGGACTCCGGAGTGGCGCGTAACAGCGCGTGCCCGAGGCCGCCGCTGGCCCAGTCGACGAGGTTCCGGGCATCCGGCCCGCGGTGGGCGACCGCCCCTAACATCCGGCACAGCGCCGCCCGATCGACGGGGGCACCATCTAGGTTCACCAATCCGACGATGCCGCTCATCTTTCCTGACCCTGTCGCGAAGTCGTAGCTTCTCGGTGCATCCGCCACTATCGTAGCCGGCGCTCTCCGCGCTGTCTAGCCGGGCCGCGATTAACGAATAGTCGTAGCCAGACCTACACTTTGCGACGGGCGTGAAAGCGCGTCGATAGCGCGTCAAAGGCTGACGGCAAGGTGGGTGGCGTGACGGCCATGGCGACCGTGAAGAGGAATGCAGGAGGCATTCGGGCGATGCCGCAAACCAATCGCACAGGCGCAAAACTTGTAACCTGCTGGAGACCTTGGCACGTGCATGGTGCCGGTAGAATGTAGGCTGCCACAGGTCGGTGTGGGCCTGGTGGTGATAGGGAATCACGGGCATCGTAATACTGCGATTCATGTCGCGATGAAAAAGGGGGGTAACGGTCAACATGTTGAATCACAATCACAGTCGATGGATAACCCGGTGTATCGTGCTGTTGGCGATGGCCGGCTTGGCTTTGGTGTTCGCGCCTTCCCAGGCGGCAGCGGTGCCGCCCGGCCACCAGTGCGAACCGGGGTCTTACTACTGCTACTTCCCGACGGGTGACGTTACCGACGGGCGCATGGTGTCGCAGGCCGGTACGCAGCTGAGTACACTTGTCGGCGTGGGAACCGAGTTCGACATCCTGGTCGAGCACACCGGTGACTGGGAGCTCGGCATCTTCGATGGGGATACGGGGAAGGATGCCACTGGCCTTGTCACGAACGACGTGACGAAGGGCTACTGGGACCATGCCGCGCCCGCGGTCAATACGCAGCTGTTCTATCGGCTGTATGCAGATCCGCAGGGCACGCTGACGTTTGACGACATCGCCGGACCGGACGGGCAGCCTGGTACCGGGGATGAGTTCGTGCAGCCCCTATACGTCTGGCCGGGAAACGCCGTGTTCGGCATTGGTCAGCAGTACCCGGGCGTTTCCTATTTCGCCGATCCGGCTGGGTTCCCAACTGGCGGAGTGCAGATGGTGGACAACGCGTGGTTCGGCATCTCACTGCCGGCGAGCGTGGCCGCGGAGACGTCCAGGCTGGGAACGTATCGGTACCGGCTACGGGCGGATCTGGAGGTCCCGGAGACGTTTGTTGAATCGTCGTTCAAGCTACGCTCGACGGGGACCATCAGTCCGCGGGCGAACCGCCCCTTCCAGGTCATCGGCGCACTGCGCCGCTCGGGCGATTTCGCCACGATGTATCCACAGTATCCGGATCTGACGGTCACCCCGTACGACGGAATGTGGAGCCTGTTCATGTACGTGCCGGTCCCGCAGGAGCGGCTGGACATCTGGGACGGGGACTTCGACTTCGGGCCGGAGATAGGCGTTCCTCCTCTGCCGCGGGACACGGACGACCTGGACTCTCCGGCGGTGCCCTTCTTCGTTGGGGAGACGGGCGGCCAGTTCGTGGCCGAAGGGGCACAGGATTTTGGAGTTCCCCCGGAGGATAACCACGAACCCATCTACCGACGGGAGGCCACGGCGCCCGGGCTGGGTCAGGTGCGATATGACGTGAACTACCGCGGTCCGGGCTCGACGAGCGGGCCGGTGTTGTGGTCCGTGGCGAACAACAACCCGTCCGGGGACAAGGAGTGGGAGAAGTTCACGCTCTCGACCGTGGTTGGCTGCGAAGTAGCGGCCGGCATCGGCGAGCGGTGCGACCATGAGGTGGCGGAACTCCCGGCCGGATACTACGAGATTGCCCTCGACGGTCTGGACATGGCGAACATCGTAGCCTTGCGGCTGCCGTTCGACATGTTGGGGACCGCGCGGCTCGGCGATTACGTGTGGTTCGATTCCGGTCCGGCACAGAACCACCTGCAGGACGGGTGGGAGAGCGGCATCGCGGGCGTCACGCTCGAGCTGTGGGCGGACGACGGTGACGGCATCTTCAATCCGGCCCTGGACACGCAGACGGGACTCACGCAAACGACGGACGGTGCTGGCTACTACCTGTTCGAAGGGCTGCTCCCCGGCGACTACTTCGTAGTGATCCCGCCTTCCGAGACGGATGTCGGTGGGACGCTCTTCGGTCTGAACCCGTCCACACCCGACGTCGGCGGCGCCATCCAGGACGTTATCGATAGCGACGGCCAGATTGTCACTGCTGGTGGCTTCCGTGTGGTTTCCCACATGGTGAGCCTGGCAGCGGGTGGTGAGGACCTCACGATCGACTTCGGGTTCAACGACTCCGGTGGGGCGTCGGGCGGCTACCTCGGCAACCAGGTGTGGGTGGATGCCAACCAGAACGGCATCTACGAGCCGGGGCAGGGCGAGCAGGGCATCAACGGCGTGGTGATCAACGTCTACTGGGATCAGAACGCGGATGGAGTCGGCGACATTCTCGTGAGGCGGTTGGTTACCGGCGACGGCTTCGGCCCTGGCGAGTACTACGCCCCGGAGCTGTTCGATGCCCAGTATGTGGTCGAAGTTGATGCCAGCAACTTCGATGCCGGTGGGGCGCTGGAGGGTTACATCCAGACCACGACCTACACTCGCGCAGAGGCAGCGGCCGACGATCACAATCGCGATTCGGGGTATACGGTCGTGATCAACACGAGCACAGGGCCGTCTGTCGACCTCACCGCCGACTTCGGGTATATCGCGCCCGGCCGGATCGGCAACCAACTCTGGTGTGAGACCGATGCCGACGGGATCTTCCAGGCCGGGGCTGCCGACAACCCGCCCCTCGCGGGCGTGCTGGTGAAGCTGCTGGACGGATTACGCAACGAGGTCGCCTCTCAGACCACCGGTGCAGACGGGACTTACCTCTTCCAGAACCTGACCGATGACGACTATCAGGTTGTTGTGGATGAGTCGAGCAGCATCCTGAGCGGTCTGTTTCCGACTGTCCTGAATCCCAGCGCCACGTTGTCCGGCGACGACTTCAACCGTCCGTTGCCGTACGGTGTTACGTTGGCGGGCGGTGTGGGCGCGGGCGGCCAGAACCAGTACGGCGCGGACTTCGGCTACCGGCCCGAGCTGTGCTTCCAGGACCCGACGGATCCAGACAACGGTGCTACGATCGCCTACTGGATCGACGATGTCGGCGCGGGGAACGGGACGGTGACGGTGCGGGTGAAGCTGGCCCGCACGTTCGCGGACACCGCGTATGGTCCGAACTCGACCGCCACCGGCTGGCCGGGCAAGAAGGGGCGCAAGTTTGGCCAGATTGTCGGCTCGGACAACCTCGAGCTGACGCTCACCAACGGTGATGGCGCTGTCGCGATGCGCTTCGCGATGGACCTCCTAGCGAAGGACGAATCCCCCGAGCCCCCGACCTACCGCACTGGTGGGATTAAGCAGGGCCCTGATGCCGGCCTGCGCCAGAACGATGGCTCGATCAGCGTCGGCAGCGCGGCCCACGTACTTGGCGTGAGGACCTCGATCAGCGAGAACCTCAACAACACCACGTGGACGGACTTGACGAACTCGCCACTGGTGGATGCGAACTACGAAGGTACCGAGACGCCTGATGGCTGGGATTGGGACACCTGGTACGAGGTGACAGTGGATCTGGCCGCCTTCGGGACCTCGGGCTTCGGTACGCCGAGCATCACGGACCTACACTCCAGCCCCAGCAAGACGGGCGAGGACAAGCCCGACGTGGAGCCCTGCCCGAGCGTCTGCCCCGGTGACATTCCCCCGCCACCGGATGAGGAGTGTGAGGAGTGTGCGGGCAAGGTGACGCAGCTGACGCTGCAGTACAACGGCGCAGTGGAGGATGCTCACATCGAGGTGTATCAGAAGAAGGGTGAGGACTGGGTATTCGACAGCGATGATACTCCGCTGGTCGACGGGCAGTTCACCTTCACCGGCACGGACAACGGTACGCTGGGCACGGAGATCTCGATCTATGTGGATGGCGTGCTGAACACGAAGATCCACACCAGCTGCTCGCAGCCGATCGGCCCGGGGCTGATCAGCGGCGACTTCGAGGTGATCGAGGGCTACAGCAAGGACGGCGGTCTGATGTGCCCAATTCCGGAGCCCGGGCAGCAGCCGTTCGAGTGTGACAAGCCCATCAACGAGCTGACTATGATCTGGAACGGCACCCAGACGGTAAACGTCGAAGCCTGGAAGGGCACCGTCGGCAGCACCAGCCTGGGCACCGTGACCGGCGTAGCGCCGGGCGATGAGGTCGTGTTCACCGGCTTCGCCGGTTCGCCCAACGACGTCTATTGGGAGATCTTCGACGCCAGCACGAACAACACGCTCGGCAAGTCCGTCTTTCACGTGTCCTGCTCGGACCCGGACATGAACGGAATCGAGGACTGCGGCAAGGCTGAGGGCGACGGCAAGGGCAAGTCGGGAGTCCTGAACGATTGGCTCCTGGAGGGCATGGTCGGCAGCAAGGGCGCGCTGTCCTGCTCGCCGTGACGCCCTAAGACGCAGACCCTCGGTGCACCAGGGGGACCATCCGGCCTGGTGGCCGCGCGGGGGCCGCGAGGGCGAGCTCATCATGCTCTTGAGCTCGCCCTCCTGCGTCGGCATCTCCATTTTCAGCACTGCGGTGCGACGGCCAGCTGCCGGGCGCACGGGTCGCGAGCGGTTGCCGTTGCCCGGAGCGCGCTGAAGCTTCTCAACGAAAAGGACGCAATTGGAGGGTTTTTGACACGGTGCGAAGACCGCTGGTGTTCGGACTGCTTGGCATCCTGCTTGCGGTCGGGCTCTTCGGCTCGACGGCGGCCGCCGGTCATGGACCCGAGCGCCCCGCCCCCGACGGCTGGGCACGGGGTGTGGCCCTGGCAGGGTGCACTTCTGATTGATCGTGGGTAGACGGGGATCTTAGCGGTAGAGCCTACGCAGATCTTCCACGTTCTGGGCGGTGCGGATGGCGTCGGCAACCGTCCGCAACACGTCCACGTCCTCGATCTCGTGCAGCTCGGGCAGGAGCGCCAGGCCATCGGCGCCAAACTTCAGCTCCAGCGCCGGCCCGATGCCGGCCAGCAGCCCGCTGCGCGTGCCCTCGAGCCGGCCCTGCCTCAAGCCCTTCTGCAGGCCCTCTTCGATCCACTGTTCCGCCAGCGTCGGCATGACCCCACCTCCTGATTCCGGCAACGCGGCCGCTACCGCTCGTTCCAGATCTTCCCGCGCCACCACATCGCTCGCGCCCGCGACGTAGCGCAGGATGACCTCCAGGTACTCCAGCGCCGTCTCCCTGTCCGCCAGCTGCCGCAACAGCCCGACCATCTCCGGCAGCCGCTCGCCCAGCTCACCGCTGTGGATGTGCCGCAGAATTTCGAGGCTGACGCGCAGCAGTACCTCGCCCCTGATCTCGGTCTGGGAGTGCGGCGACAGGTCCACTAACTCGTACCGGAAATCGGGCCAGTACACCCGCAGTGCCGCCGGTCCCCGGTACAATGCCCCGAACTCGCGTGCCACCGTCCAACGCTCTCGCCCGTGGTAGAACACCAGCGGGATGACCGGTGCGAGCGGCTCACGGCGGTTATGCGCCTCGTCCCAGATACGTACAAGATAGCGTATGAGCTGGAGGGCGACCAAACGGTCGGGCGCGGACTTGTGCTCGAAGAGCACGTAGACGTGGGCATCGCTACCGGAGCGGAGCTGGACACAGAACAGCAGGTCGGTCATGTGCTCGCGCAGGTCCGGATCGACGAAGGAGCCCTGGTGGAGCTGGACCGAGGTGAGGTCCAGCTCGCGGGAGACCGCAGACGGCAGGTAGTGGGCGAGAAAGTCGGCCGCCACCTCGGCGCGGGCGAGGGCGGTTTTGAAGAAGCGGTCGTGGGCGTGGCTGAGATCGGGCATGGGCGCTCCGGGTCCGTCCTCCGCACTGGCTCACGGGAACGAGGGCTCGAGGGAAAGGCTGAACTGAAGCAGTGTAACCGGTGACCCATGCCGAGGGGAAGATCCCACGCGCCGTGTTTGCGCCACGTTCGCGACACTGCGGTGGGCGGCGGTGGGAAGTTGACGGTGGTGGAGGGCTTCAAGTTTAAGACGACGAAGTAGGGGTGCATCAGGACGTCGGGAGGCTGGTCTGGCTTGGGCTATCGGCTATCAGCTATCAGCTATCAGCTGCGCTGAGGTGGGGCCGGGTGAGATTGTCCACAATCGAGGGGTCGGCGGTGGAGGTCACCGGCCGATTCAGATAGACCGACTTCGAAGGGGCCGCGATGGTGCTGATGCCATCGCGGCCGTTGTGTTCCCCTCCGGCTGGGCAATCCGCGCATTCACCTGAACTTAACTCCCGCCATACTACATCTTAACACGCCGTAACACTGGCTCCGGTTATCCTCTCGGGTGCCACGGCCCTGCATGCAGGCGAATCCCGGAACCCCCAGTTCCTGTGCTTGGCGGGGTGCACAACAGGGTACACATACTGAGGGGGAAAAGGATGCCACGTCCACGAACAAGCCTGCCGAAGTTCTTTGCGGCAATCGTCTTCGGTTTGATTGCCGCCCTTCTGACCACCGCCATCGCCGGCGCCGCGCCACCTGAGCCGCTCAACGCAACCCTTGTGAAGGGGGGCTCGAGCGAGTACCTGGTGGGATTCGAGCCCGGTACCACAAAGGCGGTAGCACGCGCAGCCGCATTCGATGCCGGGCTCGTCCCGGTGCGCTGGATTCCCGCGCTGAGGGTGCTCGTCGTTCGTCCGGCCGTTGGCGGCCGAGGCGTCGCCCCGGCAGCCGGCAACTCCCTCGCGATGCGGCCGGATGTCCTCCGGCTGGAGCCGAACTACATCCTCCACGGCGCCGAGGTGCCCGACGATACGGGGTACGCATCCCAACAGTGGGCGCCACAGAAGATCGGCGCCGAGACGGCATGGGACAGCACGCACGGTTCCGGTAGCATCGTCGTCGCCGTGCTGGATTCCGGGTTGGACATGGGCCATGAGGACCTGTCCGGCAAGTACACCGCCGGCTACGACTTCGTGAATGGGGACAGCGACCCCAGCGACGACCATGGGCACGGCACCCACGTCGCCGGAATCGTCGGTGCGCTGACCGGCAACGCCACCGGTGTGGCGTCGATCGGCTGGAACACGACGATCATGCCGGTGAAGGTGCTGAACTACAACAACCAGGGCACGCACGCCTGGGCAGCTGATGGTATCGTGTGGGCCACGAACAACGGGGCGGACGTCATCAACCTGAGCCTGGGCGGCACCTCCAACTCGCAGACGCTTGAGGATGCCGTCGACTACGCCCACAGCAACGGCGTGCTCGTGGTCGCCGCAGCGGGGAATGGCAATACGTCGACCCCGTACTACCCGGCGGCATACACCAACGCCATGGGAGTCGCGGCGACGACGAGTTCGGACACCCGTTGGTTCCTATCCAACTACGGCAGTTGGATCTCCTTGTCCGCACCCGGAAACAGTATCTACAGCACGGACTGGACCGCTGGCGCCGGGCCGTACACGATCCGCAGCGGTACGAGTCAGGCATCACCGCACGTGAGCGCCGTAGCGGCACTCATGCTCGCGGTGAACCCCGCACTCACCAACGCCGAGCTGCGCAGCACGCTCGAGGCCACGGCACTCGACCTGGGTGACCCCGGGTTCGATACGTACTACGGCAACGGTCGCCTGGACGCCGCGGCCGCCGTGGCCGCTGCCGGCGCGGGTCAACCCACGCCGACCAACCCGCCGCCACCCACGCCGACCAACCCGCCG
>CAYYVH010000125.1:0-10570 GCA_964475075.1 uncultured Anaerolineales bacterium | reverse complement strand
CCCGCCGAGCGCGCCCGCGGGCCCGGAGCCTTCGGGCGCCCCACCCGGCCCCCCCCCCCCCCCCCAAAGAGCGGCCTCGCGGTGGGTCGCCACGGCACCCTCCCACACCCACGCCGGAATTGGCGCGTGGCCCCGGGACTGTTATACTCCCGCCCGGGGACGGTGTTCGGCCAAGGGAGGTGGTTGCCTCAGTGCCGTACCTGTGATCGACATGCCCAGGGTATTCAACCGCACGCTGTTGCGTGCCAGCGCGCTCGCTGCCATCAGCCTTCTTTCTGGCTGCCGGCAGAGTGAGCCACTGGACATCCGCCTGTCGGATACAGTTGTGCCTACGTCCGAGGTCGTGCCTGTGCAGCCCGATCAGCGGAAACTGCGCCTGGCCGTAGCCGCCGTGAACTCCCCACGCGCCACGCTGACCCAATACGCTCGCCTGGTGGACTACCTGGCTGCCCGCGTCGACATGCGCGGAGAGCTCGTCCACGGCAAGACATACGGCGAGATTAACGACCTGGTGCGGGAAGGCAACGTCACACTGGCCATGATGTGTACGAATCCCTACGTGGAGGGCCAGGAAGACTTCGGGTTGCAGGCCCTGGCCGTGCCCGTCGTGAACGGCGAGGCCGTCTACTACTCGTACCTCGTTGTGCCGGAAGACAGCTCCGCCAGCAGTTTGGAGGACCTGCGGGGCAAGACCTTCGCCTTCACGGATCCCCTCTCGAACTCCGGCCGCCTCGTGATCGTCTACCGTCTGGCGCTGATGGGGGACACTTCCGAGTCCTTCTTCTCGCGCTACATCTTCACCTACAGCCACGAACACGCCATCAAAGCGGTCGCAGATGGGCTGGTGGACGGAGCGGCGGTGGACAGCCTGATCTACGACTACTTCGTGAGCAGACTGCCCGAACGGGTGAGGGGCACGAAGGTGGTCGATCGCTGGGGCCCGTACGGTGGTAACCCGGTGGTCGTCCACCCCAACCTGGAACCCGCGCTCAAGGAGCGACTCCAGGGACTGCTTCTGACCATGCACGAGGATCCCGAGGGCCGCGAGATCCTGTCGTCCCTGCGCATCGAACGCCTCATACTCCCGGACGATAAAGCCTATGACGAGGTACGGAAGATGCGGCGGCGCGTGCGGCAGGGGCAGGCACCACAAGCCACGGACCCGTAGCCGCCCCGGAATTGGCGCGTGCGTTGGCTACGGCTCGTCAGCCTTCGGCTCCAGATCGTCTTTGGGGCTGTGGTCATCACGCTCCTAGTCAGTCTGGGCTACGGTCTGCGCAGCCACCGGGCAGTTGATGCCCTGGCCAAAGAGCAGTTCGAGCAGCGCAGCGTGACCACTGCCGCAGCGCTGGCCGCGCGGGCCACGGGTCCGATTCTCACCGACGACCTGTTCGGTCTGTATGAGCTGCTCAACGACACGTTGTGGACCAACCGCGAGGTGCGATACATACTGGTCCTTGACGACCATGGCGCGGTCTATGCCCACACCTTTGGGGGCGGCCTACCCCGGGGCCTCGTGGAGGCCAATGCCGTGGCAGCCGATGAGCGGTGGCACGTCCGCCGGCTCCGCACCGAGGAAGGCACCATCGTGGATGTGGCGGCGCCGATCCTCGACGGGACGGCGGGCTCGGTGAGGCTAGGCATGTCGGAGCGGTCCATAGCTGAGGCGGTGAACCGCTTCACGCTGGACCTCCTCGCGTTGACCGCAGCCGGCCTCTTGCCAGTCCTCGCCCTGACCTACGTCCTTGGCCGGGCGCTGACACAGCCCCTCCTGGAGCTGGTCGACGCGGCCCGGGCCATCGGGCGCGGCGACCTGGGCCAAACGCCGCCGGTGGAGGGCCGCGACGAGGTCGCCCAGCTCAGCGCCGCCTTCAACGCGATGACCCGCGACCTCGCTCGCTCCCAAGAGGAACTGGAGTCATCCAACCGGGCTTTGCAGGAGCGCAACGAAGAGTTGGCCGCGCTGCTTGCCGTCGCGACGGCGATAGCCCATGCCGACTCTGTGAGTAGCCTGGCGGGAGCCGCTCTGGACAAGGCAATGGACATCCTGGGAGTGCAGGTGGGGTGGGTGCTGCTCCACGAACATGCATCTGGCGCAGGACCGGCTCTCAGGGCCTCACGGGGCCTTCCTGCTGAGCTGTCCGAGCGGATGGCTGCCGGCCCGCCGCAGCGATGTCTTCCAGGCGGCCCTCGCAGCCTCGAGCGAACGGTCATCGCTCACGGCGGCGCGACCTGTCCCTGGTTAGCGACCAGCAGCGATACCCTGGAGGCCATGGGCCATGCCGCTGTGCCGCTGCGCTCCCCGACACAGCTGTGGGGCATCATGCATCTGGCGTGTCCCGACCCCGATTGCTTTACCCCGCATCGCCTGAGACTGCTCACGGCCATCGGCCGCCAGATGGGCATGGCAATCGAGAACGTGCGCCTTGCGGAGTCCCAGCGTCGTGAAACGTTCCGGCGGCAGTTGCTGGACCGGGTCTTGGCCGCCCAGGAGGAGGAGCGGAAGCGCATCGCCCGCGAGCTGCACGACGAACTGGCCCAAAGCCTGACGGTGCTGATCCGCGACCTGGAGAGCATCACCGGGCGCCGGCGCGCCGACCAGATTCCCGTACGGGAGCGGATCCACGATACCCGGGCCATGGCACTGCAAATCCTGGATCAGACCCGCCGCCTGATCTTCGACCTGCGGCCCACGGCCCTCGATGACCTGGGGCTGCTTCCGGCGATTCGCCGTTACGCCCAGCGCCGTTTGGAGTTGGCCCGGATTCAGCTCGATGTGGAGATCGCGGGCCAGTTGCGCCGACTTGATCCGGCGGTCGAGACGGCGGTGTTCCGCATCGCCCAGGAGGCCATCACCAACGTCGTGCGACATGCACGGGCCTCCTGGGTCCTCCTCAAACTAAGCTTCGAACCGGGTTGCATTGGATTGACCGTTTCCGACGACGGCAGGGGCTTCGACTCGGCCGTCACCCTCGAGGTCAACGGCGGCGCCCGCGGAATAGGGATCATGGGCATGCGCGAGCGCGCCGAGCTCCTGGGCGGCAGCCTGGGAATCGACTCGCAACCTGGATCCGGGACAACGATACACATTGAGATTCCGGTGGGACAACATGAAACCGATTCGCATCCTGTTGGTAGATGACCATACGCTCGTACGCCAGGGCATTCGTCGGCTGTTGGAGGACCAACCACACATGGAGGTCGTGGGCGAGGCCGCCGATGGTCACGAGGCCGTGGCCAGCGCCACCGAGCTCCTGCCCGACGTCATCCTGATGGACATTGGGATGCCCAACATGAACGGACTGGACGCGACGGAGGTCATTGGCCAACGACTCCCCAGTAGCCACGTTCTGCTCCTTACCGTCCACGACGATGAGGAATACCTGTTCCGTGCACTGAAGGTCGGAGCCTCGGGCTATGTGCTGAAGGAGGCCGAGGCGCGGGAGCTCGTCCTGGCCATCGAAGCGGCCAGCCGCGGTGAGATGTTCATCTACCCGTCCGTCGCACGGCGCCTGGTGAACGACTATCTGCGACGAGCCAGAGAGGGCGGCCACGCTGAAACACAGCTTGTGGAAAACCTCACCGAGCGACAGCGAGAGGTCCTGCAGCTCCTCGCCGAAGGACACACGAATCAGGAAATCGCCGACAGGCTGGTGATCAGCCCCTATACCGTCCAGACCCATCGCCACAACATAATGCGCAAGCTGAACCTCCACAATCGCACCGAGCTCGTCAAGTACGCTATCCGGCATGGTATCACAGATCTAGACCCGCCAGATTGAGGTCTCTTCCGGAACCCGCGTATAGCTGCACCGCGCACCGTCTCACATCCCCTATTCGCAGTACGCGACGACGCCCTGCAACCACTCGGAAAATACTGCGAGAATCGACCGGGTAAGGGATAGCCAGAGCAGGGCTGTGGCGTCATACTGTAGGCAGAACGGACGACCGCCGCGGCGCGACAAGCGTCCCATTACCCATGAGGAGGGAACCACTGTGAATGGACTGGCATTCCTGATCTTCCTATTCGATACACTACTGGGCACGTTGATCTTCGTGGCCATCGCCGGTCTGATCAAGGCATTGGCGGAGCGCGAGGAGATCATCGCCAAGGAAGCTCCCGGCCTCGAACCCGTGCTCGCGCAACCCTCCGAATCGAGGGCTTGAGCCTCAACCACGGCAATCCCGCGCTGTCCATCGCGTCGGGGCGATTCCGGTTCGCCCCGGGTTAGGCCACTGAACACACCTGCAGCAGGAAACGACGCGCCGAGACCAATTGACACGCCCTAACTACAGAGGCCCTGTCACCACGAGGGCACAGGCTCCGTTGCCTGTGCCCTCGCGGCGTGTAATCAAACGCCCTGACCGAGAGGTGAGCTTTTGCAGGGAGGCTCCCGACAGAGATGCGGGTTCTCCCTGCTACCGCCCGGGGCGCCCACATGTTAGATTGGTGGAGCATCTCGGAGTGAGTGCGAAGGGGGAGGGCTTCTGACAGATTCGTCGTTTCAGATCCACATCGTGGTGCAGACTGTGGGATGCCGGATGGTGCTGGCGTCCCGACCTGGAACCTGCGTGAGGAGGTAAGTCCATGCCCGAACTGCTCGAACAGGAAAACGTCCTCGTACGCATGCAGCAGGACATCGATCGTGCCCTGACCAAGTCGGTGGACCAACGCCGATGGGCCATGGTTATTGACCTGCGAAAATGCGTCGGCTGCCACGGCTGCACCATCAGCTGTGTCGCGGAGAACAAGCTCCCCCCAGGCGTCGTCTACCGACCGGTGCTGGAAAAAGAGACCGGCACCTTCCCGAACGTGAGTCGGCGCTTCATACCGCGTCCGTGCATGCAATGTGATGAACCGCCCTGCGTGCCCGTGTGTCCCGTCGGAGCAACATGGAAGCGGCCCGATGGCATCGTATCCATCGACTATGAGCAGTGCATCGGCTGCCGGTATTGCCTCACCGCCTGCCCGTACTCAGCGCGGACCTTCGACACTGGGCACACGTATACCGAGGGCACGCCCGAGGAGAAGATGGCATACGAGACGCTGCCCAGTTTCGAGTACGGGCAGGAGTGGCCGCGCAACGGCGGATCACCCGAGGGGAACGCACGCAAGTGCCAGTTCTGCCTCCACAGACTCGAAACCGGGCTGCTGCCGGTGTGCGTCACGACTTGCATGGGCGCGGCCAATTACTTCGGCGACGCCAACGACCCGGGCAGCCTGGTCTCAAACCTCATGGCACAGCCGAATGCCATCCGGCTGAAGGAGGAAATGGGTACAGACCCCAAGGTCTACTACCTAGTATAGGGGAGGCTTGACATGACGCAGAAGCTGCAACGAATCGCCTGGATCGTCGCCATCATCGCCTTCGCGGTAGGGTCCGTCGGCCTGTACCAACGGCTGACCTTGGGTCACGAGGCGGCCAACTACGGCTCCTACATCCCGTGGGGACTGTGGGTGGCATCCTACATTTACTTCATTGGTCTGTCGGCCGGCGCGTTCCTGCTCTCCACGCTCGTGTATGTATTCCAGATTGAACGGCTGGAGAAAATCGGGAAACTTGCCCTGTGGACCGCGCTGGTCACTCTGGTGGCCGCGATGTTCGCCATCTGGATGGATCTGGGCCACCCGGCCAGAGCGTGGCGCCTGATCCTGAACACGAACTTCAGTTCTGTCATGGGGTGGATGGCTTGGCTGTATTCAGCCTATTTCCTCCTTTTGATCACGGAGCTGTGGGTCGCCATTCGCGCTGATCTGGTCGCCTGTGGCGACGAGTCAGGGCTGAGGGGCGCGCTGTGCCGATTCTTGACCTTCGGCCGGCGCGACGTGTCCACAGGTGCATTGCTGCGTGACCGTCGGGCGCTCCGTGTGCTTGGTACTATTGGCGTGCCGATCGCGGTGGCATTCCACGGCGGCGTCGGCGCGCTGTTCGGCGTCGTCGGCGCCCGCCCCTTCTGGCATGGGGGCCTGGCCCCCATCACGTTCCTGATCGGCGCGCTGGCTTCCGGTGGCGCCCTGCTCGCGTTCATCACCGCAATCTGGGGGCCAGATCGGGGCACCGAGGAGCACCGCCGCCTGGTCGCGTTCCTGGGCCAGGTCTTCATGGGCCTGTTGGCGTTCGACCTGCTGCTGGAGTGGTCTGAATTCTCAATCGGGCTCTACTCCGCGGTGCCGGCCGAGGCAGAGAGCTTGCGCCTTGTCCTATTCGGCCAGTACTGGTGGGTCTTCTGGCTCGTCCACCTCGTGCTGGGGGCCCTCATTCCGCTCGCGCTGCTTCTGTTCCGGGGACGCTCCGTCCCCGCGGTGGCCACGGCTGGAGCACTCGTCGCCACAACCTTCCTGGCAGTGCGCCTGAACATCGTGCTGCCCGGCCTGGCCGTGGAGGAGTTGGAAGGGCTGCAGAACGCGTTCACCGGACCGGGGCTCCGGTTCGACTACTTCCCGAGCAACATGGAGTGGCTGTTCTTCGTCTGGCTGGTCTCCGTGGCCGGGTTGCTCTTCCTAATCGGCTACAGCCTGCTACCCATAGTGCGACCGAAGGAGGTTTCGTAAGATGGCTGAAGAGAGAGACCGAGGGGAAAACGCAGGGCCCCCGAACGGCAACAAGGTCACGGGGCATGATGGCCGCGACAACCTCTCCGTTACCCGGCGGGACTTCCTGAAGACGTCGGCCTTCGTCGGCGGGGCAACGGCAGTCGCAGGCACGGTGCCCTGGACGATCGACCGGGTGACGGGCAAGTTGGCGCCGGCAGCGCTGCCAGCCGAAGCAGCCGCGTACCCGTTGAACAAGCCGGAGAGCGTGATCTACACCGTCTGCCTGAACTGCCACACGGCCTGCAACATCAAGGCCAAGATCCAAGACGGAGTGGTGGTCAAGGTGGACGGCAATCCATACTGCCCCATGAACCTGCTGCCCCACCTGCCCGAGGAAACGCCCCTGGCCGAGGCGGCCAAGGTGGACGCCAAGCTGTGCCCCAAGGGCCAGGCCGCCGTCCAGGTGCTCTACGATCCTTATCGACTGCGCAAGGTGCTCAAGCGCAAACCGGGAACCGGACGAGGCGAGGGGAAGTGGGAGACGATCGACTGGGACCAGTTCGTCGCCGAAGTGGTCGATGGCGGTGACCTCTTTGGCGAAGGGCCGGTGGCCGGGCTCAAGGACATCTACAAGTTGCGCGATCCCGACCTGGCCAAGGTGCTCGCGGCGGATGCTGCGGCGGTGGCTTCAGGCGAGTTACCACTCGGCAAGTTCAAGGCCAGCCACAGGGACCACCTAGACCTGCTGATCGATCCCGATCACCCCGACATGGGGCCCGTGAACAACCAGTTCGTATTCCTGGGCGGGCGAATCGAGCACGGCCGCAAGGAGCTGGCAAAGCGCTTCACATACAGCGGCTTTGGTTCAACCAACTTCTTCCTGCACACGACTATCTGTGAGCAGAGCCACCACATCGGCTACGCGGAGATGACCAGGAACCTGTCCAAGGGCAAGGGCAATACGCACATGAAGCCCGATCTGCTGTCAAGCGAGTTCGTCATCTTCTTCGGCACCGGTGCGTTTGAAGCCAACTTCGGACCCACGCCCATGGCCGAGACCGTGACCGACTCGCTGGTGCGCCACAATTTCAAATACGCCGTGGTGGACCCGCGGTTGAGCAAGACGGCGGCCAAGGCGTGGAGGTGGGTGCCGATCGCACCCGGCACGGACGGTGCCCTGGCAATGGGCATGATCCGCTGGATTATCGAGACCGAGCGCTACGACAAGGCCTATCTCGAGACACCCAGCAACGCCGCTGCGAAAGCGAAGGGCGAGATCACCTCCACCGATGCCTCGCACCTCGTGCGGCTCGACGACATGGTGTTTCTCACGCCCGAGGACGCTGGCCTGGAGCGACCAAACAACGAGGAGGGTGAACCGGAGGAGCACGTCTTCGTCGTTATGACGGCGGATGGACCGGCCCTGCACACCGATGCCGAGACCGGCTCCCTGGACGGCGAATTCAGGGTCAACGGCATCAGGGTCAAGCCAGTTTTCCAGCTACTGAAGGAACGGTCAGAGGAGCTGACGCTGGAGCAGTACGCCGAGATTGGCGGCATCTCCCCCGGGGTGATCGAGGAGTTGGCCCGCGAGTTCACCAGCCATGGCAAGAAGGCGGGAGCGGAGTTTTATCGCGGCCCGGTACAGCACACGAATGGCTACTACAACGCCCAGGCGCTCGTCACGCTGAACGTGCTCATCGGCAACACCAATCACCGGGGTGGCATGACGACGGGCGGCAGCCATTGGCACGAGGACGGCTCCAAGGCCGGCGCACCGTTCCCGAAGAGCGTCGTCACGAGCGCACCCGGGGGCCTGAAGAGCTTCGGTATCCACGTCAACCGGGAGAAGGCCACCTACGAGAAGAGCACGCTCTTCGAGGGCTACCCGGCCAAGCGGCCTTGGTACCCCTTCACGAGCGAGTTGTACCAGAACATCATACCCAGCGCCGCGGCGGGCTATCCCTATCCGATCAAAGCCCTGATGATCGTAAAGGGGTCACCGGTGCTGGCATCACCGGCCGGCCACAAGCAGATCGAGATGCTGCGGGACAAGGGCAAGATTCCGCTGGTCATAGCCTGCGACATAGTCGTCGGCGAGACCTCGATGTACGCCGACTACATTCTGCCCGACCTGACGTTCATGGAGCGCTGGGGTGCACCGCACACTACGCCGGCCGTTCTGACCACGGTCAGCAAGGTCCGGCAGCCGACGGCGCCGCCCATGACCGACATCGTGACCGTCGACGGGGAGGAGATGCCCATCAGCATGGACGCCTTCCTCGTAGCCGTGGGCAAGCGGCTGGGGCTGGCCGGGTTCGGGAAGGACGGCCTGGGCCGGGGATTTGACCTCAATAGGCCGGAGGACTACTACTTGGCCATGTTCGCCAACCTGGCCTTCGGCGACAAGGAGGACGGCTCCGAGCAGTTGCCGGGAGCCGACGAGGAGGAAATGCGGATCTTCCGCGAGGCGCGCCGCCACCTGCCTGCCGCCGTCTTCGATGAAGAGAAGTGGAAGCGCGCGGTGCCACCGGAGCTGTGGCCGAGCGTGGTGTACCTGCTAAACCGCGGCGGCCGCTACGCCGCTGCCGAGAAGGCGTACAAGGGCGAGTGGATCGCCAAACAATGGAAGGACTCCTGGCACCTGTACGTCGAGCGCGTGGCCAAGGGGCGCCACAGCCTGACCGGCGAGCGCTTCGATGGCCTACCGCGCGTCGAGCCCATTCTGGACGCCGGAGGCAACGAGATCGACGACAGCGACTTCGATCTGACCTTGCTCACCTACAAGGAGATCGTAGGTGGTCAGAGCCGCACCCACGGCGCAGCTTGGCTCCAGACGGCGGTCCTGCCGGAGAACTACATCCTGATCAACCGGGCCGATGCTGAAGCGCGCGGCCTGGCGGATGGTGATCGGGCACGGATCGTGTCCGCGTCGCTGCCCAACGCACGTGTAGAGCTGGGTGACGGGCGGACCTATGAGGTTGCTGGGCGGGTCAAGGTCGTCGAGGGTATCCGGCCGGGTGCTGTATCCGTCTCCTGGAGCTACGGCCACTGGGCATACGGCTCCAACGACGTCGAGGTGGACGGCCAAGTTATCACGGGCGACCGGAGGCGTGCGAGCGGCATCGTGCCCAACCCGGCCATGCGCGTCGATCCCCTCCTTGGAGACGTCTGCCTGACCGACCCGATCGGTGGCAGTTCCAGCTTCTTCGACACCCGGGTGCGCGTCGAAAAGACGTAGCCAGGCAGGCTGCTTCGCCTGACGAAACGACATGGTGGGGACGAGGGTACGGAGCGCTCTGCCCCGGTCTCCCCTCGTCCCCAACGTGACTCATAACTCACACTAGACATCCTATTGTGGCTGTGCCATACTGTTGGGACCGTGGCCGTCCGCGTCCGGCACACGAAGTCAGGGCGCATCCCTAAACATCGCGAAGGAGAAACCGCAATGCACCGCACACCGAAACTCCTGACAGTGATAGGGTCATTAGTGGCCCTCGGCCTGCTGATGGCCAGTCAACCCGGCGTGCAGGCCGGCGATTTGCCGCGCGGGGTTGAGCAGCAGCCGCCGGAGGTACCGGTCGGGGGGAAGATCCAGGCTGACAACGCCTGCTACGTCCGACTGCCGGACCTTCCGGAGGCTCGCTACGGCGGCTTCGGCTCCTACAACCCAAAGACGGGCGTGCTGGCATACGCCGGTGGCGCTGAGAAGCGCTCGGCGGAGAACACGATCGCCAAATATGATCTTTACGCCATCAAGCTCGACGGCACCGAGGCCAACTGGACCACTATCGCTTACGGCTCCAGCGTGGGCTACACGCGCGAAACCGACAAGGGCTGCCGTGAGATGGCCAGCCTGCAGCTCACCGACACGAACTGGCTCTCGGTGTTCGGGAAGGACGGCTGCGACAACGGCGCCTTCGACACGAGTAAGGAGAAGGGCGGCGACCTCAAGGAGCTCCAGGTCGGCAACACCGCCGACCGCACCGGCGTCAGATGGGTGACCAACAGCGGCGCCCAGCAGCTGACAGGCGA
>CAYYVH010000124.1:0-10600 GCA_964475075.1 uncultured Anaerolineales bacterium | reverse complement strand
CACGCCACCCGCGCGAGGTCGGATCGGTCGAGATCGGATTGGACAATCATCCGACGTCCCTGGCGCTATCGGGCGACCACGTGGTCGGTGTCGGGCCTCCCAATCCCGACACGGGTGGTCTGTGGACCGTGGACGTCAGCAATCCCGCCCAGCTGCGGCTCGCCGCCGGACTGCCGGGGTTTTTTTTTTACATGCTCCCAGGATGGGCCGGTTTTCTCGGGGAACCGCGTTGTGAGTCTATGGCGCGAGCGGGGCCCCTACGACGAAGGGTGTGTGCCGTACTCGTTTGATGAACCGCATTTTCGCCGGGGTCCGTTCACGCACAAGGGGCAGTCCCTCTGCCCGGGGCACGCACCGCAGACATCGCCGCCAAGAAAGGCGGCGTTCGCCCCGCGATCCCGGGCGCCGCCCTGCAACCGGCCCTTCCGCACCCAGAAGTCGATCATGCCCTCCAGGGCACCGCGCTCGATGCCAAGTCGGCGACTCAGGCCGTCCAGGTCAGCGAGCCCCTGTGCGGATTCGAGCTCCTCGAGGACGCGATGCAGCATCTCGCTCGCCTACCCCAGCCCCAGCAGCTTGCCGCCCTGGAAGACGGCGAAGGCCCCCAGCCAGGCCAGGGCCAGCTGGCCGAGAACGCTGGTCCACATCCACTTGGCGCCGAACTCCTGGCGCGCGGCGGCGATGGCCACCATGCAAGGGGTGTAGAGCAGCACGAACACCATGAAGGCGAGCGCCGCCAGCTTGCCGTGGCCGCCACTCGTCTCCTCGAACCCGGCGCGGACGGCCACCATCAGGCCGGTCTGCGCCGGCGCATCGTTCTCGTCGCCGAAGAGGTCGATGCCGATGATGAGCGGGATCGACTTGATCGTGTCCACCGTGGCGGCGGCGAAGCTCGTAACGATGAGGCCGATGTCCTGAGTTAGGGGCGTAGACTCGGGGTCTGCCGCGAAGTCCTCCGCGCGGTAGACCTGGGCCAGGGAGCTCACGACCACCTCCTTGGCCACCAGCCCGCTCACTAGCGCGCCACTGGCCTGCCAGCTATCGAAGCCCAGCGGCGCGAAGGCGGGTGCAACCGCCCCGGCAACCCAGGAAAACGCGCTGGCGTTCACGTCGGTGGCGGCGAAGGACCCTTCGCCCCCGAGGGGGACGGCCATCAGAAACCAGATCGCGATGCTCGCGGCTAGGATGATCGTCCACGCCTTGCGTACGAAGGCGCTGGTCCGCTCCCACATGTGGACCCAGATACCCCGGGGCGTTGGCATTCGATACGGCGGCAACTCCATTACGAAGGGCATCTGCTCCTTGTTCTTGAACAACGTCCGCTCGAGCACGATGCCCAGCACGACGGCGGTGACGATGCCGGTAAGGTACATGGCGGAGACGATTGGGCCGGCCTGCCCGGGGAAGAAGACGGCCGCGAAGAGGATGTAGACGGGCAGCCGGGCGCCGCAGCTCATGAAGGGCACCAGTAGTCCGGTCAAGATGCGGTCCCTTTCGCTCTCCAGGGTGCGCGTGGCGTAGATGGCCGGCACGTTGCAGCCGAAGCCCACGAGCATCGGCAGGAAGCTCTTGCCGTGCAGCCCCAGGACGCGCATCAGCCGGTCCATGACGAACGCCGCCCGGGCCATGTACCCCGAGTCCTCCAGAACGGCGAGGGCCAGGTAGAGTGACATGAGCACCGGGACGAAGGCCATCACGCCACCCACTCCGGCGATGATGCCGTCCACGAAGAGGCTCTCGACCCAGGTGCCGGCTAGGCCGGCGAGGCCCAGCAGCCCCGCGACCCAGTTCGTGAGGGGGCCGCTGATCACGAAGGTGATCCAGTTCAGATACGGCGCCGAAACATCGGCGGTGAGCCGGAAGACAGCCCACATGGCCGCCAGGAAGACGGGAATGCCCAGCACGCGGTGCGTGACGACATCGTCGATCCGGTCGGAAACACGCGGCCGGTCGATGGCCGGGCGGCGGACGGTCATGCGCACCAGGCCGTTGATCCAGCCGTAACGCCGATCGGCGATGAGGGTGTCCACCTCGTCGCCGCAGATGGCCTCCAGGTGCCCGGTGCTCTCGCGGAGCCGGGCCAAGAGCTCGTCCGTCCCGGGCGTCCCCGCGACCTTGGCGACGAGGTGGACATCCTCCTCCAGGAGCTTGATGGCCAGCCAGCGGGGGCTGTAACATGCGCTCAGGGAGCCGTTGGTCTCGATAAGCGCCTGGAGCATGCCGATCTCCTGCTCCAGATCGCGCCCGTAGTCTATTCGGAACGGCGCGGCGGCGGGCGCGATCTCGGCGTGAGACATCTCTCGCGCGGATCGCCCCGCTCCGTGGCCGTTGCCGCCCGCACCGGCAACCGCGACGATGGCGTCCCCGAGCTCGTCGAGGCCGCGACCCTTGCTGGCCGAAGTGGGCACTACCGGGGCGCGAAGCTGACGCGCGAGCCGCGCCACGTCGATCTCGAACCCGCGCGACGCGGCGACGTCGGCCATGTTGAGCGCGACGATGACCTCGGCGCCCGACTCGAGGATCTGCACGACGAGGTAGAGGTTGCGCTCCAGGTTGGCCGCGTCCGCGACGACCACGACGACATCGGGGTTCTCCTCGACGATGTAGTCGCGGGCGATGACTTCCTCAATGGAGTAGGCCGACAGGCTGTAGGTGCCCGGGAGGTCCACGACTTGGTGCTCGTGTCCGTTGTGCCGCCAGGTGCCGGCCTTCTGCTCGACGGTCTTGCCCGGCCAGTTCGCCACATGCTGGCGGGAACCGGTCAGCGCGTTGAAGATCGTGCTCTTGCCCGTGTTGGGGTTGCCCGCCAGGGCGATGGTCGGCCCACCCGCGCGGTCGGCCGGTGGCGTCGGCCGTGCGTGACAGCCGAGCACGCCCGGTGAGACGTCGGGCCTTCTCACGTTCTTGCCCCTGCACCGCTGCTTGCCGGCGCTACGGTAATGTGTCGGGCCTCGCGCTTGCGCATCGATAGCCGGTAGCCCTTGACCCTCAGCGCTATGGGGTCGCCCAGCGGCGCGACGTGCTCCACCCGTACGACCTCGCCCCGCACCAGGCCCATGTCCATGAGCCGGCGCTTCGTGGCCTTCGCGCCGCCGAGGCGGACGATGGATCCGCTGACGCCAATCGGAAGCTGGTCGAGCGTGACTTGCGCGGGTTCAGTTGACATGGTTCCCTCGGCTGCAAGAGGACCTCACGATGCGGCGGTTGGGCATTCGCCGGCGGATGGCATCCCCGGCTCGGGCGTCACGTCGATCAGGTCGGCGACTGGTCGCGACAGCGAGATGCGCCCTTCGCCCGTCTTCAGGAGCAAGGAGCCATCGGCGGCAACCGCCAACACTTCCAGGACCACCCCGGACGACATTCCATGTGCATGCATGAAGTCTGTCACGACCTCGTCGGCCACGAGGTTGACAACTCGACCCCGTTCGCCGGCGGTGAGCACGGTCAGTGGCCGCAGCGGGCGCCTCACAGAGGCTTCCGGGTTCGGCGGAATGGGCTCGCGGCGGGGACTGAGCGTGGGGTCCCCCAGGAGCGATGACAAGCGATCGGCAAGCTCGTCGGACGTGGCGTGCTCGAGCCGGCAGGCGGTCTCTTCGGCCTCCTGCATCCCCAGACCCAGCTTCTCCACAAGGAAGACCTCCCACAGTCGGCGGCGACGCAGCACGCACTCCGCCCTGGCCTGGCCTCGTTGGGTGAGAGTCACCCCCTTGTACGGCAGATACTCGACCAGCTCGCGGTCCTCCAGCTTGCGGCACATCTGGTTCGTGGACACGGGCGAGATGGCGAGGTCCTCCGCCAGCTGGGAGATGGGCACAGGCTGCCCCCCTTTTTGGAGAAGGGCAATCCGTAGTAGGTACATCTCGACGCTTTCGCTCATCGATCGGTGATCTTATGGTATCACTTAACATCGGATGTGCAAATTTTTAGGACCGCCTTGGGTTCGGTCTGGGGGACTCGGCCCATCTTGCCCCGCGCAGGGCAAGAGACAGGAAGCTACGACACGCCCATGATCGGGCGTGCCGTAGGTCCTCGTGGTTCAAGTTCGATGTTCTGGGGTGGGTCAGATCCCTCAGCCGTCCGGTCCGAGCAGGAGCAGCAGCATGACGACCTCAGTCCGTGCGTTGACGCTGTGGGCCAGATGGGGCGGCATGTGGACCCAGGTGCCGGCCCGGGCTTCCAGGGTGTCCTCCCCCAGCACCAGCTGTGCTTCGCCGCTGAGGAAGTGGAGCACGGCCGGTCGGGCCGCCGTGTGCTCGGACAGTTCCTGGCCGGGCGCGAAGGCGAACAGGATCGCCTTCGCTTCGTCACCGCTGAAGAAGGTGCGGCTGATGATGCTGTCGCTTGGCACGTCGGGCACGTGCTCGAGCAGATCGGCAATGTAGGTGTAAGGCAAGCTCAAACGAGCCTCCTTCGAGCGTTGGGCAGGTTCTTTACTCCTGCAGCGTGCGGATGAAGGTGCCGCCGTCGCCAAAGCCGGACAAGGCCGCGATCGACAGGGCCAGCAGCGAGACGATCAGTAACTTGTTCATTCGAAGGACTCCTTATCGAGTGGATCGGTTGATATCGTTGGCGCCCCCTCGCCCGTTCATGGGTCGAGACAGACCTTATCAGAGAACCCCCGTTTTGTGAAATCGCCTGCCAGCCTCGGCAGTCACGGTCCAAGGCTCCGGGTTGCGTGCCAGAATGCGCCCGCTAGCACACGATTCCGCATGTCCTTCGACTACGTCAAAGCTTCACCAGTGCCGGATGCACCAGACTGATAGCTGATAGCTGATAGCTGATAGCCCACGACAGAAAAGGCGAACGACTTCTGATAATCTGTACTAGTCACGAGTGCCCGTCGAGGGTACAATTGCGGGCCATATGCCCGATGCCCAGCTTCCCACGCCCGCCGCTCGCCAGACCTGCGTCGTTACCGGTGCGGCCGGCTTCATCGGCAGCCACCTGGTCGATCGCCTGCTGGCCGAAGGCCACCGCGTCGTGGGCGTGGACTGCTTCACCGACTACTACCCGCGCCCGGTGAAGGAGTCCAATCTCGAGGCGGCGCGCCACCGCCCGGAGTTTCGCCTCGTGGAGGTGGATCTGCGCGATGCCGATCTGGCGCCCATCCTCGCCGGTGCCGACGTCGTGTTCCACCTGGCGGCGATGGGGGGCCTGCTGCGGTCGTGGACCTGGTTCGAGGAGTACATGACGTGTAACGTCCTGGCCACTCAGCGGCTGCTGGAAGCCGCACGCGAGGTGGGCGTGGGCCACCTTATCCATGCCTCCACGTCGTCCGTCTACGGCCGGGACTCCTCCGGGGACGAGGAGCGTCCCAAGCGGCCCGACTCTCCCTACGGCGTCACGAAACTGGCCGCAGAGAACCTCGTCTTGGCGTACGCCCGGAATTTCGCCTTGCCGGTGACCGTAATGCGATACTTCTCCATCTACGGCCCGCGCCAGCGGCCCGATATGGGGTACCGCATCTTCATCGACAGCATCTTTCGAGGCGAGCCGATCACCATCTTCGGCGACGGTTCACCGATCCGGGCAAACACCTATATCGACGATTGCATCGCCGGCACCATGGCAGCGATGGCCCGCGGTCCGACGGGCGATGTCTTCAACATCGGCGGGGGAGAGACCATCACGGCCATCGGAGCGGTGCGCCTGATCGAGCGTATCACGGGGCGGCAGGCGCAGATCACCTTCGGGCCGCCTCGCCCCGGTGAGCAGTTCCAGGCTGTGGCCGACGTCGCCAAGGCCGGGCGTCTCCTGGGCTGGCAGCCGGTCACCGGAATCGAGGAGGGCTTGCGGGCCCAGGTGGCTTGGCAAGAGGCCCTCCCCGAGCCTCGGGAGGTCGCGTGAGGCAGACACCGATCCACGGCGGCCCGGTCCGGCTCGATCACCGCGCCAGCCCGCCGGACGTATCCGTGGTCGTTCCGCTCTACAACGAGGCCGATACCGTGCCGCTCCTGGCCGACCGACTCTCCAGCGCCCTCGATCGGCTGGGGCGGAGCTGGGAGGTCGTCGTGGTGGACGACGGGTCCACGGATGGCTCCTTCGAGGCCCTGAAGGCCGTCCACGAGGCCGACCCGCGCTTCACCGTCGTCCGCTTCCGCCGGAACTTCGGCCAGACGCCGGCCTTCGCCGCCGGCTTCGACGCGGCGCGGGGCGACGTCGTCGTGACCATGGATGCGGACCTTCAGAACGACCCTGACGACATCGCCGTCTTGCTGGAAACCATGGAGCGGGGGACCTACGACATCGTGAGCGGCTGGCGCCAGGACCGGAAGGAGTCGCTCCTGCTACGCCGGCTGCCCTCGTTGATAGGCAACAAGGTGATGAGGTGGCTGACCGGCGTGTCGTTGCACGACACCGGATGCTCCCTGAAGGCCTACCGCCACGACGTGATCAAGAACACGAAGCTCTATGGCAACCTGCACCGCTTCATCCCGGCCGTTGCCAGCTGGTACGGGGTGGCCGTCGGCGAGGTCCCCGTGCGGGACAACCCCCGGGCCCACGGTACCTCGAAGTACGGGCGCGGGGTCATGGCGCTCACCCGCGCTCCGCGAGTGGTCCTCGACCTGCTCACGCTGCGCTTCCTGTTGCACTACGCCACGCGGCCCGTCCACATCTTCGGCGGACTGGGCTTCCTGGCTTTCGGTGCGGGCTTCCTCATAGGGTTGTATCTCAGCGCCGTCAAGCTCATCGGCGGCCAGGACATCGGCAACCGGCCGCTCCTGCTGCTGGCCATCCTGCTGGTCGTGGTGGGCGTCCAGTTGGTGACGATGGGCCTCCTGGGCGAACTCGTCGTGCGAACGTACTACGAGACACAGAACAAACCAGTCTACGCCGTGCGCGAAGTGTTGGATAGCGCCGGCACGGAGAAATGAGACGGAGACCTGACAATGCCCCGCACTCGTCGCTTTCTGATTGCCATGACTGCCGTCGTGCTGGTTTTCATGCTGGTTGGCCTTCCCGGTGGGAGCCGCTCCGATGTGTCCGTCGCCGCGGCTGGTGACCTCCTGTCCGCAGCCGGCGACCGGCCGCTCGGACCGGCCGGGCTGCCACCGACGGACCTCTCCTGGTTCCCCGTCGGCCTGGTCGGCGGGCCCGTGTATCAGATTGCCGTCTCCAGGTACGGCGAAAACGGACAGAGGGTCGCTGCTGCAGGCAACGACGTGTTCGTGTCGAGCCGCGGCACAGGCTGGTCTCTGCCGCGCGATCGTACCGGACCCGTCGTCAACGTGGTGGCTGGCCCCGACGGGGTGATGTATGCCGCCACCGCCGCTGGCGAAGGGTGGCGCACCACGGATCTCGGCCGCAGCTGGTTCCGCGCGCGTGTGAGCAGCGACGCCCCCGTCCACTTCCTGGCGGTCTCACCGGACTTCGAGACCGACAAGCTGGCCTTCGGCATGACGACCGGCGACTGGCAGCTATACCGCGCCGACCGTGGCGGCTCCAGTTGGAATGAGGTGATCATCGAACCGGATGCGCGCCCGAAGTATCAATTCGGCGCCGTTGCCTTCTCGCCCCTGTTTGCCACGGACGAGACATTCTTCGTGGGCACCGATCGGGGCGTGTTCATGACCACGGACACTGGCATGACCTGGCAGCGGCAGGCGGGGCCCGATGACGGTGCGCCGGCGTTCGGGGAGGGCGGCGGTCCACCCTCCAGCCAGGGGATCGTGATCCCCTTTGAATACGGCGACGATCCCGAGCGGCAATCGGACCCCGACGTGCGGACCCTGTTCGCCTACAACGCCCAGGGGGTCTACCGCTCGGACGACAACGGTGAGGGCTGGCGGCGCCTGCCCCTGGAGGTGACGCGGGTCAACGGTTTGGCGCTGTCCAATGCCTGGCCCACCGATCCCGTGCTGCTGGCGGCCGTGACGGGTCCGAACGGCGAGGTCGGCGCGGTTTCCGACGACGGTGGGGATCACTGGCGGCTGGTGCCAGGCCAGGACGGGCTGGTGGGCACTTCGGCCGCTTTGGCCCTCGACTTCGGCCGGCTCCCGCCGTACGTGGATCCGAACCGGGGTTGGGCCTATCTGCCGCTGGTGCAGAAGAACGCGGAGCCGTCGGGGAGAACACCGGACCTCCGCCTGAGCCCTCCGGCGACGGGCAGCCGCGAGATGTACCTGTCCACCGACGGCGCCGGTGTGTGGCGGTCCGTGGATGCCGGCCAGACGTGGGGCCGCCGGTCGGTGGGCCTCGCGAACGTGCAGGTCACGGACTTGGCGTTCCTGCCGGGCGGGCCGGATGCCCACGTGCTGGCGGCTACCGAGACCGCCGGGCTCTATCGCTCGATCAACGGCGGCCGTTTCTGGCGCTGGATGGACTTGGGTCTGCCGCGCGGCACGGATCAGGCCATCTACGATCTGTGCCTGTCCCCGGACTACGAGCACGATACTACGATTTTCATGGCTGCCGAGAGTGGGGTTTGGGTCAGTGGCGACGGCGGCAAGAGCTGGTCGCGGACCCCGGGTCCGGCGCCTGCCCGTGCGCTCGCTCTCTCGCCCGCCTTCGCCCGCGACCGGACGTTGGTGGCCGCGGGACATATGTCCACGGATGGTGGCCAGACCTGGACGGCGCTACCGGTAGAGGCGGAGTGGACGGTGGCGGCCTTCTCGCCGCAATACGAGGAGAACCAGACGATCTGGTCCGGCGAGCTCGTTCCCGCCGAGGGCACGGGCTACACGCTGCGTCGTTCGTCCGACAACGGCCAGACCTGGGAGCCGATCGAGCACTCCCGGCTGCGAAACCGGTCCATACTGTCGCTGGATGTCCTGTCGGTCGTGTCGTCCGAGCCGAATCGCATCTTCGTGGGGACGGAACGGGGGCTGATGGTCTCCCACGACGGTGGTGAGGAATGGGCGCGTATATCGGACATGGCACGCGACACCTACGCCATCGCCAGCCGGAAGATTCGGGACCCCATGGCGGGCGTGACGGCGATCGTACTCGTGGCCGGCGAGGAAGGTGTGGTTTGGTCCACCAATCGCGGCATCGACTGGTCGGAGGAGCCGGAGGCCCCGGGGGACGGGCGCGCGGCGGCCATCTCCCACGACGGGTCGGTGATGCTCATCGCTCCCCCCATTTCCGTGGCGCGCTATGGCGTGGGGAGCGCCTGGATCTTCCTGCCGGTGGCACGGCAGTGGGATTGAGGGGTGCATCAGAACTCGGGCGGCTGTCCTAGCATGGGCTATCGGCTATCAGCTATCAGCTATCGGCCCGACTGATCCGAACCCGAGTGGGGTCGGTGGCAGTCGGGGTGGGGGTGGTGCATCAGAACTCGTGCGGGTGGTCTGGCATGGGCTATCAGCTATCGGTCTGGTTGGTCCGAGGTTGAGTGAGCTTGGTGGGAATCGGGGTTGGGGGCGCCGCTGGCGTGTGGCGGTGTTGGACCTGGCGGCGGCGTTGTTCATCGTATTCGTCGCGATCGGCCCGCGGCTGGAGATCGCCGGTGGCTACGGTGAACCGTTGCAGGGGGAGGAGAGGCTGTACGACCGCTATGCCGTGCCCTGGGCGCAGGGCACGGGCGTTACGCCACGGGAGAAGCCGCTGCCCTGGCACCCGCTGGGCTCGTTCACTCATCGGCCGCCGGGCTATGCCCTTTTCGTGGGGCTGGTCTACCGGGTGATGGGCGTCGGGAACCACGCCGCCGTCAGGGAGGCCCAGGCGTGGCTGGATGCGGCGAGCATGGTCCTATTGTACGTCGCTGGCGTGCTCGTTTTCGGTGGTTACCTCGGGCGGTTGGTCGGGTTGACGGCGGCGCTCGCCACGGCCCGTTACGATTTCCTGATGCTGTTCGTGGCACGGCTCCTGTCGGAGACGCTGTTCTTGTGGCTCTGCCTGCTGTTCTTGGTACTCGCGCTTGTGGCCGTTCGGCGGGAGCGGCCGCTCCTCACCCTCCTGGCGGCATACGTGTTGGGCTGGGCGAACCTCGTTCGCACGTTTCTGCTCCTTGCCTTGCCGATCTATCTCCTGTGGCTGGCTATAGCCCCGGGGCTCTCGAGTCGCCGCCGGCACGTGGCCCTGGCTGCCCTGGGCATGGCGTTGGCCATCGGGCCGGTGACGCTGCGCAATTGGCAATTCCATGACCGGTTCATCCTGGTCTCGACGAACAGTGGCTACACTCTCTTCCACGGGCTGACGCAGGTGGCGGGGCTGTCGGCGCCGGGGGAGCTGGGGACGAAGGAGGACGTGAAGGCCCTCGAACTGGGCGAGGTGGCCGAGCAGGCCGAGTTCCGCCGCCGGGCGCTGCGCTACCTCCTCCGCCATCCCGAAGACTGGCCCGCCGTCCTGGAGCGCCGGCTGCGCGTGCTCCTGGCGGCCAAGGGGGGGCACAAGATCAGCCACGTGCTCATGGTGACTCCGGACGACGAGTGGTTCTACCCACTGGTTCTCATCGGGGCAATGCTCTCGCTCCTCGTACGCCCGGCCCATGCCTGGCACCCTCGGCTGCTGGTCCTGATCCTGATCGGAAGCCAGGTCCTGGTGAGCGTCGTCGCCAACGCCGAGGTGCGCTACCGGGTCCCGGTGGTGCCGCTCTTGGCACTGCTGGCGGCCGGGGCGCTCTGGGGGTGGTTGGGGCTCGCGGCCGGGCGCCTCGCGC
>CAYYVH010000123.1:0-10757 GCA_964475075.1 uncultured Anaerolineales bacterium | reverse complement strand
GGCGCTCACCACCAAGTGTAAGGTCTTGGTTCCAATACTACCGCACCCCCAATTATAAGGAAACAGCCACTTACCGGGCACAAACAGCCCGGGCGGCCCCCTGTTTAATCGTAGAAGTGTATCTTACCCGCATAACCAGTGTAACAGGCGCGGGCGCGTCGGATCACCTACGTCGACGACTCTCAGGGCCGTGCCGCCAACCGCGAGATAAGCATATGGGCCCTCGATCGCAACGTCGAAGGCGTAGTTCTCGATGTCGACGGTGCCCGCCTTCTGTGGCCATGCAGGGTTCCTGACGTCGATCACCCACAACCCCTGCATGCCTGCCGCGACGTACGCGTAGCCTCCAGCCGTGGCGATTCCCTGAGCGTCGAACGGTACCGTGCCATAGACCCACTGCGGGGGTACGAACCGGCCGACCGTTCGGGGGTGCCGCGGGTCCCGCACGTCGACCACGTGCATGTCGCCCAGGATGGTCGCCACGTAAGCGTAATCTTCGCCTGCCGCGACGGCCCGCACTACACCTGACAGCACCTCCGTCATTCCCACAGCCTGCGGATGGATCGGATCGGACACATCCAGGACCCACAGGCGCGGGCCAACACCAAGGTAGGCCCGATCGCCATTGACCGCGACAGCGAAACTGGCACCGCCGGCCTGGCCCACTCGGACCAGGCTGATGCCATGGCGTGGCAGCTCGTCGGTGGTCGCCGCCGGGGGCTCGGCGGAGACAGGCGGGCCGGCAGCGCACGGGACAACGGCCATCGACACGGTGAGGAGAAACCTATGAACCGGCGACACGGACCGCATGGCGCTTCCCCCTTCTTGTCAGCGGCGTGGTGGACATCGAACAGGCAAATCGGCTCCGTCCGAGCTATCCCGGTGTCAAGGTCGAGGCCGGCTTGGCCTCAGCCTCAGCGATTCGAGTCTCCACCAGGTAGTCCAGTTCACCGCGACGCTGCTGATGAAACATCATGACCAGCAACCACTATACCACGCCAGGGCTTGCAGCCGGCAGGTGAAGGGACGGTTCGATGTCCTCACTGCGGCTCCTCGCTTACTGGCTCTACGTCGCACTTCCAGAGTTCCGTTAGGTTACGGCCGCTGCCCCCAGAATTCTTCCGCGGGGCATGGTATGGTCACCGCGATCTGGGCGTAGATACCCTTCAGGTCCTCCGCGCCTGGGGCCAGGTAGAAGTACGTGGGTTTGGACGCGATCTCATGCAGCGCTTCGAAATCCAACTCCTCGCCCAGGCCGATGGTAAAGATCGTGATGTCTGCCTTCTTCGCTTCCGTGGCACGCTCAACCGCTTCACTTGCCGGTCGTGGGTTGGACTTGCCGTCGGTCAGCAGGATCATCACTGCCTGATTGTCGGTGTTGTGTCGTTCGCTGGCCAGTTCGTCAGCCGCCACTGCCACCGCGCACACCAAGCACGTTTGTGGCGCTGGCTCAATGCTCGTCAATGCCCGTTCTAGCGCGCTGCGATCTGCTGTGAGTCGCTGCTGTGGCCAGGCTGTGCTATTGAACGCGATGATCGCTGCCTGGTCTCCGGCGTCGAGGCGGAGTTCATCGAGGAACCCGCTGGCCGCCTCCTGAGCAGCCTGCAGCTTGGTGAGATCGTCCGTGGCTCGCCCCAACATGCTGGTTGAGGCGTCGATGATTAGAGCGACGTCAACGCGCTTCTGGCCAGGCGTACATTCCTCACGAAGGAGCAGCGGTAGGTATGCGGGTTGCGGAACACGCGTCGGGGTCGCGGTCGGAGTTGCGGTAGGCGTGGTGGTCGCTGTTGGCGTTGGCGTCATCGTCGGCGCCACCACCTCGATCTCTGGGATGGGAAACACGAACTCCCGGCGAGCACCTTCGCCGTCGGTGTAGCTTGCCACTGCCCTCTCATTTGTGGGCAGGCGGCCGACCTGGCGAAGGTATATGTCGTACGTCAGCGTGATGCCCGACGATGGCAGCAGCGTGCGACTCCAGAGCAGACGATTCGGCTGCTCCAACGCGTTCGGTTGGGCTGATCCCACCATGTACTCGATGCCAGGAGCCATCCTGTCCTCGATTATCAAGTTGCCCGCGAGGCTGGAGAGCACCACCTGCAGGATGTCCTCGTAGATCGGGATGAGGTCGTCCGCACTGGGTGAGTCGTAATACCGATCGGGCCGACCCGCGATGCCCCGTAGCGTCTCCGCATCGACAACTAAGATCCCTATCGTGAAGATCTGAATGCCGTCTGCCCGTGCCAGGGCGGCCGCCTCACAGCCATCAGCCTTCGAAGGCTGGGCCCGTCCATCGCTCATCAAAATCATCACCGGCAGTGCCTCTTCCCTACCACCTGCCAGCAGATGCGACCGTGCTAGCCGCACTGCGGCGGTGAGGTTGGTGCCGTCGGGGTCGTCGTCGACGATCACAATCTGATCGAGGCTGGTTATGATAGACCGGGTGTCTGTGGTGAGTGGCTGAACCAAGCTGGCTTCCTTTCTGAACGTCACAAGCGCGGCACGGTGGTAGCGGACGTTCAATAGCTCGAGGAAGTTTCGGATGGCTTCCTTCTCAATCGACAGTTTTCCCTTCATCGATCCGGACACGTCCAGCAGGAGAACGACGTCGGCCCCCACAGCCCCCACCCGCGGCGGGCAGTCTGCAGCCAGTGTCAGTGACACGGATGCCGTGTCGCCAAGCACGACTTGTTGCGGCGCCGCAACCTTGTCGCCGATGACGCTGCACGGCCCCAGTGCGGTTGGAGTTGGAGATGGCCCATCCGTGGGTGTTGGCGGAACCTCACCACTGGGCGCGAAGATGTGGATTGCCGACGAGGCTGTATCGACCAGATACACCTTTCCCCCTGCACCCACGGCTATGTCGGTGATGGTGGGGCTCGATCCGTCGGTCAGTAAGGGCCTCCATTGCGCTAGCAGCCGACCCCCGGACACCTCGAATACCTCGACCAACCCATCTGCCGCGAGCACGGCCACAACCTCCATGTCAGGTTCGAGCCACCCGCTCGCAACACGTCGCGGGCCCTTGCGGCCCCCAGCACCCCACAATGACTCGGGCCCGTCCGGCGCGAGCCATGATTGGATCTGGTTAGCGGCCAAGTCAGCCGTGTAGAGCTTCCCCGACGTTGACGCCGCGACATCCGTGGGCCACAAACCGAAGGAGTCCGGCAATGTGTACGTCCGCTCCTGGGTGCCAGCGGCCACACTGAACGCCGCCGCCTCGAACCGGGCCGGGCGCGAAACGAATAGCATTCCGTCCCCGGCAGACAGGCGGCCGCCAGGTCGGCAGTCGCATGTCTGTTCCCACACGAGCGCCGCCTGGTTTTCGAACTGGTATCCGAGCAGCCGGTCATCAGCCGTTGAGATGAATACGGTGTCTGAGCCAACCGCAACATCCTTGCCATCTCTGGCCACAACGCTCACGACGGATGGGTTGCCACCTGTGTCATAGCGCAGTAGCCGACCGTCGTGCCGCACCAGCACTGCCAACTCGCCGGCCTCGTTTGCATCTATCGCGAGCCCTGGTCCCGGAAGGTCCAGGAGCGGGAAGCTGGGGTTGAAGCTAGCCTGCAGCGGAGCACCCAGCAGTACGCTATGCGCGCTGGAGTCTGTATTGAACCGATGGATCTCGAAGACTGTGCTCCCTGTGGTGAAAGCAAACTGATTCTCGGTCACATCGATTGCCCACCCCCAGCTGTGGTTGGGCGGGAACGGGGCACCGAGATCCGCCTGGCGGCGGTCGGAGACCCTTCTCCCGTCCGCGGTGTACGTGGCGATGAGCGCCTGTTCGGCCGTCGCGGTTGCCGGTATGAGAAGCGTGTTGAGAAGGCCGTCGGGGCCGACGTCAATCGCAGCGATCACGTCAGGACCGGCGTCGATGGTGTGCAAGTGCTCTCCGTCGTGACTGTAGATCCCGACCTTGCCGCTTGCCGGATCGGTCACAGCCAGCCGGCCATCTGCGAACGCCGCTACCCGTACCTGCTTGTCCCTGTCGAAGCCGATCCCCATTGGTGTCGAAGGAACAAGGCCCTCCCTTGAGAAGCGGATGAAGGCGTGGCCGGCGAACACCACGATGTCCCCGCTCTGCGCCTCGACCACAACGTCGCCATAACGAGATAGGTATACCTCGCGCACGTCAAGAACAAGCCCGTCGAGTGCCCGCCGCTCAAGCCGAATTTGCAGCGAAGACCCACGGTCGAGCCACAAAACGTATCCATACTCGCGCTCGATGTCGATATCCACCGCCAGGGGGACGAACACATGCCCGTCTGGTGCGGTAGCCTCGGCGGCGGCGCGCCATTCATCAATCAGGTCACCCTCGGTATCGTAGATGCGAATGCTGCGGTGGGCGACGTCGGCGACGTATTGGCGCCCGCCCGGGCCCACTGCAACGTCCCACGGCATGAACGATGTGGGTGGGAGATCCCAAGACGCCTCCAGCGCGTAGTGCATGTCTGCCGGTGCATCCTGTCGCACTCCCAATGCACCCAAACCCGCTCGTGCACCGACTGTGAGAAGGAGGAATAGGGCCAGACCCGCAGTAGCGCCTTGGATGGACTGCCTTCGGCCGAGAACGGCTTTTGAGAGGCGGTGTTCTGCCATTGCTACTCTTCCTTCCGGCCAACGAACGAGGTCACTGCTCGTCAAGAAAGGGCCTGCTACTGTCGGCTCCAGGATACCTGCTCCTGCGGCCTATGTCCACGCAATCAGCCCGGCTCCTGTTCGCACGGACCGATTGCGTGGACGTACTTGTTAGGTGCGACGAGTGCATGGCTACGGGGCAGAAACGCACTCCCAATTTATGGTCAAGCGGTCCGCCCCTTCCACCCAGTAATTCGGTGTCTTGCCCATCCAGCAGAGGTACACCGTGTCCGGCACGGTGCCATCCTCCAAGATGAACTCGCCTGCCCAGACACCGTCGTCCGCCACGGCGTCGGGGGCAGTGCCATCGTCGTTTAGGTTGCCTCCACCGAGATAACCCGAGCCCGAACCGTTTGGGCAGGCCAGGGAGTCAATATCGTAAAGATACGCGTCTACGGAATGCATGTCAGTGGCGCACGCGTCCATTGTAATCGTTACTTTGGTCTGGTCTTGTAGGCCTGAGCAGACGTCAAACGGAGGTGTGAAGCATTGCGACGTCCAGTGACAGTCACCCCTGCACGGAAAGATGCACTGATCCCTTTCACAATCCTGCACCTCAGTGGCCATCGGTGTCGGAGTCGGGGTAGAGGTGGAAGACTGGGCCGATGCCGGGATAACAGACGTCGTCCCAACAATGGCCGCTGCCCAGAACAGGAAGGCGAAAATAAGCGTAGCAACTACGGTCACTCGGCGACTCATGGAATCCTCCTGGTTCATTCGCCGCAGGGCGACCATCGCAACTACCCTCCGGTACGCCAAACACGCAGCGGACCGGGTATAATATGCACGGCTGCCCTGCTGTGGTGTGGAAGCCCAAAGGGCAGTTTGCTGGCCAGCCGGGACGTTCACAGCGACCGGCTGGTCAGCTGTCGTTAGAACGACAGGCAAGGCTCGATATCCCACCTCCTTTCAGGCGACTCGTATCCTCAAAGAAGGCAACGGGGCAGGGTGCGAGGATGCTGGCTGTGGTGCGTTGCGCGCGGCGCCGCCGCTTGTGAAAAGGGGAGAGGGCCACGATGTGGCTTTGGCGTCGCCGTAAAACTCTTTGGTGTTGCATCATATCACAATCGCAATGGCGATGTCAAGACCCCCGGCTACGCCAAGGCGTCGTCCGGCTATCGCCATAGGCACTGTCACACAGACGGTGTGGCGCGACGCCATCATGGAGCTGGCCCGGCAGCTCCGGCAGCGTCAGATGCCCGGGCGCGTGCTGGTCTTGGGCGTGGATGGCACAGGCGCGCGCATCGGCGGGGAGTCCAGCGGCATCGTTTTGGCGGTCGACATGGGCACCGGCCAACCGGTGACGATGATCGAACTCGATGAGCGCGACCCGGAGGCGGTCCTCACGTGGCTGGCGCCGCTCGTCGAGCAACTCGGTGTCGAGGTGCTCGTCACCGACGATCTCAACAGCTACGGCCCGATCGCCGACAGCCTCGGCCTCGACCGCCATATCTGCCTGTTCCACGTCAAGCGCTGGGTCGGCAAGGCACTCAAGAATCTGACCGAGGCCCTCGATCCTGAATGGCACCCCACCATCCAGCGCGTTCCCGCCTCCTCTCTCTCGCTCGCAGGAGATGGGAGAAATGTCTGCGTGGTCGTACACGAGCGCCGGCATGGCGCCTCTTGCGTCTCCAGTCGATGGGCGCGGCAAGACATCAAGGGGAGAATCAAGGAGGTTGTTCCGAGAGGGGATACTGGCGGCTGAGGTAATGGAGACGGGGGCTGAACTGGAACGCCTTGCTCTTCCCCGCTACCGGATTAGTCTGGGTAGATACACCCGTCGCCTGTCCAGCCCGGGTTCCGGTGTCTCCGTGGCGCGCTCTCCACCAGGTGTCGCTCTGCTCGTGGGTGTTGCCGTACCGGGACCGACTGAGTCCCCTAATCGAAGCACTGTGTCTGGCGACCCGACCACCCACACATCCCTCTGCTCTCCATGTTGGGCCACGATGATCTTGCCGATATCCTCTGGAGTAACCCCCGAACCGCGTCTCAGGTCCGCTGGTCTCCTCGAGTACGTCCAAACTCCATCATCATACCTCAAGATAACTCCCTGCCTGCCAGCTGCCCATCCATGATGCGCATCAATCATGGCAATACTCGCAATACTCGTGTTTGTTATCACGTTGCTACCAACCACCTCCTTCCAAGTAACGCCATCAAAGTGAATGATCACTCCGTCCCCACCAGCCCAACCGTCAACATCTGACAGCATGTCGACTGAATAGAGTTGCCAGGGCACATTCTTAGTTTCCCAACCGCCCCCATCGTTGTGCACGATCCTACCCAGTCCAACCGCCCACACGTGCCCATTCTCTAGTACGTCGATTGCTCTTAGCGCCCCGGTAGAGCCTGTCGTTTCATACTGGACTTCCCATCGGCCCTTATGTCGGGCGGCTATGATCGATCCGTCGTCCGGACCGAACGTCAGCGTTGACCCAACTATCCATGCGTCCCCCGACTCCGTAACCCGCACCCGTCGTAGGTCTTTGTCCGTGAATGCCGCCTCCAAGAGCCAAGTGCCATTCTCAAAGTGAGCCACTTGGCCGAAGTAACCAACGGCGAGCATGTTGCCTGCATCTGTGCCGTCAATATCGACTAAGCGTGACCGCTCCCCGATTACCTTGTCCCGCCGCCACGCTCTGCCGTCAAACCGTAGAGGGTCTCCAGGCTGCCCTACGCACCACAACTGCCCAACGCCGTCAGCCGCAACTCCGCTCAAGGCCTGATATCCCTGGACCGCGTCCAGGCGACCAACCTCCAAGTATGCTACCGTGCCACTCGAACCTGTGATTACATAGCGGCTCTGGCTTGGTACTTGCGCTATCCCGCGCAGCGCGCTTTCAAAATGTCGCATCGCCACGTTGCCGATATTGCTCCAGCCATCACTCTCGGACAAGGTCCACACCGACCGTCCTGCAACCGCGACGCCGCGCTCGTGCTCGCAATTGGCGCGACAGATATAGACATCGTAGAACGGCGCAGCGACTCGATCATGCACTATCTTCCAGGAGGTACCGTCATAGTGCGCCAGAGCCTGCCTAGCTGTAGCGAACCAACCGCCCTCCTTGTCACCAGCGACCCATACATCCGATGGCGCCGAGGCACTCACGGCATACCAGTTCGCGTCTGGCGCCAACTGCTCCTTTCGCCATCGTGCTCCATCCCAGCTCAGAATCACTCCCCCGTTCCCGACGGCCCATCCAACGTCATGTGCTAGCAGGCTCACATCGTTGAGCGCTGGCATGTCCTCGACAACTTCCTGCGACCATGCCCCGCCGCGCAAACGAAACATCACTCCAAGAGCAGTGTATCTGTCCCGCCCAACCGCCCAACCGCCCCCGCTACTCGAAATATCTAACCCGTCGAGGTCGAATCGGTCACCCAGGTTGAGCTCCGACCACATACCGCTCTGTCGCCGCATCACGAGCCCGCCATGCCCGACCGCCCATCCCTCTCCCCCCTCGTCCAGGGAAATGCCGGTGAGCGTGCGCATCTCCGGCCAGGCAGGGGAAGCCTTCCAGGTCTGTCCGTCAAAGTGAACTAAGTGGCTACCAACAGCCCATGCGTCCGTGGCGCTCATGAACGCGATGTCATCTATCCACGCGAAGCCGCCCCTAACGGAAAGCCAACCCCCGGCCGTATCGTCAGGCACGCCCCCAGCGGGCCTCGCACTGACCCCCGCTGCGAGAATCATCGCTAGTAGTGGCGCAACTACACATACGAAACGGCCCCTCCTGCTTGAAGCAAGAGGGGCATAGCGAGACGTCGTTATCCGACAGCACCCGCAAATGGAGGCACTCACCCGCATGGCGCTCACCTACTTGTAGTGTGACTACCCGGCCTTCGCTACGGGATAAAGAAAGGCGGCACCGTGGCTGTAACCGGCGGCGGTGTTGATGTCCGATCCCAGAACCCGGATGATGGGCCTTCATGAGTCGGCATCGGCAACGACGTCGCGGCCACCGCCGTACTCGCTGGGGTTGGGAGGTTCGTCGCCGTTACGGATCGGAGTCGCCGTCGGGTCGTCCGCATATGAGCCAGGCGCTGACCCTAGTGACGCCAGAAACAGGAATGTTGCAACACCTAGCATCAACAGCGCCAGTGGTTTCGGATGCTTCACGACTAACACGGTATGTTGTCCTTTCTGCATCTACCCTAGCCTTGAGGGAACGGCCGTGGCGTAGCCTTACGGATACTCGCAGTCACTCGTGAAATGGCAGTCCGACAGCACCTGAAGGTTGGACTCAGACCCACTGATACCGGAAGTCCAGTAGAAAGTGAAGTAGCGGCCGGACCAGTGATCCACTAGATTGGCGGTGTTCGTCGGTACCCAGGCCGATATATCCACCCAGTCGTTAAGCATCTGGGTAATATTGAGCAGTCCGGCCACCCCCATGTCGGTCTCGTCGTCTATGGGGGTTACTCGACCACCGGCTACCGCGGAATCTGGTTGCGTGCGCGGAAGCGACAGCAGAACTGATTGTAGACCGACTCGTGTCCCGTCGACGTAGTAGTGAATGTCGTACCAGCACGACGAGAGGTCTGGACACGTAGTCTGTTTAAGTGAAAGGCCGACGCGTGTCCTGTACTTGGTGACTGGACCGTAATTACCGAATTTTTGATCGTCGGTGAGGCCGCACCCGATGCACCTTGAATACCACGTCGCATTGTTTGAGGCGTCCGTTTGGTATCCTATCGTAATCGACCGTGCTGAGTCTTCCCAGGCGTAACCCAGTTCGATTCCGCTCGTTGCGCCTGCCTCGTCCTTCACGTGAGGATCGGAGTATTCTATGTCTGCGCGGAGCGCCCCGACGGCATCATCACCGGATATTGTGTTCCAGCGCCCTGCGAGTATCTGATCGTAGTCATCCGCAGACACCGTAGTGGGAGAGAGTATAGTGAGCCCACCGAGTAACAACAACGACGTAATTTCGGACTGCTAACTGGCACGTTGCACGACGTATCGGATGGGTCGGAGACCTGTATACGGCGTATAGTCTGCATTATACGACATATTCTACAGGGACGGATCAACGATTTCAAGCGCCGCGAGACACGCGCCTCACACGCCCGTGTCCAGATCCCTGAGCGGCCGGAACTGTCCCGCCGAAAGCTGCCGGGGCAACGCGAAGCGGTAGGTGCCCAGCATGTTGATGTGCTCGTGGATCAGGGGCGACAGTCGAGCGATATCCTCGTCTCTGACCGCGTGGCCCGCTCCCCGAAGGCGGTCCAGCGCCAGGCTCACGTACTGCGTGTTCCACAGCACAATCATGTTGACCACCAGCCCGAGCGCCCCGAGCTGGTCCTCTTGGCCCTCCCGGTACTTCTTGCGCAACTCGCCCTTCTTGCCGAAGAAGACCGCCCGGGCGACGGAGTGACGCCCTTCGCCGCGGTTGATTTGGTTCAGGATGCGGCGTCGATAAGACTCGTCGTCGATGTAGGCCAAGAGGTAGAGTGTCTTGGCGATCCTTCCCATCTCGCCGATGGCCTTGGCCAGTGTGGAGAGTCGACCGCCGCGCTGCAGCGTACGCATCAACTCGCTGGCCCGCACGGCGCCCAGCCTGAGCGACCCGGCAATGCGTAACAGATCATCCCAGTGCTGCACGATCAGGTGGCGTTTGATCGGATTCCGAGCGAGGCCGCTCAGGGCGCCGTAGTCGGCAGTCGTATCCATACACCAGAACCGGAGATCCCCCAGGTCGGCCAGGCGCGGGCTGAACTGGTAGCCCAACAGCCAGAACAAGCCGAAGACGACGTCGCTGTAGCCGGCCGTGTCGGTCATGAGCTCGGTCGGTTGCAGGCTGGTCTGGTGTTCGAGCAGCCCGTCAAGGACAAACAGCGAGTCGCGCAGGGTGCCGGGGATGACGATGGCGTGGAAGCCAGTGTATCGGTCGCTGGTGAAGTTGTAGTACGTCACCCCGCGTCCTCCACGGAAGTACTTCGGGTTCGGACCGGCGTTGATCGTCCGCACGGGAACGACGAAGCGCAGACCATCCGCTGATGCCACCTCACCTCCGCCCCACATCTCCGCCAGCGGGATCGAGCCCTGCTTATCGACCAGGCTCGCGTTGGCGCTCGTGATCGTGTCCGCGCGAAGGTAGTGTTGCTGCACCCACCGG
>CAYYVH010000122.1:0-10790 GCA_964475075.1 uncultured Anaerolineales bacterium | reverse complement strand
CCAGAAAGACGCGGACGAACACCCAATACCCCACGCAAAATCCCCCCCCCAAGCCAGATCCCCCCCCCCCCAAGCCAGATGCACCCCACTGGACACCTCCCCCACCCATCCGCTATGCTCAGCCGCCCGGCAGGCCCTGTGTATCCCTGGATTGGATGCGGCCATGACCACCAAGACCGACGCGGACCTCGTGCTACCACGTGACCTAGGCGATGGGCTGGTGCTCCGCTGGTCCTCGGCCGCCGACGCGGACGCGCTGGCTGAATTCAACGTGCGCATACACAGCGATGATCCCGGCGAGCCGGAGGAGTTCCTGGGGCACTGGACCCGCGACCTGCTGAGCGGTCGGCATCCGACCTCCAAGCCCGAGGACTTCAGCATAGTCGTGGACGAGGCAGCCGGCGGCGAGGTGGTCTCCTGCACTTGCCTGATCTCCCAGACCTGGTCCTACGACGGCGTGTTGTTTGGGTGCGGCCGATTGGAGCTCGTGGCGACCCACCCGGACTACCGGCGACGTGGCCTGATCCGCGCCCAGTTCGAGGCCCTTCACGCCAAGAGCGCCCGGCGGGGCGAGCTGGTGCAGGCCATCACCGGCATTCCCTGGTACTACCGCCAGTTCGGCTACGAGATGGCCCTCGACCTGGGCGGTTATCGGTTGTACTTCTGGGAGCGCCCGGGGAACCTGGCGGAGGTGGACGAGGAGCCCTACCGCATGCGCCCGGCCACGCCGGACGACATCCCGCTGCTCGTACGTCTGTACGACGTCCACTGCCGGGCCGGCATGGTCTGGCGCGTGCGCGACGAGGCCCAATGGCACTGGGAGCTGGCGGGCACGCACCGCGAGTCGGCCTACTACCGCGACTTCCGGGTGATCGAGACGGCTGACCGTGAGGCGGTGGCCTACGTCGAAGTCAGCGCGTGGGCGCCAACGGCAGTCACCTGGCCATCCTTCGCCGTGCGCGAGTTCGCCGTACTGCCGGGCCATCCCTGGCGGCCCGTGCTCGCGTTTCTGGCACGGGCACTGAAGGCCGAGTCGGATGCACGCGAGGAGGCCGGCGAAAGGCCCATGCCGAAGGTGAGCTTCAACCTGGGCGCGGTGCACCCGGCCTACGACGCCTTGAGCCGACAGCTGGAGCGCCAGATGCCCGTCTACGCCTGGTACTTGCGCGTGGCGGACCTGCCCGCCTTTCTTCGCCACATCGCTCCGGTGCTTGAGCAACGGCTGGCCGGCAGCGTGATGGCCGGCCACACCGGCACGCTGCGCTTGAACTTCTACGACCGGCAGATGACCCTGGACTTCGCGGAGGGCAACCTCGCGGACGTCGGCACGTTCGAGCCGGAGGGCATCGCGGACGGCGATGCCCTGTTCCCCGACCTCACCTTCCTGCAGCTGGTGTTCGGGTACCGCAGCCTGGAAGAACTGACCAGCGCCCGAGCCGACTGCTACGACAGAAAAGTCGAAGCCGGCGTGCTGCTGGACGCCCTCTTCCCGAAGCGCCACTCACAGCCGATTGGGCTGGGTTAGGGCCTGTTTATATACGAAGCTCGTGCACCGAGGGCGTCGCTGCGCTCCTGACACTTCGCGCCGCTGTGCGAGGCCTATTCAGCGTCGCCGTCGCCTGTGCAATCGCAATCATCCTCGCAATCGCACTCACCTTCGCACCTGCATCGGCAAACCGGCGCGAAGGCGCGAATGGTCCTGGTGACCCAGAAAACGGCCCAGGCCGACATGGCGATGCCGGCCAGGGCGATGCGCCCCTGGTCCATGATCGGTTCGTACGACACGCCGTCCGGCGAGATGCGCAGGAAGCCGCGCGGTGACGCGTGCCCCCCACCGCCGCCTCCGCCTCCGCCACCGCCGCTCGTGCCCACAACGCCCTCGCTGTCCTCGGACCCGCCGTGTTCATCGGCGTCCTCCGGGCGAGCGGGGCCTTCGCCGTAGCCGTAGCCGAATCCGAGGGCGACGTCCGCCACCGGAATGACGGTCGTGTCGCCTTCCCTTGCGGGCTTGCCGAACACCGCGTCCACGCTCAGGCGCTCGAGCAACTGCTCTATGGGTGCCAGTAACTTGGTTGCCTTCTCATCCATCGTAGGTGTCTCCTCCATGCGACAAGTACTTCATTCGCCATGTTCTCGGATCCAACGTACGATCCGCGTGAGCAGCCAACAGACGGCGGCGGTTCCGAGTGCGGCGCTCAGCATCCATTTCAGGGCCTCCCTCGTGGGGTCGGTAACGCGAATGGAGTAGGGCTCGCCATCGCCGTCACGTACCGTGAACTCCACCGGCGTGATGCGGACGATCGCGCCGCCACCGCCGGCCGCCGAGTCACGTCCTCCGCGCCAGCCGCTCACGCGGGCGACGGCCCGAATCGCCCGCTCACCGACGGTGATCCGGTCACTGATGCGACAGAAGTCGATCCTGTTCTTGTCAGTTTGGGTTCGCATGGACCGTTGCTCCTGGGTGTCGGTGGATCGGTCGGGGCCAATGATAGCGTGTCCCGACGGGCCCGGCATGCTTTCTCCGTCCAGCGAGGGCATGACACCCACCCGCGTCTCTGATACACTCTGCCGCTGTTCCGAAGTTTCTTGGAGGTGCGGCGATGGGTAGGACATTCACAGTGGAAATCGAGGGGGATCCGGCAGTCCTCATCGCGAGGGCCGAGGCATTGGCCAAGGCCAACGGGATCCGGTTCAGTGGGGATGGGGATGCCGGAGTGTTCTCAGGGATGGGCGCAGCCGGTTCGTATCAGCGCAGGGGGCAGGACCTGACGATCACCGTCGACAAGAAGCCGATCTTCGTGTCGTGGGGGATGATCGAGGCTCAGCTGAAGGAGTTCTTCTCCTAAAGCCCTGAGGCGCCCTGGGCAGTCAGCACGCCTAGCTTCACCGGCCTGATCATTATGCCGAGCTGCCCGGTGTGCAAGTGCACCGAGTATCGGCCTGGTGTCACGGCCTCGAAGGTGAACGCGCCCAGATGGTCGGTGGTCGTGTCTGCTATGGCCGAAGTGCCTTGCAGCAACTGGACGTTGAAGCCATTTACCGGGATGTCGCGTCGGGGAAAGAACTTGCCGTTGATCGACAGTCGGCCGTCCACGTCGACGCAGGCATCGCGGACCCGCCGGTGTACGTTGAGAGCGACTTCGACGGGAGCGGTGGAGAAAACGAGCTGGTGTGAATCCTCGAGCAAACCGGCTCCTCGCCCTCCGGAACCTGCCCACCGTGCCCCGCTGCCTGACGTGGGTTTCTCCGTCATGTGTCGCGACCTTATCGAATCGGTATTGGCCCTAACGAGATCACCGATCGTTGCGTTTATTGCCTTAGACGCAACACGGGTCGGCGATCCGGTGCCGTTGTCCTCGGTCGGCGCCCCATGCTGCCGAAGTAGGCTGGGCCAATAGTTCACCAAAAAACAACGACATTTAACGTTAAGGTCGGGTTAATCGCTGCGGCTGCACGGGGGGGGAGGCGTTGCGCCGGGAGGAATCGTAGCCCATTTGGGCGCGATATGTCAAGTTCCCGGCGCCGGCTATGCTCTGATGTCGTGAACCACGGAGGCTCAGGAGCGGTTGTCTTTGGTCACAACCCTGAGTAGGGAACTCCGGTGGCAAGGTGTGCAGGCCGTGGTGGTCCGGCGAAAAAGGTCTCCGCGCGGTCTCGACCGCCGGGAAACGCCCTTGACAGGTCCGTATTCGGGCTCTAGAATGAGGATGGGGCTAGAGGCGTCCTAAGCGCGGTGTCCTCCAGTTGTGTTACATGTTCGCACAAACGGGCAAGGAGTCTACCATGATGCGCCGAACACGTGTGCTTTGGATTGGCATGATCCCTATCCTTCTCGCCACGACTGCTTTCATGGCGCTGGCGTCGGCTGAGCCGTACGCGGAGCCGTTCGCCGAGGACGAGCCTGAGAGCCTTTGTGTGCCCTACCTAGACAAGTGGGTCGATCCGTCGTTGCTCATCCTCGGCGAGACATCGAAGGTCACGCTTGTCATGACGAGCACCTGCCCGTCCGCGAACCTGCCGATCGACCTCGTGATCCTGGCCGATGAGTCCAACTCGATGACCCCCCGCAAGGGGAGAGGAATCGACCGGCCCGGGAAGCCGACGCCGACCGATCCTGGAGAACCACCCACACCTGACCCTAATGCGACACCCGACCCTGGTGGAACCCCGCCGGGGGGTGGTGACGCCACGCCGGTAACCGGCCGTCGTGGTGGCGAGCCTCCGTTCTGCCGGCCCGGTGGGGACGCCCTCCCCCCCCCGGGTCCGCCGCGACCCACGAATCCCCCTCCACCAACGGATCCGCCCGGGCCTGAGCCTTTCGGCGGTAACGGCTGGCCGTTCCAACCCCCGACTCTTCCGAGTCCCACTCCCGATCCTGGTGGGGGCGGAGGGGATGAACCGCCGGATATCGAGGACCTCGAGCCTTCCGGTGGCGAGGATTGGGTCCGCGAGATCAAGAAGTTCGTCCGCGACTTCGTGGATCAGCCCGAGGTTGACCGTGACCTGACCAACGGCAAGCTGCGGCTGGGATTCGTGTCGTTCAACAAGCGAGCGCGCATCAGGGTGTCCCTGACGGACAACGCATCCAGGATCACGTCCGGCGCGAACAAGCTGCGCGGCGATGACGTGACGCGTATCAAGATGGGTATGAGGGAGGCGGAGAGGATCCTCCGCGGGACCAGCCACGGACAGGACACCGAGCGCGTGAAGGTCATCTTGATTCTCTCCGACTTCCAATTCTGCAAGAACGATATGCGCGGCTTCGGGCGCAGCCGGGATGAGATTAAGATCGTCCCGGTCGGCTTTGGCGTTCGCAGCTACGACTGGCGCAAGATGTACGAAATGGCCACGAAGAACGAGTACGTGGCGCCGCGGCACAGGTTGAACAAGGTCATGGAGATCTACAACGAAGTGCTGCCGCAGGACCTGACGGTGACGATGGACGAAGTTACGGTCAAGGACGAGCTCGCCGCGAACATGGAGCTGATTCCGGGCTCGGTCGACCCGCCCACCGTGACCATCACCGGCAAGCTGCTGGAGTGGCAGTTCGCGCCGCCGACGTTCCCGCTGACGCTGTCCTACGTCGTCGAGCCGCAGGCACCGGGTGTGCAACCGGTGAGCGAGAAGGCGGAGGCGCTCTGGACGGACTCCGAGACGTCGAAGGGTACCGCGCCGTTCCCGGACGTGGACATCGAGTGCCTCGCACCCACACCGACGCCGACCGCTACTTCTACGCCCACGGCGACGCCGACCAGCACGCCCACGCCGACCAACACGCCTACTCCGGCACCGCGTTATCTGCCCATCTTGTTCCAGAACTGGCCGGAGCCGACCCCGGTGCCGACGCCTACGGTGTGCGTCCCCGAGGAGCAGACCGTCGACGTCGGGCTGGTCATCGACACGTCGACGAGCATGAGTGATGCGACGTCACCTGGCGGCCCGCGGAAGCTCGACGCGGCCGTCGGTGCGGCACAGGAACTCGTGAACCTGCTGAAGGTGGAAGACCAGGCGGCAGTGGTCGGGTTCAATTCTGAGGCGCTCCTGGCGACGCAGCTTACGAGCGACCATGCCCTTATCACGGCGGCGCTGCAGTCGCTCCCGGCGACGCAATCTCCGGGTACGAGGATCGACAAGGGCTTGCGTACCGGGCTGTCTGAGCTGACGAGCCCGCGCCACAAGTCGGCGAACAACCGCTCCATCATCCTGGTGACGGATGGCCGGCAGTCCGAAGGCGGCAACGATCTGGTGCTCGCCGCGGCACAGGCCATCAAGGCGGCTGAGATCACGCTCGTCACCGTGGGCCTGGGCACTGACGTCGATGGGCAGCTGCTGCGCAACATCGCGTCCGTCGATCCGGACACCGGGAGGAGCCTCTACTATCCGGTGCCCAACGCGGAGGACCTGAACCGTATCTACCGCGAGATCGCCCGCGTCATCCCGTGCCCGTAGCGGCACTCTAGCGCGAAGCTAACCCCACCGGGGCGGGGCCCAACCCCGCCCCGGTGGCTGTTTACGGCGTGTCAAGTTCGCACCGGGCGGTCCGGTCCGTTGCCAATAGCACTGACCGGGTGGATGTTCTTTGAGAAACCGCTTGCGCGATCATGTCGGAGGGTCCGGGAGTTGGGCGAGCAGGTCTAATGGGCGAACACGCGAATCTGGAAAAGGCGATTGAAGCCCTCGAAGCGCAACGGGCAACATTGGGGGATGAGGTAGTCGACTCAGCCGTGGCGCTTCTTAGCGAGAAGCTCGCGACACTCAAGACCGGTCGCTCGCCCTCTGAACAGCAGCGCAAGCAGGCCACGGTGATGCTGGCCGATCTCTCTGGCTTCACGGCGATGTCGGCGACCAGGGACGTTGAAGAGATCAGCGACACGATGAACGCGCTCTGGGGACGCATCGACGCGGTGATCCTCGAGCACGGTGGCATGATCGACAAGCACATCGGCGACGCCGTGATGGCGCTGTGGGGTGTGGGGCAGGCCCGGGAGGACGACCCCGAACGGGCCGTTCGCGCCGCGTTGGAAATGCAGGCTGGGCTGGCGGCGTTTCAGGCCGAGCACGGCGTGCCATTGGCCATGCGGATCGGCATCAACACCGGCCCCGTGCTGCTGGGTGACGTGGGTACGACAGGTGAGTTCTCCGCCATCGGGGGCACCGTCAATCTCACGAGGCGCCTCGAGCAGGCCGCCCCGCCTGGCAGCGTGCTGATCTCGCAAGACGCGTACCGCCACGTGCGCGGCATCTTCGAAGTGAAGCCCCAGGAGCCGGTAGTCGTCAGCGGTGAGGAAGAAGCGGTGCCGGCCTACGTCATATTGCGGGCCAAACCGCGCGCCTTCCGTATGAGGACGCGAGGCGTGGAAGGTATCGAGACGCACATGGTGGGGCGCGATTCGGAGTTGCAGGAACTACGGGACATCTTGCGCGAGGTGATGGCGGGAGCCAGCACCCGGCTCGTCACGATCACCGGCGAGGCCGGCGTGGGTAAGTCACGCCTGCTCGACGAGGTCGACGATTGGATCGAGCTGCTGCCGGAACGCATTTGGTATTTCGTGGGGCGGGCTTCACCTGAGTTGCGGGCGATGCCCTACGGCGTGATCCGCGATGTGTTTGCCCACCGCTTCGAGATCCTCGAGAGCGATGGGGCGGCCACGGTCCTGGACAAGTTCCGTGCCGGGACCGCGGGAATCCTCGATCCTGACCAGGCTGATCTCGTCGGGCACATGGTGGGCTTCGACTTCTCCACGAGCCCTGCGGTGAAGAACCTCTTGGGCAGCCCCTCCTTCGGCCAGTTGGCGACGGCATATCTGACCACCTACATCCGTGCGATGGCGGCCCGGCCGATGGTGCTCTTCCTGGAAGATATCCACTGGGCGGACGAGAGCTCCCTCGACCTCATCACTGATCTGGTTGCCACCATGCCGGATGTGCGGCTGCTGGTGGTATGCCTGGCACGCCCCCTGCTCTTCGAGCGGCGCCCGGATTGGGGCACGGCTTCCTCCCGCGTGTTGGCGGGACGAACAGATGGAGGGGGGCAGCAAGATACCCACACCCGGATCGAGCTCAACCCGCTCTCCGAGGATGACAGCCGGGTGCTGGTCGGCGAGATTCTGCGAAAGGCGGACCGGGTCCCGGCTGCCCTGCGCGACCTGGTAGTTGAGGGGGCGGAGGGCAATCCCTATTACGTCGAAGAACTGATCAAGATGCTGATCGAGGACGGCGTGATCGTCCGCGGCGAGGAGCGGTGGCGCATCGAGATCGACCGCCTGACCGAGGTGCGTGTGCCGTCCACGTTGACCGGAGTGCTCCAGGCCCGACTGGACAGCCTGCCCCGCAACGAGAGGGTCGTTTTGCAGCGCGCCTCGGTCGTGGGAAGGCTGTTTTGGGGCCAGGCGGTGGCCGAGCTTGTGGGCGACGCAATAGGTGGCGGCGGAGTCAAGGCGCTGTTGGACGACCTGAGCAGTCGCGAGCTGGTCTATCCGCAGCCGCACTCGGCCTTCGCGGGAACGGACGAGTACATCTTCAGGCACGCCATCCTGCACAACGTTACCTACGAGACGGTTCTACTCAAGCGGCGTCGGGTCTATCACGCCCAGGCGGCGAAGTGGCTGGAGGCAAACGCCGGGGAGCGCCTTGAGGAGTACCTGGGCCTGATTGCCGGGCACTACGAAAGGGCAGGCGAGAACTCCAAGGCCGCCGGCTACTTGCACCGGGCGGGGGAGGAGCGGTACGAGGTCAGCGCCTACCGCGACGCGATTACCGCCTTCGAGCGGGCACTGGCATTGCTGGGGCAGGGCGACGCGGCAAGCCGTGGGCCGCTGCTGGTCAGTTTGGGGCAGGTTCATCGCCTGACAGGGGACTACGCCGCTGCGCTGCCGCATCTCAAGGAGGGGATGAGACTGGCCCACGAGGAGGGCGACCGGCAAGCGGAGGTGACAGCGCTGAACGGATTGGGCTTGACCGTCCGTGTCCAGGGGGACTGCGATGAGGCGGAGCGCTATCTGGTGCACGCGCTGAAGGTGGCCCGTGACCACGGAAACCGAGGGGGCATTGCAGTGTGCCAATACAACCTGGGTGATGTTGCCTACCGCAGGGGGAAGAGCGACGAAGCAGAACGGTATGCCGCAGCTAGCCTGGAGATCTGCCGGGAGGTCGGTGATCGGCAGGGCATCGCCTTCGCACTCAGAGTGCTGGGGTTTGCCGCCCTGTTGCGAGGGGAGTACGACGAAGCAGTGCGTCGTCACGAAGAGAGCATGGCGGCCTACAGCGAGATCGGTGACCGATGGGGGGTGGCCGCGTGCTTCATCAACCTGGGCGAGATCGCTCGAAAGCAGGGCAAGTTCGAGGAGGCGGTTGGGCACTATGAGGAGAGCTTGGCGATTGCCCTAGAAACCGGCGCCCACTACGAGGTCGTTATCTGCCGCAACAACCTGGGGCACGTCCATTCCGGACTGGGTGACGACGACAAGGCACGGGAGTACATTTGCCAGGCGCTGAGGGAGTCCTCGGTCATGGGGGTTGTACCCATTGTGCTGGAGGGGCTGGTGGGGATGGCCGAGCTGCAGATGAAGGCCGGGCAGCATGAGGGGGCGGCGGAACTGCTGGGGGTGGTTCTGGGCCACCCGTCGTTCTTCGATGAGACCAGGCAGTATGCCGACCCGGTCATTGCCGCGCTGCGCGAAGTGCTCCCCACGCCGAGGCTTGAGGCCGCGCTGGCGCGCGGCCGGTTGCTGGAACTGGAGGGGGTAGTGGAGGGGATACTGGCCGAGGGGGGTGACCGATGAGAGCACCGCTGTTGGTTCTCATCGGTGCGACAATCCTGGGGATACACTCAGTCGCCGCTCTCAGGGCGTCGGACCACGTCGCCGCCTCGGCATGCGACGACCCACGACCCGAGTGGTTGGCGTGCGAAGACTTCGAGTCCGGCGGCCTCGGCTGGGAGGACTGGTTCGCTGGGTCGCCGTTCACGGAGTGCCTGGGCTGCCCCGGCGGCGTGAACGACCCGGCCCGCATTCGCCTGGTCAACGATCCGGTGGCGGCCCACGGCGGCGAGTGGTCGCTCCATATGCCGGCCGAGGAGTCGGCTAAGTATCAGGGTGCGTCGCTGACGTACCGCAGCTGCGCGGGCCAGAAGCGGCCGGGCTGCCGGCTGTCCGGCTACGAACGGCTTTTCTTCCGCACCTGGGTGCGGCTGGCCCCTGACCATCAATACGTGCATCACTTCCTCTCGATCGCCGGCACACGGCCCGGCGGCTATTGGGACAGTGACGGCAACGCCGGGTGTCGGCCCAACGGGGTGCGCGCGGCGGGGACGACGGTGGACTTCAACCGCGACCGCGAGCTGTTCTTCTACACCTACTTCCCCGAGATGAGGTGCGACCGGGGCGGCTACTGCAGCGGCGACTACGCGCGGCGCATATGCGAGCAGTGTGCCCGGAAGGACATGCCGTGCACCAACGAGCCGGAGTGTTGCTGGGGCAACCACTTCGGGCCCGAGGAGCCGGTGGTGCTGCCGCGGGGCGAGTGGGCGTGCCTCGAATTGGGAATGCGCCTGAACACGCCGCGCGAGTCCGACGGTTGGATGGCCTTCTGGTTGAACGACGAGCTGGTCCGCGAAGAGGCGACCATGCACTGGCGGGATGTGCCCGAGCTCCAGCTGAACAAGTCCTGGCTGCAGCACTACATCGCTTCCGGCGACGCCGAGCAGAGCAACCGCATTTGGTTCGACGATATGGTGGTGAGCACGGAGCGGATCGGGTGCGGCGCGGCCCCGGACACGCCGGAGCCGCCGGCCACCGCGACGCCCACGCGCACGCCCTCAGCGACTGCCAGCCCCTCGCCGACGCCCCCCCCAGAGCCGCGGCACTCGATCTATCTACCGATGCTGGACCGAGGAAACTGACGCGGCCGGGCAGTGGCTGCCTCGCGGAAACACTGCCTTTCGCCCCGCCCCGAACTGGGGCATGATTGGTTGTGACGGCGGCCCCCGCGGGTGCGGGGGCGGAGCCAGAGCAGGGAGGATGCGACGATGACTCACTCGAGGAATTGCTGACCACTTGACTACATGCGAACCGTGCGACCGTTGCTGCGCGGGCTGTACCAACCAAGCAGCAAGGTGTCATATGCCAACCACGAACCACATCCACGCGTTGAGCGTCATGGCCATTGTCGTTCTGAGTGCGGTGCTGTGGCCCGCGACAGGCACCGCGGCGACCTCGGGCGTGTCAACAAATCGACTCGGCAATTCGGCCACCGCTGCATCCGGCAGGGCTGAGGGCTGCTCCTCGGGAATA
>CAYYVH010000121.1:0-10841 GCA_964475075.1 uncultured Anaerolineales bacterium | reverse complement strand
GAGACGACGGGTCATGAGGCTGCCTCGGCGGCTATCGTAGATCGGATGGCGCGCGCAATGGCCGATAGACTGACGGGGCCCCCCAGCAAGGAGCAGAACGGGCTATCTGGGCCAGGCGCTCGGCCGCGACAGCCAGCGCTCCGACAGGATCGATTCGTAGCTGTAGCTGGAGGCCAGCGATGGTAAGTACACCGCGTACGGGCGGAGCACCGGAGCCCGGATGACGTTGCCGCCCACCGGCCGGCCCTCCATCCACTCGACGAGCTCCAGCGTCGGCGCCTCGCTGTCGGGTGGGCCTGCGATCTCGATGGCGAAGGCGCCGACCTCCTCACCCTCAAACGGGATGTCGTCGATTGCCAGATCCACCACACCCTCATCCGCCACGCCCTGTTCGTGTACACCGAATACGCCGGTGCCGAACTCGATCGAGTGATCCTGGTCGTTCGCCCGACCGCCGGCCACGCTGCCGCCGGCCACCCGCCAGCGCTCGTACAGCTGGGGGTCAGTGAACGTGATCTTGCCGGAGGCGGAGCGCGGGAGGTTCTTGGACTTCAGCGTGAGCTTACCGTAGCCCGAGCCCCGCTCGCGGTTGCCGCCGCCCACGGATGTGGTCGAGTTGCCGCTTTCAACGACCTGGACGTTGCGCTGGCAGATGTTGTTGTCGAAAGGCACCCAGCCGTCGAACTTGATCGGGTCTTCCGACGCCTCGATCCTGGTAAGGAAGCAGAAGTGCCCATCCACTACCGGTGTCCAGGGGATCGAGACGACGGTCACGCGACCCGGTGCCAGGCTGGGAATCGTGGCCGAGCCGATCTCGGGCACCCAGTCGTCGGGCCAGCGCAGATTCACTGCGCCGAGGGAGTCGTACGCGCGCACCGTGATGTTGTTTACGGTCGCGTCGCCGATGTTGCGCACCCTGACGTACACGTAGTTCGTCTGGCCGGCAACAGGATTCTGGTGCGCCGGGACACCGTCCTGACTGGTGCGGACCCAAATGTCCGGGCTGTCCCACCACGGCTCGCCGTTCACGTTGGACGGCACCGATCCGTTGTCACCGGGGTGATCGCGGCACATGACCTCCGGGTGATGCTCCTCCGGTTGGAGCACCGTCACTTCGGGAATGGGGAACGTGAGGCTGGCCGGGTTGCCGTTCGAATCGGTGTACGTAGCCGTGGCGGAGTCGTTGGTGGGCCACGTGCCCGGAGTCTGAGTCATGCGCACCCGGTAGCTCCAGGTGCGCGTCTCGAGGCCCAGCCGCGGGATGCGCCACGTCAACGTGCGTCCGTCGGGGCTGACCTCGGGCAGCGGAGAGCCCGTGAACGAGTTGGGTATCAGCGTGACATACTGCGACAGGCGGTCGACGATCGTGATGTTCGTCGCGGGCGACCCGCTGATGGCGCCGGCGATCTGCTGGTAGATGGCGTCGAGTTGGCTGCTGTTCGGAGCGAAGAAGTAGTCGGACGGCGAGGACGCCAGCTCACGCATCAGGTTGGGGTCCACCCCGTCGCCCAGCCCGATGGTGAAGATCCGCGTGCCGGCTGCCTTGGCCGCCGTGGCCTCCGGGCGCGGATCGGCATTTCCGCTGGGGCGGTTCGGCAGACCGTCGGACAGGAGGACCATGACCGGTGCGTTACCCGCCTTGCGGCGAGAGCTTGCGAGCTCGGCCTGGGCCATGGCGATGGCGTCCTTGATGTTCGTGTTGCCGCTGGCATTGAGGCCATTGATGGCACTCTTCACGTCTCCGGCCCGGCTCATCAGCCCCACGTTGCGGAGTGCGGTGTCGGCGAACGACACCAGCCCCACCTGATCGGTGGCCATATCCAAGCGGTTGACAAAGGCAATTGAGGCGGCCTTGGCATCGCGGATAGGCCTGCCGTTCTGTTCGGACATGCTGCCCGAGCGGTCGATGACGAGCATGACGTCGGCGGACGTGCGATGCGGCAGGCACGCGCCGTCCTGGCCGGTCAGGCTCAGCACGACCGTGACCTCGCCGCCCGGTGGCACCACGTTGGGGTGTGCGCGCTTGTCACGCTCCACGCGGCACGGCGGGCCGGACGAGCAGACGTAGAACTGGACGCGGTCGATCAGGACGCTGGTCTGCCAGCCGAGCGTGGCCTTGTGGAAGTGAAAGACGAGAGCCACCGTCCGGCCGCGGATGGCGTCCAGCTCGCCAGGCGAAAGGTTGTAGTTGGGCGAATCGACGGGGCATTCTTCTGGAAGCACGGGATCGAATTCCCACATCCGGACGAGTTCATTCCGCAGCGTAAGGTCGTAGATCGAGGCGCGGAAGTAATCGTTGCCGCGGATCGCCGGCGGATTGACGGCCGTGTTCGAGCGCAAGAAGTCCGATACCGTGAAGCTAGCATTGTCGATGTCCGGCGGGATGTCGATGAACTGGAACAGCACCTCCTCATTGGCCTGCCCGGCCGTCCCGTGGAAGTGGGCCGAGAGGAAACCGTCCAAGGCCTGAGTGGTCATGACGTCCCGGCCCAGCAGGCTGTAGGAGCCCCAGCTCCGGTTGTAGCGCTCATAGCCCGGATTGCGGATGTAGTTCACATCCGTACAGGCGATCGGTGTCCAAGACCGCGCTGGCGGGCACTGCGTCGGCGTCGCCGTGGGTGTGGGCGTTCGGGTCCTTGTGGGCGTCGGCGTCGCCGTCCATGGCACGGGTGGTGTCACCGTGCCACAGACCGGGTCGATTCGGACGGATACCTCTTCCATGTCCTGGAAGCACTCGGTGGCCACGTCTATGACTATGACCCGCACGGTGTAGTCGCCGACCGTGCGGTCCTGCGGGACCTGGAGGGTCAACGTCGTCTGCCCCGGCGCCGAGATGATCCGCTGGGTCTGTGCCCACACGATGTCGAACTGGGCGAGCTGCACCTCGATGCTGACCGACTGCGAGGGCAGTGTCGAACCGACGTCCACGAACACGCCGATCTGCGAGCCGGGTATGTAGCAGCTGCGGTCGGTGGTGACGGACCGTATGGTGGCCGTCTCCTCGCACTTCTCGACGCGGACGAGCAGATTGTCGATGAAGCCTCCACCAGGGGCATTCGTCGTGGCGTCGCTATCGAACCACATGCCCACCCATACCTTGGGCTGGCCGGCCAGGTGGCTCACGTCGTGCGTTCTCGACACCCACCCCTGGGGATCGGCACCAGGATCGTCGATCCAGGGGCCGGCTGACCAATAACCCTCCATGTCGTCCGGGTCGCTGAACCACAAGACCCAGAACGAGTCGCGCTTGTCGACGCAGTCGGTGCCGACGCACTCCGTATTCACCCACATGTCGTAGCTGATCTCGGCCGCCACCACGTCGGTGAAGTCCAGTGGACCGTAGATGGCCACCGAGTCGGCGTTGTTGGGATAGTGGTCGCCGCAGGACAGGCTGCTGCCGTTGGCGCCACCCCCCACGGCCCAGGCGCTGCGGGCGCTGTTCTTCCCAGTGCAGCGGTTGGACCAGTAGTACTCGCCATTGGTGGCATCGTCGCCATCGAAGACCTGCCAGTTGCCCGTGGGCCAGGTGCCCTCGAAGTTCTCGGACAAGACAGTTTGCCATTGGTCGGGGCCGAGTTCGACATCGATCGACTGCTGACTGGCCAGCATCGCGGGATCGATCTCGAGTTCCAATCTGCCCAGGCCGGAGCCTCTATTCACCTGGCTCTCGGTCTGCGCCGCCGCTCTGGACAGACCGCCGACACTCCCCAGAACGAGAGCCAGGAGAGCCACACACGAGAAAAGGGCAAGGTACGACTGCCACGACCGAGCACGCAGATGTAGGTTCACGGGATTCCTCTCCTTGGCTGCAGGACGTATGCCGCTATCGGACGAGCTATTGTCAAATCCAACGTTGCTCGGCGGCCTCGATCAGCTTGTACGCCATCGCCAGGCCGGCCGCACGTGACCCGGCGCCGCGCGTCTTCTTTGTGCGCGCCTTGACCGTTCCGAAGGTGGACTCGATCGGGTTGGTGGTGCGCAGGTGGACCCAGTGTTCGGTTGGGTAGTCGAAGAACGTCAGCAGCCGGTCCTGGTTGTCGGGCAGGCTGGCGACGGCCTTCGGATACTTGGCCCCGTAGAGATCCTCGAAGCGCTCGATCTCCTTCTTGGCGGTAGCCGGATCGGGCGCGTACATGAGCTGCGCCCCATGGCGCACCAGCTCGTCGAACACCTCGGCCGGTTCCTCCGGCAGTTGCGCCCGGACCTCGGCATAGTCATCCTTGTCACATTAGCGTGCTCTTTCTCCCGGCTTGCCCGGGGATTCTGAAACGATCTCTGAAAGGGCACGCCGCTTTCTTTCCCTTACCAGCTTCCTCATCCACGACTGCTGATAATAGCTCTATCGGACACTGCTGCATAGACTGACGGGGCCCCCCATCCCTTCGCGGGAGGGACAACCTGGCTCAGGATGCCGAACCGGCCGGGGTCTACCGTCCCCGTTGGCCCATGGCCTCGCCTCTCTACCGGCTGCTCGTCGACCACTTCGACCGCTTCCACGGTCGCTACGAGGACCGGTTCGAGCGTCAGTACGGCCGCTGGCGGGGCGTGGTCGAGGAGGTCATCGCCAAGTTCCTCGACTGCGGCGTGCTCGAAGCGGGCTTCGCCCGGGTCCGTTGTGACGAGAGCAGGGCAGAGTTCCTCTTGGCCTTCAGCTGCAAGTGCCGCTACTTCGGCGCGAGCTGTTCGAGCCCGAAGAGGCCCAGTCCATGTTGGGTTGGTTGCACGCCGGCTTCAGCGTCGACGATTCAGTCTGGCTCGACCAAGACGACACGGCCAGCCATCTGCGGTTGGCCCGCTACTGCGCCCACAACGGTCTTTTGACGCTCTCCTCGCCGCTGTGACGCGCTCCCCACCGCCGACTGAAATTCTATCCTCCTCCGCTGGGTTGGTCGGCCATGCGCTCGATCTCGGACGGCAGCTGCGCGACGGTGTGAATCGGCCACGCTGTGGCGCGCGCCTGGAGCGGGAAGCTGTGTCGGCCCGGATGGACGACCCACAGATGGTCTAGCCGCAGGTCGGCCAGGGCGACGTGCATCGACCGTGACAGCCGCACGGCCTCGCTGAACTTCACCTCTATGCCGAAACGGCGGCCACGGTAGGTGAAAAGCAGGTCGAGCTCCGCTCCGCCGTGCGTGGCCCAGAAGTAGGCTTCGGCCGGTCGGACGATCGCCAGAACCTGCTCCAATGCGAAGCCCTCCCACGACGCACCGACCTTCGGATGGCCCAGGAGTGCTTGCTCGTCTGGCAGCCCCAGTAGGAAGTGCAGCAGGCCGCTGTCATGCAGGTACACCTTCGGTGCCTTCACCTGCCGTTTTCCGATGTTCTCGTGCCAGGGTTGGAGTTGCCGTGTCATGAACGTACCGGTCAGGATGTCCAGGTACGAGCGCACGGTCTTGTCCGACAGACCCATGGCGCGTGCAAGCTCGGAGCCGTTCCAGGTTTGGCCGTGGTAGTGCGCGATCATGGTCCAGAACCGGCGCATGGCTGGCGCGGGGATCGTGATGCCGAGCTGGGGGATGTCACGTTCCAGGAACGTTCGCACGAACCCATCCCGCCATGCCATGCTATCGGCATGCGAGGCGGCCAGATAGGCGCGGGGATAGCCGCCGCGCAGCCACAGTGTCCGCCACGCCTCTCCGCCGACCTCGGTCAGGTCGAACCCGGACAGTTCTACGAACTCCACGCGACCGGCCAACGACTCTGACACCCGCCGCACGATCGCGGGCGAAGCGCTGCCCAGCACCAGGAATCGGGCCTGGTTCGCGGGCCGGTCCACCTGCACCCGCAGTACGTCGAACAGCTCCGGGACGGACTGGATCTCGTCCAAGATGACGAGGCCGGACAGCGATTCGAGCGCGAACTCGGGGTTCTGCAACCGGCGCCGGTCGACGACGGACTCCAGGTCGAAATAAGTCGTCGACTTACCGGCTGCGAACACACGGGCGAGGGTCGTCTTGCCGCATTGGCGCGGGCCGAGCAGGGCGGTGACGGGCGTGCGTCTGATCGCGTTCGCCAGGCGATCAAGGTAGAACGGCCGGTGGATCATGGACTGATGATAGCATGAAAATTCGAACAGGCCATCCGAGTTTTCAAGGATCACGGCACCATCCGTCTGGACACCTCTGCCGACCGAGCGGCATGCGCAGGTGCTCAGCGAGGTGCTGCGCGAGGCACGACCTACGGGGAATCTCGTGCCTGATGCTCACCTGGCAGCACTAGCGATCGAACACGGCCTGACCCGGTGCAGCACGGATGGCGATTTCGCGCGGTTTCCGAACTTGCGCTGGGAGAACCCGCTGAGTTAGACATCCGTGGCGGCTAGCGTAGGTCGGATGGCGCGCGTGGTCAACAGGCATGGCCGGACCGATGCTTGACCCGCCGGACGCCGGTGATGTACTATAATGTACATCTATCTGTACAGGTAGCCGTCCGGGTAGCCATAGGAGACGAGCCGGCATGCCACGTCAATATTCGATCACCGCGGCAAGGGCCAATCTGGCGAGCCTTATCGAGGCCGTGTTGCAGGGCGATGCCGTCGAGCTGACTCGGCGGGGGCGGCCCGTGGCCGTGCTCCTGTCGGTGAGTGAGTACCGAAGGATGACATCGGGAACGCCGGACCTGGCGGGTGCGATCCGGGAGTTCAGGGCCCGCTACGATCTCTCGGAGCTGGACGTGGACGAGGTCTACCGCGACGTAAGGGATCGCACCCCCGGTCGGAACGATCCGGCGTGACGGGGCGCTACCTTTTGGACACGAACGTCCTCTCGGAGCCGGCGCGGCCCGAGCCCCACCCTGAGGTGATGCGGCGGCTGGGAGTCCACCGCCACGAGATCGCCACGGCGGCCCCGGTCTGGCACGAGCTCCTCTTCGGCTGCCACCGGCTGCCGGCCTCGGCGCGGCGCCGTCAGCTGGAGCACTACCTGTTCGAGGTGCTTGCGCCCACGCTCGCCATCCTGCCATACGATGATAGGGCGGCGGTGTGGCACGCCGCGGAGCGCGCGCGGTTGGCGACTGGGGGAAGAATGCCGGCGTTCGTGGACGGCCAGATCGCGGCGATTGCCTGGGTGAACGACCTCATTCTCGTCACCGCCAACGTCTCCGACTACGTGGGCTTCCGTGACGTCATCATCGAGGACTGGACCTCGCAGCGGCGCCGTCGGAGCTGACGGGACTTCCCTACCCTACCTAGCGATCCCCTGCCTCGATAGCCGCCATGAAGGCCCCGAACAGATCCGTGGCGTCGTGAGGCCCCGGGGCGGCCTCGGGGTGGTATTGCACGCTGAATGCGCGCGCCTCCGGCACCGCCAGGCCCTCCAGGCAGCCGTCGTTCAGGTTGACATGGGTGATCTCGACTCCGTCCGGCAGCCCCTCCTCGGCCACGGCGAAGCCGTGGTTGTGGCTGGAAATGGCGACCCGCCCGGTGCGCCGGTCCTGCACCGGCTGGTTGCTTCCGCGATGGCCGAACTTGAGCTTGTACGTCCGCCCGCCGAGGGCCAGGCCGAGCAGCTGGTGGCCGAGGCAGATGCCGAATACCGGAACACGGCCCAACAGGCCCCGGATGTTGGCCACGATGTCATCCAGCATCGCCGGGTCGCCGGGGCCGTTGGACAGGAGCACTCCGTCAGGTGCCATCGCCAGGACTTCGTCGGCCGGCGTGCGCGCTGGAACGACCGTCACCCGGCAGCCGTGGGAGACGAGGAGGCGGAGCGTGTTGCGCTTCACGCCGAAGTCGTAGACCGCGACAGTGCGGTGTGGAAGGACGGGGTTACCTGCGGCGAGGGGGTACCAGATCTGAGCCACTGATCCACGGAAAGGGTAGGGCGCCTCGCAGGTAACCTCGCCGACCAGGTCCATCTGGTTGATGTCGGGGGCGGCCCCGGCTAGTTCAAGGGCTTCCTCGGCCGTGCCGCCGTCGGTAACGAGCGCGCCGTGCATTGCGCCATGGTCCCGAATGTGGCGCACCAGGGCCCGGGTGTCCAGACCCGTGAAGCCGAGGATGTCGTGTTCCCGTAGGTAGTCCTCGAGCGGCCCGGTGGCGCGCCACGAGCTGGTGGCGAGGCTCGCACGCCGCACGGCGAATCCGGCCACCCAGGCGCGGCCGCTCTCGTCGTCCTCTTCGTTGATACCGGTGTTGCCTATGTGGGGCGCCGTCATGACGACGATCTGGCGGCAGTAGGACGGGTCGGTGAGCACCTCCTGGTAACCGGTCATGGACGTGTTGAAGACGACCTCGCCGGCGCGGCGCCCGAGAGTGCCGAAGGGCACGCCGGGCCACACCGTGCCGTCCACCAAGGCTAGAACAGCCCGATCGCTCACGGGTGCCATTGTACACCCGACGTCCAGCGGGATCACGCCTCGTCCTCATGTTCCGCTTGACCCTGTGGCCCGGCCGGCCGTAGAATCGGTCGGCGTGCTCGCCAAGGAGCCGGTTTCGCATGCCTGTGCTGATTCCCGATACACTGTTTCGGGTCCACACGAGGTTGACACGCCTACCCACCGCCCTTTATAATTCGTAAACCGTTCTTGCCGTGCCTGGTGACCGCCCTGGAAAGGGTCTGACCGTGGCGAAGACGTGGCGGCCCGACGAGCGGTCGCGCATTGCCATCCACATCCCCGTCGCCCTCGCTCCGCTCCTTGCGCTCCTTGGTATAGGCGCCGTGATTGGCGTGGCGCTTCTGGTGCGGGAGAACCGTGCTCTGCGTCGGGAGACGATGCGGCTCACGACCGCGGAGGCGTCCGCGGCCGGACAGGAGCGGGAGCTGGAGGAAGCGATTGCCCGCCAGCACCGGCGTCTGCGCCAGGCGGAGGGCGAGTTGGAGATGATGCGCTTTCAAATCGAGGCGATCGAGATGCAGCTGGACGGTGTGGACTACCTGAGCCGCCAGCTGCGTGCGGAGCTCGGTTTGCCGCCGGGGTCGGGAACCTGGTCCGGCGAGACGGGCGAAGTGCCGGCGCAGGGCGGGGCCTATGTGCCGGCGAGCCCGGACCGGGCACGCCTGGCGCTGATCCAGCGGCGGTTGGCGGAGGGGTTGGCGGAGCTGTACCGCCTCCAGGAATACGCCCGGCCCAGTGGCGCGATGGCGGCAGAGCCGGACGGCTCCGCCGAGGGGCGAGAGGCTGTACCGGCGTTCTCCGAGCCGGCGAATTGGCCGGCGCGGGGGGATGTTACCTCGCCTTTCGGATGGCGCGTCTACCGCAGTCGCCCGAACTACCATACCGGCATCGACGTGGCGCTTCGGTACGGCACGCCGGTGATGGCCACCGCCGATGGCACGGTAGTCGGTAGTGGCTGGCAGCCGGGCTACGGCTGGTCGGTGTTGGTGCAGCACGGTGAGGGCTACAATACCCTGTACGCTCACCTGTCCGAGGCGTTAGCCCAGCTCGGCGAACGGGTCAAGCCAGGCGAAATCGTGGGTTTGTCGGGGAGCTCGGGCAACTCGACGGGGCCCCACCTCCATTATGAGATCTGGAAGGACGGCCAGCCGCTGGACCCACGGCCATTGATGGACGGCTATCGTCCGCACTGACGAGGAGGAACCGAGTAGATGGGCATTTTCGGACGTGATTCAAGCAGCACACAGCACGAGCCGCTAGAGACCGTTGTCGGATCCTCCGCCAGTGTGAAGGGCCATTTGCGCAGTGATGGCGGCGTGCGTATCGACGGCGCTTTCGAGGGTGTCATCGAGGTGGCCGGAAACGTCGTCATCGGTGAGGGCGCGCGTGTGGTGGCCGATATCACAGCCCGCAACGTGACGGTCGGGGGTGCCCTGAAGGGCGATATCGACGGCACCGGGCGGCTGGAGATCCTGTCGACCGGCCAGGTGTTCGGCGACATCACGGTGGAAGCAGTGATGATCGATGAGGGCGGCGTGTTCCAGGGCGTCAGCCGCATGCGTGGTTTGGAGCAACGGGCGTTGGTTCCACCGCAGGAGGACGGCGTGGCGGAATCTGAGGACAGTGGGGTCGTCGATATCAGTTTGGACGAGGAGGCCCTGGATGTTGCGGCCCGACCGGCGTACGAGGGGGATGAGCGGGTGCCCAACTTGGATTTGGAGGACATCGAGCCCATCATTCCGGATGTAGTGATCGAGGACGCCGCTGAAGAGGGTGAGGCCACAGGTTCCAAGAAACGCAAGCGTGGTCGCTCGCGGCGCAAGGGGGGAGACGGCAAGTAGGGTCTTGGGGCCAGGCGGCCAATCGTCGGGTGATGATGAAGGGGATGGGCCATGGACTGTTCGCGTGACGATGCGTGGGCACTCGTGTGTGAGTACACCAAGAACGAGAACCTGCGCCGCCACATGTTGGCCGTGGAGGCCGGCATGCGGGCCTACGCCCGCCTGTACGGCGAGGACGAGGAAGAGTGGGCCATCGCTGGGCTGCTGCACGATTTCGACTACGAGAAGTTCCAGGCAGCACCGGCGCACCCCGTGGAGGGAGAGAAGATCCTGGCCGAGCGTGGCTGGCCGGAGCACATTCGCCGCGCCGTGCTGTCACACGCGGACTACACCGGTGTACGGCGAGAGACCGTCATGGAGAAGGCGCTGCACGCCTGCGACGATATCAGCGGCCTGGTCGTGGCCGTAGCCCTGGTTCGGCCCGACAAGGACCTGCGAAACGTGAAGGTCAAGAGCATTCGCAAGAAATGGAAGGACCGCCGGTTTGCCGGCGGAGTGGACCGCGACGAGGTCGAAGCGGCGGTCGAGGAGCTAGGCGTTTCGCTGGAGGACCATTGGGCTACGATGCTGGCGGCCATGCAATCCATCGCCCCGGAGTTGGGCCTGGGTGGTTAGGGCGTGTCAACAAATAAGACCGTGCAACCGAGGGCGCCGATGCGCCGGCAG
>CAYYVH010000120.1:0-10928 GCA_964475075.1 uncultured Anaerolineales bacterium | reverse complement strand
CGGCGAGCGAGCTGGTCGCCCGGGAGCCCGTCGCCCGGGCCCTGTCGGACCTGAGCGATGGCCAGCGGCAGGTGCTGCTCTTGTTCAGCCATGACGGGCTCAATGCGGGCGAGGTGGCGGAAGTGCTGGGCGTCTCGCCCGCGGCAGCGCGGAAGCGGCGCCAGCGGGCCCGGGAGGCTTTCGAAGAGGCCTATCGACGGTTTTCCGACGGGGAGAGGTAGTAAGATGATCGGGGAAGTGAGAAGTTAACGGCCAGACCATGACCTGCGAGCGGGCGCGAGAGCTCATCGACGCTGGGGAGCGAATCAGCGCCTCCCAGCGCATCGAGCTGGCGGAGCATCTCGCCGCGTGCCCGGACTGCCGGCACGTGGCCGAGGTCGAAGCGCGCCTGCGTGCCGCGCTGGCGGCCGAACGCGATCTCGTGCCGAGCCGTACCCTTCAGGCGGCGCTCCTGGGCGTGCCCGCCCGTGAGCGGCGGATGCGCCGGCTGGTGCCGCTTGCGCTGCCCCTGGCGGCGGTGGCCTGCGCCCTCGGCACACTGGTCCTTTGGCAAGTTCTACCCTACCTGCCGGTTCAGGAAATCGCCCGGTTGCGAGCCACGATGGTTGCCCCGCCGCCGACGGGCACGCCGGCGCCAACCTCTTCGGTTGCACGCTCTCCCACCATCGGGGCGACTGCCGAGGAAGGTTCTACCGGAACCTCGGCACCGGAATCACTCGCGACGCCCACGTTGCCGGTGGCGACGCGTCTGGCCATCGGTCTGCGTAGCACGCCGGTCTACGTGCCGGGAGAACCGCCCGCGCCGCGCGAACGGCCCACTGCCGGCCCCGGCGACGCCGGCCTGCCGGCGCCCGCGCCCTCCCCTACCCGCTTTGGCTCGGGCGATTATCCGCAGCCGACGCCTACACCTACACGCACCGTTGGGGCGTCCTTCGCTCCTTCAAAGACGCCGCAACCTCCGGGCCAACCCTCAACGACGCCCACTGCGGGGAATGGGCGCGGCCTGACAAGAACTCCGACCCGGGAGTCGGCCGGCACGCCGACCGCGCGGCCTCCGTCTCCCGGCACTCCACCGCCACCCCCGACCTCCGGCCCGCCACCCCCGACCGCCAGCCCGGCCCCGCGGCGCACACCGGGCCAACCGTCACCGTCGCTGACGCCGGCACCCACGTCCAGTCCCCTCCCGGTACCGACGTCGGCGTCGGTGACGCCAACCAGTGCGGCCACGCCGACGTCGCCCCCCCCGACGCCAACGGCCCAGCCGACGGAGGCGCCCTCGCCAACGGCATCACCGACGTTGCTGGTGACGGACACCCCCGCGCCCACGGGCACGGCCACCGCGACAACGACGGTCACGCCGACATTGACGGCGACGGTGACGCCGCCGTTCGCGGCGCGAGGGGATGAGGGCGGTCGATTGGGGGGAGGCTATCGGCTATCAGCTATCAGCTATCAGTCCGTTGGATCCGAGGACCGTGACAGGGTCGACGGTTCGGGCGATCGGCGGACCTGGCGTAATGGCTGTCAGGTTTCGTCTCCTCGCGGGTTAATACTCTCAACGGCCCCATAGATGACCATTTGGGTCAGTGAGAGGAGTATGATGATGATGCGCCGTGTCCTCGTGATGAGCCTTGCTGGCCTCGTCTTTTCCGTGGCGAGCGCGGTACTGGCTGCCGTCGTACCTGCTCGAGCCGGCCCGGATGAACCAACGGTAATACAGCAGCCGGGGAACCCGAGCACCTGCATCGTCGACCGGACCAAGCAGGCCAGGCCCAGCGCGCTGCTGCTCGGCGAGCGGACGGAGATCACGCTACATGTGACCGCCGTGTGCCCGGGCGATGTGGACGCCTTGCACATCGTGCTGGTCCTGGATGGGTCGGGGTCGATGGCGGGTGCCAAGACCCAGCGGATGAAGGAGGCGGCTACCCAGTTCGTGCGCGATCTCGACTTGCCGGCGCACTCCACCATTGCTATAGCCGTCGTCGAGTTCAACCACCGGGCGCGTACGCTCAGCAGCCTGACCAACAACGACGGTCGCACCATAGGTGCCATCAACAGGATCGGTGCTAGTGGGGGGACGGCGGTTGACCAGGGCATCAGGGAGGGCCTCAAGGCGCTAATCCGTGGTCGTGGCGGTCCCCCTCCGGGAAGCCGCCAGGTGATGGTGGTGCTGTCCGACGGCGGCAACAACGCCGGCTGCCCGCCAGTGCTCCAGGCCGCGAATCAGGCCAAGGGCCAAGGCATCCTGGTGATAGCGATCTGCCTTGGGCCGAATTGCGACGCCCAGTGCTTGCGCCAGGCGGCGACGCACCCGCGGTACTACTACCAAGTGCCCGACCCCGGCCTTCTGCCCGAGGCATTCGAGGCAATTCGCAAGCAGATCCAAGGCATCGTCCTCAGCAGGGTGACGGTCACGGACGTGCTGCCGGACAACATGCGCTTGGTGCCGGATAGTGCGAATCCCGAGCCGAAGTCCATCAGCCCGAACGGGGACACCCTGGAGTGGGAGATGAACCACGTGCCGGTGGGCGGCGCGGCCTTCACCTACGAGGTGGAGCCGCTCGAGCCGGGGCATTGGGCGACGAGCGTCGAGGCGAGAGGCACGTTCAGGGACAACTGGGGTCACGAGGGCAGGTTTGTCTTTCCGGACCAGTGGGTGACCGTGTTCCGGCCGCAGGTTCTACCGGTGCCAACTGCCGCACCGACGGCCATCACCAACCGGGCTGCCGCCGACACCACCGCCCACACCGACGTGGACGCCGGTGCCGCCCTCGGCCACCCCGAGGAGCCCACGGCCGGCGACCACGGTGACGACATGGGCATGACACAGGGGGCCGACGTGTCACCGATATGTACTATACTACTGGTCGGCCCAAGAGGAACTGACGGGAAAGATGGGAGTGCGAGGGGGCCGACCACTGGATCGCTCGGTGGGTCCGTCACTCACCGGCGTGAGGCGCCCGCTGCGGCGGGCGGACCATCTTCGCGTACGGGTAAACGCCGTAGTTTGGGGGCAGGACCGGTCGCGTCCGGTCAACGATGGCCGTCCGACCGCTGCAGCGGCCAGGAGAGTCCGTCGTACAGGTATCGTACGAGCGATGAGTGCTCCGCCACGAAAGGAACGTACGGGTAGCGATGCATCGTGGCGTGGCGGAGCACTGCGTTCGGTGACTGATCTCGATCCGCAGGCGATCCGCACCGCTCTTGCGACCAGCCGTCTGGGCTCGCGCCTGGTCGTCTTGGCGCAAACCGCCTCGACGATGGACACCGTGGCAGCCATGGCCCAGGAAGGTGCGCCCGAGGGTACGGTGGTAATTGCCGACGAGCAGACCGCCGGGCGCGGACGCCTGGGCCGGGCCTGGGTGGCGGCCCCGGGCACGTCGCTGTTGCTTTCGGTGCTCTTCCGCCCCCCACTGTCGCCAGAACGGGGGGGGCAGGTGCCGATGGCCGTCGCTCTGGGTGCCGTCGACGCGCTGGCCCACCACCTGCCAGCCGCGAGTCCGGCGGAGCTAAAGTGGCCCAACGACGTGCTGGCCGGTGGCCGCAAGATCGGTGGGTTGCTGGCCGAGGCGCGCTGGACGCCCGGCTCACCGGGTGAGGTCGTGGTGGGCTTGGGCCTCAACGTACGGCAGAGTGCGGAGGACTTGCCCCCAGGCGCAGCCAGCTTCGTTGCCTTGGGTCTGACACCGCCGGAGCGTAGCCTCCTGGCGGCAGAACTCCTGAATGCCACCGACCGGTACTACGATGCGCTACTGGCCGGTTCGTCCCTGATTGAAGATTGGTCCGCCCGCCTCGCCACCCTGGGCCAGGACATCACGGCCCACGGCCCGATGCGGACCGTGCACGGCCGCGCCCTTCGCGTGACGGCCGACGGCGCCCTCGTCGTGCAAACGGGGGACGGCGAAACCGTCACGCTCCACGCCGCGGACGTTACCGTGCGCGCCTCCGAAACCTCCGAACGATGACGTTGCACAGGGGATTGCGTTGAGGCCGCACGCGTGGTAGCATTGGGCAGGTTACATGTTCCCATGTGAGAGGAGACGTACTATCGTGGAAGGCTACTGCGTGAAGTGCCGAGAGAAGCGCGAGATCCAGGGCGAGCAAGTAGTGACCACCGAGAAGGGCCGCCGCATGGCCAAGGGCACTTGCCCGAAGTGTGGCACCAAGATGACCCGATTCTTGCCGTCGAAGTAAGCCAAACACCGAAGGCAAGCCGCTCGACCGGTCCGGCTCGGTCCATCAGCAATAGGAAAATAAGTACGGCTGCTCCGAGGCCCAGCCAGTTCGGTCGCAATCGAAGGACTCGTGAAATCCTGCACAGGCCGCAACTCACGGCCTGTGCAGGTGTTGTCATGTAAAGAGGTGTTGATCACGAGATGAGGCTATTCAGGGGCCCAAGTAGATTCCAGCGCTTGCCGCGCCCGCGGTTCGGTCGCTTCTCGGGACGCCTGACGAGCGCGCGCATGCGGCACGCGGCGCGGCATCTGACGGGTAGATCGGTCCTGGACGCCGGCTGCAACATCGCCGAGCTGCTGCGCTTCCTACCGGCCAACGTTGACTACGTGGGCCTCGAAAGAATGGCCCACGTTGTGGATCTCAACCGTCGGCGCTACCCGGAGCGGCGTTTCGAGTGCGGGGATTTGGAAGGTCCGTGGCCCCCGGCGGTAATGGCCCAGCGGTTTGACCACGTAGTACTGCTGGCCGTGCTGGAGCACCTCGGGGATCCCGTCGGTGTCCTCGAGCGAGCGCGCTCAGTGCTGTCGCCGGGCGGCTCCATTGTTGTGACGACGCCACATCCGCGCTCGCGACGGCTGCACGAGCTTGGCGCCCGCCTGTGGCTCTTCAGCCGCGACGCGAGTGAGGAGCATGAGGTCCTCCACGACCGCCGGGCGCTGGGTCGCGTAGCCCGGTCAGCTGGACTGACCATCGTGCATTACGCTACTTTCCAGCTGGGGATGAACCAGCTGGCGGTATTGCATCCGGTGGCGTGATCACCCGCACCGCAGGGGGCACGGGCTCAGATTGACATACCGGCCCCTGCTGATAGAATGCGCCGTACGCGACCATCAAGTTGCATGTTTGGAACACTGACCCATGCGGCACATCATCGCCCTGTTCGACGCTCCTATCCCGGCCACCCGAGCGCTGGAGGCCCTGGCCGAGGCAGGCTTCACACCGGCCGATGTGTCGGTGCGGCCGTCGCTGCCTGGCGTCGCCTGGCATGCCGCTCAGGTTTCCGCCATCGCCTTGCCGGATGACGACGAGGCAGCGCTGATCGCCGCCCTGGAGGGCCTGGGCGTGCCGACGGCCGACGCCCGGCTCTATGCCGAGGGCGTGCGCCGCGGCGCCATTCTGCTTGTCGTCCGCTCCCCCGACACCTCGGCGACGGCGGCCGAGGCGGCGATGCGGAGTGCCACACCGCCGGATCTCGCTGCGCACCAGGCACGCTGGGCCGCCGATCCTGGCCTGTGCTACGATTGGGCGGCCACCCCGCCGCCACGAGTCGACATGCCATCTCCGCCCGCGCCTGCCCCCGAGGTTGCGCCGAATGCGCCGGTGGGCACCGAGCCTACGGCCGAGGCAGGCGAGCACGTTTCGTAGGCGGCAGGTCGCGCAACCCCGCGCGCGGGCGCAACCAGACGCATGAACGCAAAGCGCGACATACAACCACCGACCGGGCCCGTGACCGAGCTGGTGCGCCTCCTCAGGGCGGATCGCCGCTGGGCACGGCACTTCGAGGCCTGGCACGAGCTGCCGGGGCAGCCGGCCCGGTTCGCCGAGTGGCCGGCTACCCTCGGGCCCGAGGTTTGCCGCGCGGCCCACGAGCTCGGTTTCGAGCGCCCTTTCACGCACCAGGCGGAAGCGTTCGAGGCCGTGGTGTCCGGCGCGCACGTGGCCGTCGCCACGGGTACGGCATCAGGCAAGAGCCTGTGCTACCTGCTGCCGATCCTCGATCAGGCCGTCCGTTCGCCCCGGGCCCGGGCGCTGCTCGTATTTCCGACCAAGGCCCTGGCGCACGATCAGCTGAATGCCCTGCGCCGCTGGGACCGGGCACTGACCGAGATCGACCTCCGGCCGGCGGCCTACGACGGTGACACGCCCACCGGCGACCGGCGGGCGATCCGCCGCACCGCCCGCGCCGTCCTCACCAACCCCGACATGCTGCACACCGGAATCCTGCCCCACCATACCCGCTGGGCGACGATGTTCGAGGGTCTCACCCACGTTGTCCTCGACGAAATGCACGTCTACCGGGGCGTCTTCGGCAGCCACGTGGCCAACGTGCTCCGGCGCCTCCGCCGCGTCGCCCGGTTTTATGGCAGCGAACCGCAGTTCGTTATGACCTCGGCCACGATCGCGAATCCGGGCGAGCTGGGAGGGCACCTGGCTGGTGCCCCCGTACGGGTGATCGCCGGCGACGGCTCGCCGCGTGGCCCGCGGATATTCGCGTTCTACAACCCACCCGTAGTGGACGAGCGCCTGAACCTGCGGCGGAGCCCGGTCCTCGAAGCCGAAGCGCTGGCGGGGCACTTCCTGGCCGGTGGCGTGCAGACCATCATCTTCGCCCGGACCAGGCAGACGGCCGAGCTCATCGTCCGCTACATCACCGAGGGCCGGCGCGCCGCCGCAGGTGCGGAATCATCGCCCCTCGTGCGCGGCTATCGCGGCGGCTACATGGCCGGCGAGCGCCGCGCCATCGAGGCCGCCCTGCGGGACGGCCGGCTGCGCGGCGTGGTGGCCACGAACGCCCTCGAGCTGGGCGTGGACATCGGCGCGCTAGATGCGTGCATAATGACCGGCTATCCCGGCACGATTGCCAGCACCTGGCAGCAGGCCGGCCGCGCTGGTCGCCGCCTTGACGCGGCATTCGCGGTGCTGGTGGCTGGCAGCACGCCGCTGGACCAGTTTATCGTCCGCCACCCGGACTACTTCTTCGGTCGCTCACCCGAGCACGCGCGGCTGGATCCGGACAACCTGCTCATCCTCCTCGACCACGTGCGCTGTGCAGCCTTCGAGTTGCCCTTTGGGCCGGAGGAGGCGGCGCTGCCGTTCGGCGGCCCCGCGCCGGGACCCGGCTCCACCGCTCCGCTCGAGGCAGGGGCGGCCGGGGATAGCGCGCAACAAGAGGGGCCGCAACCGGTGGGCTACCTGCTCGCGGTCCTGGCTGGCCAGGGTGTGATCCGCGAGGCCGCCGACACGTGGTATTGGATGGCCGACGCGTACCCGGCCTCGGAGGTCGGCTTGCGCAGCGCAGGTCCGGACGCGGTTACGATCGTGCGGCGTCAAGCGGGTGCCAGGAGTAGTGAACCAGGAGTCATTCCCGGGCGGGGTGAGCAGGGTTCATCCGGAACGCCTGGCGGGATGCAAGCTGGGCCGCCGCTTGGGGAGGCGCCGGACAGCTACGACGTGCTGGGCACGGTGGAGCGGGAGGTGGCGGCGCTGATGGTCCACCCAAGGGCAGTCTACCTGCACGACGGCGCGGCCTACGAGGTGGAGGCCCTCGACTGGGAGCGCGGACGGGCGGTTGTGGTGCCGAGCGATGGTGCCCTTTACACCCGGGCCAGCTCCAGCGTCGAGGTCCGGCCGACGCGGGTCTCCGCCACCCGGGCGGCGCCAGGAGTGGAGGTGCACCACGGCGAGCTCGAGGTTCGCTCTTGCGCCACCGGTTTCCGCAAGATCCGGTTCCGCACCCACGAGACCGTCGGCTGGGAAGAGATCGACCTGCCCGAGCACCGACACGTGGCCGGCAGCTACTGGTTCACCCTCGACGACGACACCGTGGCGCACCTTCGCACCATCGGGCGATGGCAGCACGACCCATCCGGCCGCCGTGGCGCCAGCTGGCGCGAGCAGCGCGAGCGCGCCCGGGCGCGGGACGGCTACCGCTGCCGGCTCTGCGGTTCCCCCGAGCGACCGGGCCAGACCCACGACGTGCACCACATTCGGCCCTTCCGCGAGTTCAGTTCGGTCGAGGGCGAGCCCGAGGCGCACCGTGAGGCCAACGCCCTCGACAACCTCATCACCCTCTGCCGGAGCTGCCACCGTGTGGCCGAACGGGCCCTGGGGCTGCACGGTGGCCTGTCGGGCGTGGGCTACGCCTTGTCGCACATCGCGCCGCTCTATCTGATGTGCGATGCCCGCGACCTGGGCGTGGCGACCGAGAGTCACGCTCCGTGGACCGGCCGGCCGACGGTGGCCGTGTACGAACGCGCCGCCGCGGGGGTTGGGTTCGGTGAGGCCCTGTTCGACCTCCACGAAGCCGTTGTCCGGGCCTGCGGGGAGCTCATCGCCGACTGTCCCTGCACCAGCGGTTGCCCTTCATGCGTCGGGCCGTCCGGCGAGCATGGGCCCAACGCCAAGGCCCACGCCCTGGCTGTGCTCGGTGCGCTCGGCGCTCGCGCGGTCACCTTCAAACACCCCTGATGTTTGTGCTATGATTGATGTGGGCCGTTGATCCGGGCCTGGGCTACGTATTGATGCGCGCCGACGCTGGCGCGCATTCGTGAGTCGGGAGAAGCAGCATGGGGCGGACCGTCGAGTCTTTGCGCACACAACCGGCTGGCATGACAGCCAGCACCGATCAGCTCCACGTCCGGTCATCCACCGGGCTGACCTTCGACGATGTGCTGCTCGTGCCGCGCTTCTCGGAGATCCAGTCGCGGCAGGACACGTGCACCGACACTGCCTTCAGCCGGCAAATCCAGCTGCACATGCCCATCGTCAGCTCCAACATGGATACGGTGACCGAGAGCGAGATGGCGATTGCGATCGCCCGCGCCGGGGGGATCGGCGTCATCCACCGCTTCATGCCTGGTAAGCGACAGGCCGACCAGGTGCGGCGCGTCAAGCGCGCCGAGGCGCTGGTGGTGGAGCACCCGCTGGTACTTCGGCCGAGTGCCACCGTCGGCCAGGCCCGGGCGGAGATGGAGAGGCAAGGTGTCGGGGGCGTCATCATCACCGACGAGGACAGCTTTGTCAAGGGCATCGTCACCCGGCGCGATATTATGTTCGTGGACGATGACGCGACGCCGATCACAGAGGTGATGACACCCCGGGCGAGGCTCATCACGGCGCCGAAGGGCTCGACCCTCGAGGAGGCGCGGGCGATTCTGATCGAGGCTCGGGTGGAGAAGCTGCCGCTGGTGGACGGGGCGGGTCGCTTGACCGGGCTAATCACGGTCAAGGACATCGAGCAACTGATGAACTACCCCCAGTCGACGAAAGACGATAAGGGGCATCTGCGGGTGGCTGCCGCGGTGGGCGTGCGTCCGGGGTTCGTGGAGCGTGCCCGGATGCTGCTCGAGGCGGGTGCCGATGCCCTCGTCGTGGACATCGCGCACGGCGACTCGGCCAACGCCATCGAGGCGGCGCGGCAGCTGCGCGACCATTTCGGCGATTCGTGGGATCTGGTCATCGGCAACGTGGCCACCGCCGACGGAACGGAGCGTCTCATCGAGGCCGGGGCCGACGCGATCAAGGTGGGCGTGGGGCCCGGCTCCATCTGCATCACGCGCCGCGTGACTGGTTTCGGTGTGCCGCAGCTTTCAGCCATTGCAGAATGCGTCGCCGCCGCAGCGCCCTACGGGGTGCCTGTGATCGCCGACGGCGGCATTCGCAACTCGGGCGACATCGTCAAGGCGCTGGCGGCGGGTGCCCGGACGGTAATGCTGGGCAGCCTGCTGGCGGGCACCAAGGAGAGCCCGGGCGTTGTAGTGGTGCGCAACGGAACCCGCTTCAAGCTCACGCGGGGTATGGCCGGCCTGGGTGCGACGATGGACCGCGATCTGCTGGAGAACCCGACTTCGCAACTGCTGCAGTACGAGAAGGTCGTGCCGGAGGGCGTCGAGGCCGCGGTGACCTATCGCGGCCCGGTGGAGGGTATCCTGAGCCAGTTGGTCGGGGGCTTGCGCTCGGGGATGAGCTACGCCGGGGCGCGGACGATCGACGAGTTGCAGGAGAACGCGGAGTTTGTGCGGATAACTGCGGCCGGCCTCCGGGAGAGTGGCCCGCACGACGTGAACCAGTTCTGATTTCGTCTGATGGCGACAGACGAACAGCCAGCGGTGGACGGGCCCGCAAGCGGGGCCGCACCGCCCCCAACCCCGGCGTTCAACTGGGCCAATGCCATTACGGCCGCTGGTGCTGACGGGCCCGGCGGCTAGCCCCCGCGCCTGCATCGGTGGCACGCTTCTCGCTGGCAGGGGGGCAATGCGGAGCGCCGCAGTTGCCAGCATCTCGGTCAACGCGGATCGACCGGGCATCCCAAGTTAGGAGAACGTGTTGTGGATCAGCGCCAGCGCTACCATCCGATAGACTTCGGCGATCGGCAGTGGCGTCGGCTCCTGAACTTCGCTCTGGAGCGCGCCGACAGCTTCGAGTGCGCCGTACCCTATCCGTACATCGTCCAGGATCTGGAGCACGCGCCGCTCTGGCCAAATGAGCTGACCGCCTTGCGGTCGCAGCTCGTCGACCGCCACGTCAGCCTGGTCCGCTGGGAGCTGACCCGCGACTACGCCACGCAGTTCGTCCGCTATCGCCTGGCACCGGAGGTCGTCCGCTACATCCGTTCGGTGGGCCGCCTCGAGGCCTGGTCGTGGGATCAACGCAAACCGCAGGACCCCACCTTCTACACCGGCGACGCGGTACTCATGGCCACCGATAGCCTGGAAGGGCGCATCGCCGTGTACGTCGATGCCACCGACCTGGCCGCCCTGACCGGCGTCGGGATCCGGCTGATTGAACCCTTAGGGGTGGAGGCCGAGCCCTGGCCGACGCCGCAGGGGGGTGGTTGCTGGGGGGGGGGGGGGGTGGCTGGGGGGGGGGGTGGGGTGGGGGTCGCGCGCGGCGTGCGGTCGCTTGTGTGCGTGGAGGATGTCAGTGGCGACTCTCGGTCGTTGACGTGCAGGTGCGGCATGGCGGGGGGTCGT
>CAYYVH010000119.1:0-10937 GCA_964475075.1 uncultured Anaerolineales bacterium | reverse complement strand
ACGTTGGGCGGCGCGCTGGCGCTGTGGCGGCGCTCGCGCCCGGGCACGCCTGGCGTTGGCCGAGTTCTCCCGGGCCATCTTCAACCGCTCCCGCATCGAGGAGCGGGCCGACCGGCGGGGCAAGCCGGTGCTCCTCATCGCCTGTGACGGCTCCGGGTCGCTCAACCCGCGCCAGATGCGGATGACCAAGGTGCTCGCCGCGGCGTGGCTCAACTCCACGGCGCGGAGCGAAGTACAGGTGCTGGCGGGGCTGTATCACAGCGGGAGGGTCCGGCGAGGAGTGAGCGGCCCGTTGGTGCAGTGGATGTACCATCCGCGCAAGACACCGGCCGTCGGTCGCGCGGACGCGGCGCGGGCGCTGGTGTCGCTGCCCAACAAGGGCACGGGCGTCCAGGCCGACGCGCTGTCGGTGGCCTTCATGCTGGAAGAGGCGCGGCGCATTGCGCGCGGCCGGATGATCTACCTCATCCTGATCTCCGACTGCGAGTGGAACCGCTGCCTGCACGCTAAGAAGAGCGGTGCAGAGGAGGTGCGCGCGTTCTTCGAGTCGGCGTACGAGAACGGCGGCGACAAACTGCACACGACGCTCGTGGCGCTGGGTGTCGAAGGCGTGACGGGCTTCGAGGACATCCTGGAAAAGGTGATCACTGTGTCCGACGACAGGCTTACCGATTATGCCGCCGTAGCCGGGCAGATCGGCGTATACGTGGCCTCCTGCATGCGGGAGCGCCGCAAGCTCATCAACAAGCGCTAGGGGACAGGAGACGTGTGCATGACTGATGCTATGTGGGACGAGAATCGGGCGACAGCGGAAACTGAACTCGGCGCGGGCAGCTATTCGACCGGCTACGGCCAGTATGGCACGTACGGGGTAGCAGCCAGTGTGACCGAAATCAAGAAAGCACTAACACCGCTCATCCGGCAGATCCGGCGGTACGACGAGGCGCGAGTCGAGCTGGAGCGTGAGGGCGGCCCGCTCACCAGCCTGGCGGAGATCACCAGGCACCTCACGCGGAAGGTCACCGTCCAGGGGCGCTACCGCAAGATGGTCGTCCCACTCATCGATCAGTCCGCCATCCGCAGCATGCTGCTCGACATCGGTGGCGGCAGGGTCCACCTCCAGGTGCGCCAGCTAGATTCACGCATGCCGGCATACTACATCTGCCGCGTGCGCCAGGACTACTGGTCCGAGTACAGCCTCATCGTGGAGGACCTGTACATGAGCCCCGGCTACCCGATGGACGACCTGCGCTTCATGAGCCTGATGAAGATCGGGCACGAGACCTACCACCTCCGGCTCTCGCCGTTCCGGCCTCCCGTGGCCGAGATGCTGGCCGACGGCGACGAAGCCCCGTCGTGGAAGGTCGACAACGTGCTGTACAAGTTGGGTCGCCACGTCTTCCAGGCCGCCTGGCACGAGGACCAGCGGCCGGGGGTCCTGGCGGCGCGGCACTTCAGATTGCCGCGCTTCCGGAATGCCATCGAGCTGTTGTACCTCTGCCTGAGCGGCGAGCTGTGCGAGCTGCGGAGCGCCGTGGACGAGAACATGCTGACCTTCTTCGAGGACGTCTACCCCCGCCCGGCAATCCGCGACTTCCTGGAGGAGCTGACCAGCCTGGAGGGCGGCGCGCTGAGCGACATCCCCCGCACGGCGTTGAGCGAGTACGCTCAGCTGCTGGCGGCGTTCAGCCGCTTTCTGAGGACCGAGGTGACGTGGGGCCAGCGCCAGGTAGACGTGCCACTCTACAAGCTCATCTTCGGCAACTTCGGCCGGCTGGACCAGGTCGCGCAGGGACTCGACGGCGACGAGGGCGTGGCCGAGGCACGGGACCGGCTGGAGACGGCGGCGGAACTGGTGGTGGCGGCGATCGTGGGGGTGCGAGAGGTGAGCCGGCGCACCGCCCGGCCCTTGGACTCCAGCGTCTCACCGTCGAGCTCTTCCACGTAAGCCTCGTGGGCCCCGTCGCTGTGCTCGCTCACGATGCGGAACGCCCGCGCCACCTCAGCTTCTTTGAGAGCGAACTCGGTCGCCAGTTCACTGAGGTCGACGGTCTGGGGCTGCCGCTCTCGAAGGGCGTGCACTGCCCGGTATACACGGTCGTCCTCGCGTGTTTGCCCCACGTACCTCGAGTTGCCACTGGCGATCGAAATGTCGATCGCCCTCTTGAATGCCCTCGCCGCCCCGTCGACGTCACCCATGAGGGCGTACACCTGTCCCAGCCGGCGATACTCGTAGGCCCGGCGGACGTTCCAATCACCGGTCTCCCGGTTTTCCAAGCACGCTTCGAACCGCTCCTTGGCGCGATCAAGGTGGCCGGTATTCATGTCGATTACGCCGAGCTGGTGCCGAGCCTCGATGGCGCGGCGATGGTGGGGGGTCTTTTCGACGACTTGCTCAAGCACGGCCCTTGCGTCCTCGAAGCGACGGAGTTGAAGCAGGTGAATTCCGATCTGATTCGCTGCCCACCAGACGTAGTCGCCGAACCGGTCCCGGGCGTTCGCTGCGGCAAATTCAGCGAGGACACGCAGGCCGTCAGTCGGCCTCCCCTGGTGCTCGTGGGCCGTCGCCAGCTTCACGCAGGCGGCCACATAGCGACCCACATCGCCCGGATCGGTCTCATCTCGCAGCCGCCGGAAGATGGCCTCGGCCCTTTCGTACCGATACTCGGCATCATGCGTCTCGCCGAGGAACCGTCTGACACCGAAGTCGTCGCTCGACTCAAGGTGCCGCCGTAGGGTCTCCGGCCACTTCGGATACTCCTCGAAGTACTGGGCCAATGCGCTGCGCAGCTGTATCGGGAATGGATCGCGCCGCCCTTCCTCCAGCACCTTCACGAAGGCAGCGGCAATGCGCTCCAGGTCCATGTGCCGCCCGTGCTTGAAGGCTTCAGACAAATCGCCGATGAGCTGGAAAGTCAAATCGGCCTCGATCTTCGCCTCGATGAAACACGTGTCAGCCAGGACTCTCTCGACGTCTCGCCATCGACCGGCCTCGATAAGGGTCCGCGGGCCGAAGCGCAAAGAATGGCGCCGGGCGGGGTGGCTGGGATCGAGATCCGCCCACCCTATCGCCAGCCGGCACAACTCGTTCCGGGCGGCATCGTTCTGCCAGCCCATTTGTCCCTCCGGGTCCTTCCGGATGTGCTCGCGGAACGTCGGATGATACAGCTCGAAGCCGATCTGCCCATCCGGCGTCCATGCCGGACGGATCATCGACTGGATCGTATCCAGGCCTCGCCGCAACTTCTCCGGACCGTCCTCGCCCGGCGGAAGGGCGCCACGGCGGATCATCAGTAGCTGCAGCGTCTCCTCGTCCAGTGGCGCCCTGGACCAGGCGATGGTCGCAACCAGCGGCGTCAGCAGCGCTTGGATCTCCCCAACCGAGAGCCGGTGCAGCAGCATGTCGTAGTAGCCGCTCAGGCTAGGCGGCAGGCAGGCTTCCAGGTCATCGAAGCGAAACTCGCGGTCGCGGAGGTCTTGGACCACGAACCGGACGTACAGCGGCAGCCCGTCGGCCCGGTTCACCACGGCACTCACCGCGCGGTTGATGATGCGATCGGGCTCGCCATCGTCCCCGGCTTGCTCGATATCCAACTCCAGCAGCTCGTACTTCAGCGAACCGGTGCCCTCCAGGAGCATGGCCCGGATGTCCTCCTCGCTCATGGCCGGCAGGCCGCCTGGAAACACGTGCGTGCAAGTACCGGAGCTGAAGAACTGGCGCAGTACACCCTCCGGCCGACCGGCGCACACCCACACTACGCTCGACCGGTTTAGTTCGAACGGCACCTGGAGGAACTCCTCGTCCACCCGGGCGATCTCGTCCAGCCCGTCGAGCATGAACACCACGCGGAGTGGTCGACCGTCCGGTCCCTCCACCGCGCGCGCCTCGATTTCGTCCAGCAGATCGCGCAGCTGGCCGTGCAGGTCGTTCGGGTTGGGTGCGGGGCGGACACTCTCCTTGCTGAGCGAGGCAGCGATGCGAGCGATGGCGTGGCGGAAGAAGGCGAAGCGGTTGCACCGCGCGGCGTCGCCGAGCTGGAACCGCCAGTAGAGGCGGCACACGCGCCGCGGGTCATTGCCCAGATCAGCGGCCAGCTTGGCCATGATGAAGCTCTTGCCGATTCCCCCTGGTCCTCCAATCCACAGGACGAGGGTATCCGCCGCCTTTATGGCCTCTTTCGCGGCTCTCAGCTGAGCCTTGCGCCCGACGAGCAACTCGGCATCCGCTCGGATCTCGGCCTCGAAGTCCAGGATCCGATCCGGCGCGGCCTTTTCCCGCTCCCCAAGCCGGAACAGCCGGCGGAAGCTGTCCAAGTCATCGAAGTTCTCACCCCGAGGAAGCTCGACGCCCAGGGCCGCGAATACGAGCCTATCGCTCTCGCACCGAAAGTAGAGCATGGGGCTCTCCGTCTCCGCCTGCCGCGGACCCTGCGGCCTCGCGGCGACCGCCCGGCCGTAGCAACAGAGCGGCCATAAATCGAGCCACTTCGAACCGCGAATCAGCACCACGTGCCCCTCAGGTACGTCGGCACCTGCGCCTAGCCCGGTTGGCGCACCGCTGGGATGGCGCTCCACGTCGGGGCCGGTGAGCCGGAGCGCCGCACCGTTCCTGATGACGCATACCTCGACGTCCTCGAGGAACGACATGCGTTGCACCAACAGGTCCAGTTCCGGCTCCCAACGCTCGAGGTACTCGAGGGCAAGTGCCCCCGTCTTCGCCCCGCCGTGAACAAGCTCGTTGCGGAGGCTGACCAGACACTGGTCGGGCAGTGCCTGTCCGCCCGGGAGCAGAGGTAGAAGGCGATCGCCGGCGAACTTCGGCAGCTCAGGCACGACCAGCTCGTTGCAGCGGCGAAGCTCTCGAGTCAGCACCTCCAGCATGCGCCGCCAGTGCCCGAAAGTGGGCCGCTGGATCTGCGGCTGGAGCTCCCTCAACAGCCTGGTCGGCAACGGATCGTCGCCTCGCATCCGCCGCACTTCGCCCAGGGCGAGGATGGTGAGGAAGCGCGTGACGATCTCGGCGGCGTCGCACAGCCGGTGCACGCGCAGCACGGGGTGGTCTTCAGTGAAGTAGTCCCGCAGTGGGATGGCGAGGACGCTGGGCAGGCGAGTGAGGTCGGGGGAAGGGGGCGGTTCGACCGGCCGGCAGTCACGGGGTGGACGGGCGTTGCGACTACCAAGCGCGCCGATCCAACCGCTTGTGTACCCAGATATCGAGCCGTGGCCAATCGGGCAGTTCATCATCGCTCCTCCGCGCCTGTTATTAGCGGCCAGCCGGTCGGCGGAGCGGGCGGCGACCGACGAGCCAGCGCCGCGCCGCTTTTCCGCGCTCCTCACCCCTCCGGCTGCAACCCCATGTCCCCCATGATCTCTCTGGCTCGGGTCAGCATCTCCGCCTGCGTGGGCGGGTCAGCCAGCTGGTCCTCGGGACATCCGGCACACGCTTGCTCCAAGCACCACTCGTTCAACGCGCGCAACACCTTGCCCAAGTCCGGCCCCGTGATCCCGAGTTCCTTGTCATAGCCCTTCGTCAATCCCTTGCAGGTCGCTTCCATCTTCTGCCTGTGCTTGATCCGGCCGTAGCGGGCGAACACGGCCAGCATCACCAGGAGGATGCGCGCAACCTCTGCCAAGGGCGTGACCTCCCCGGGGCCGCGACAGGCCAGCCGGTCGGCGTACCCGTGCAGCATGAGCAGTGGGAAGTTCTCCCCACCGTCGCCCGCCTCCTCAGGATCGACGCGTGCCGCGATGAACCGGGCCTCCCCGGCCAGCAGCCTGCCGCTCGTCAGGCCTTCCGCGACTTGCCCCAAACTACCCGGAGAATTCAGGTATCGCTCGACGATCTGGTGCGGCCCATGATGCCCGCGGAGCATCTGCTCGACCCTCCTGCGCTCATCCGAGGCCCTTGTGGTCCCATCCTCATTCGAGTCGGGGAACAAAACGTCGAGATGATCGGCCACGAGCCGCAGCCCGTAGAGCTCGTGACCCAGGAACTGAATCTTCGCGGAGTCGCCGCGCGCCGTGCGCCTCACGGACCGAGTGCCCGGCTTCCCAACGTCGTGGAACAGCACCACCCACTTCAGCAGCAACCGCGTCTCGTCATCGAGTAATCGGTCGAGCAGGCTCCGCACGTCGTCCAGCACATCATCCGGCAGCCCGGCCACGATCGAGTCGGTCGCCTCGATTGGGCTGTCGCGGTCCACTGGAGGCAGGTCGATTCCCTGTGCCTGGAGCGCCTCCGCCACGCGCCAGTCGAGCGCTCCCGGGTCGAGGAATCCACCCACTGGGTCCTCCAGCAGGGCCTCCATATAGGCGAGGACCAGCAGCGTGTGGTCGTAGACATCCAGATGATGCCGGCCGCTCTGCAACACGCCCCGCGTCGCCGCCACCGGCGCCAGCGCAGCCTGGCCGTCCTTGCGCTTGATCAGGTAGGCCACCCGCTGCGGCGCGCCCGGCGCGGCCAGCCACTCGCGAATGACGAGTCGCTTGGGGTCGAGGGCGATGCGGCCGCGGACGTATGGCCCGCCGGGGCTCAAGATCCGGCTGAGGGTGTCCTCCACGACCCAGGTCAGCCCGGCGATCATTCGGAAGTTCTCGACGGGAGCCGTGTCACCGCCGGCGTATATCAACGTCTTCAACAGGGTGAGGTACAGCACTGCCAGGTAGTCGCGGCGGTCCGGACTGCCGAGGGAGTAGGCCAGGGCCCGCCGGCGAATGCACGCGATGGTGTGTGCAACCTTGAGCAGCTGGTCCGGCGCGGCGCCGATGTCGGACGCCAGGCCCCGTATCGGCTCAAGGCAGCCCTCGCTTCCGATCAGGTGATCCAGCAATCGCTCTTCAATGGCGATCACGGCGTCCTGGAAGTTCCGCACCGTCGGCGACAGCGGGAGGCACCAAAGCCGCAAGTACACCTCGAGCTTGGCGAAGTCGAACAGCGTCGGTGCGACGCCAGCTTCCCCGAAGTCGATGAGCCACACGTTGGCGCTGTCGGCGAGGACGTTCCGCGGGTGCAGATCACCGTGCGTCACCGAGAAGCGCGCCTCCAACTCGCCCAGTCTGTGCAGCAGCCCGTCCCGGTCCCTTCCCAACAGATGCCGCGATAGGTGATCCTCTCTCACGAAGTCGACGTCCCAGGCCAAGTTGTCCTTGTACACCTGGCGGCCGGCATCTGTTGAAAGGTCGTACTTGTTGAAGAGCATGACCTGCCCCGAGGCGCGGTCGATTTCGAGCATCTTGGTCCAGTCGCTCAAGGGGCGGGCCTCGGCTTCCGCGTACCACGTCGCCGTGATCGAGAATAGCTTGTCCAGTACGGCGTCGCACTCCGCCGGTTCGCGAGCCCCCTGGATTAGCTGCTCCAGCGGCTCCGCCCGCACCAGGTCACCGCCGAGGAATGAGCCGATGATGGTCGAACTGGGCGGCACACCCGGCGCGCGGTTCACGGGCTGGACAGGCAGATATGCCTCGGTGCGAGCCATGAAGGGGTGAAGCCGGTCGTTGAGGAACGCCCGGAAGCGCTCCCACTCCTCACGGATCTTCGGGTCCTCCCCGGTCTTCACCAAGATGTGCGAGCCCCAGCTCTGATCGAGAACCCTGCCGGGGCCACTGTGCTTCAGCGTGGGGTGGCTCGTATCCGGCCCAAAAAGGCCGGGACGAAAGACGAGTACGGCACTGCCCGACTTGCTGCCTCTGAACCGCTTCAGCGCCATCACTTGCGAGTAGCGCCGCCAACCGAACCACAACAGTGCGGCGCGGGTCTGGTCCGACAGCGACTGCTCTTCATCCAAGCCCTCTACGAGTGCGGTGTCGATCCGGCACGCGGTGCGGCGCACGCGGATCCGGCACGGGGGCACGGCACCGGCGGGTTTCTCGATGATTTCCAGCACAAGTTCCGCATCGTCGGGCGCCGGCACACCGGCCGGCAGAATCACCAGCACACGAAAAGCGCCCGCGGTATCGCCTGCCTCGACGACCACTGAGCTGCCATCCGGTGCAGACGCCAGCCTCAGCTTGGGTGGCTCATCAGCCGCCACCGGTGGGTCCGAGGCCAGGCAGATTATCAGCCTCAGCTCTTCGTCGTCAGGACCTGCGGCGAAGCGGAAGAGCTTCCCCCCGCCCGACGCGCCCTGGCTTGCCTGGTCGCTCGCGGCGGAATCCTGAGTGCCGACGATGCTGGGATCGTCTTGTGCACCTTGCCACCCGTACACGGTGGCCTCCTGAGCCCGAAGTGGTTCAAGCGCGACAAGTCACGCCAGTGTGTAGCCGCGCAATATATCACCGCGCGCAAGCGGGTTCAAAGGTGGCACAAGTGCCGGCTATGTTCTGCCGGGCGACTCTGCCTCTACCGCCAACACGTGCAGGCCCTCCGCTCTGGCAGCGGCGTTGAGATGCACATCGAACGAAGTGAAGGCCACCGTACTCCCCCCAACCGCACAGTGCAGCTCCAGCGCCGCCGCGAGGTGGATCGCATCAAACCCGCGTAGGGTGTGTTCCACTGCCAGGCGCCCAGCCGCGAACTCATCGATGGCCATCAGGTTGCCACCTCGTATCAGACACTGGAGACCGACAGGATCGAAGTGCCGGAGCACACCGACGGGGGCCGACTCTCGGCGGACGATCTGCTACCGGGCAACCGGATGCCGGTGGCCGCTCTGTTCGCGGTTTGGGCCGGGCTAGAACTTGGTCGACTGCTCGAGGATGGGTAGATAGATCGTCCCACCCTCGGGAGTAGGTGAGAGCGGGGGCTCGGTAGGCGACGGTGCAAGGGTGGCCGTCGGAGGCGGCACCGTCTCTGTGGGCCGCGTGGTGGGCGTCGGCTCGGTGACCTCTGGCCACAGCTGCTCGTAGAAGAACTCGGCCGCCTTGGCCGTGTTCCCAGCGACGTCCGGCGAGCCGTGCCCGACGCCCTCCAGCGGGTAGTAGGCGTACGGAACACCCACTTCCTCGGCGCGGTCGCGGAGCTCGACCGCAAACCGGAAGGGCACCGTCTTGTCCTCCGTGCCGTGGATGATGACGAGCGGTGGCTCACCGGCCTCCATCTGCTCGATCTCGGTGTAGAGCGCCCCCCAGAGGTCCATCACCCCCGCCACGCCGGACGAGGTGCCTCCCGTTTCCCGCTCGACATCCGTGTACGCGAGGAACAGTGCAGTGATGCCACCGGCCGAGGAGCCACCGATGACGATGCGGTCCGTATCGAGCCGGTACTGCTCGGCGTGCTCGCGTACCCAGCGCACGGCCTGCCGCGTGTCCGACACGGCGGCCGGGATACCGACGCTCGCTACGTTGCCTTGGTTCAGCCGGTAGCTGATCGACACGGCCACGTAGCCGCGCCGGGCGTAGAGGTCGCAGTAGCGCCGGCCGGCGGCCCTGGTGCCCTGCCTGAACCCGCCGCCGTGAACGAAGATGAACGCTGGGCGCCCCTCCTCCGTGTCGCCCGCCGGCTGATAGAGATCGAGCATCAGGTCGACCGGCTGGCCGGTTGGGATGTCGATCGCCGATCCATAGACGATATCCGGCGTCCGCTCCACCCGCTCGAACACCGGGTCCCGATAACGTACCGGCGGCTCATCCTGGGCGCCGGCAGCATGGGGTTGCGTGATCATGCCGAAGACAAGCGTGGACAGGATGGATGCCAGCAGCAGCGAGCGGCGGACGACGGCGGCAAAGGAAGAGACGACTTGGCGTGTTGACATAGCATGCTCCCCCATATTCTCCGGCTGACATCGACTCGATACCCCGCGATCCCCGAAGCTGGGCGTCGAGCACTGGGAGCCGGGTGGAGATCCGAATCCGGACGGTCCCCCAGCTCCCAGTGCCGTGCGGGGTGAGGGCCGAAAAATCAGGCGGTTCTTGGGGGAGTTAACGTGCCCAAGCGGAAAAGGCTAGGACGGCTGATTTGAAGTTTTGAAGTCGTCTGTCACTTCTTACATGGGCTATCGGCGATCAGCTATCAGTCCGGCTGATCCAGCGCCGGCTGCGTCAAGCGGCCGAGCGCAGGCCGATGGGTATTCGGGTCGGTTGGGCCGGCCCGCGCAAGAATCCCCCATTCAGCGTTTCGTCAGCCTGTCGACAGCCCTCGGGGTGGTCTACGGCAAGGTGACGTCATCGCCGGGTCAAGCACGGCACCATACGTTCACGTATACTCTTCTCAGACTTGAAGTTGGAAGTCACTCGAAACGAAAAGGAGCTCACAATGGCCCGCAAGACGCAGATGACGCTAGTAGCGATAGCAGTACTGGGAACGATCGTGGCAACCGGCGGGGTGGCGGCAGCCAGCCCGACCGAGGATTACCGCCAGGCCATGAAGGGCTTTCTGCCGATCATCGAGGACTGGTCAGTCGAGTTCCAGCAGGCGGCCCACGAGGCGGCCATCAAGCCGGACCCGGAGCGCCTAGCCAAGGTGGCCGAGCTGGGCAAGCGCGGCGGCTACATCCTCGACGACGTGCGCGGCACCAGCGTCATCGCGCCGCGAGCGCTGAAGCCCGCCCACTCCATGCTGGCGGACTTCGCTGGGACGATGGCATACGCCGGCGAGTTGGCGCAGGAGGATCCGGTGGCGGCGGCCGAGTTGGTGGACAACCAGATCGAGTGGGTCGCGCCGGCGCTGGGTCAGATCCACAACTTCGTGACACGCATCGGACTGGAGCGCCCCGGAATGGTACCCGATCTGCCGGGCTCGGGCGGCTAGACTTCCGGCGCAACCAGAACCGGCGGGCAGCCCACGTGGGCTGCCCGTCGTGCGTTTCTCCGCATACGTTGAACGGCGTACAATGCCTCCATGGCCCAACGCCTCCTCGCGTTCTCGCTGACCCTCTTCGTGCTGGCGCCCGTCGCTGGCCCGCCCCCCACCGCCGCCGACACGCCCCCCACCTGCGCCGTCCCCGCCCCCGCGGCAGCACCGAGATGCGGTGGAGCAGCGTGTACGCGACCTGTGGCCTCCT
>CAYYVH010000118.1:0-10953 GCA_964475075.1 uncultured Anaerolineales bacterium | reverse complement strand
GCAGCCAGCCCGCGCGCGGACCAGGCGCAGCCGGATATGGGTTTCCACACAGGCTCTTACAGTCGGTTGGCGCGTGCGATCAGGCACTGGGCGGTCTGGTGCCCTGTCACGCCGGCGGCGGCTCGCCGTTCTGCTCGGCCTTACGTGCGTCAGCGTTGGCCTCGGGCTACACGGGAGCGAGGGTCCGGTCCACGCGGAACCGAACGGTTCGGGCAAGAGTCGGGATGGCGACGAACTCACGCGGGTCCTCGGCCTGACACCAGATGACGTTTCCGGCTTGGTGCCGGAGTGGGCACGAACGCACGGCTACGTCGACAGAACGGCGCAGCCCCTCGGACCCGCGGGCGACGGCCGGACCGTCTACTTGCCGCTCGGTCTTCGAGCCGGCGGTTCGGTGCCCTCTCCCGCCCCTATCCCGACTCCCGTACCGCCCGTTGACGAGTCGGAGGAACTGTTCGATGCGAACTCGCTGCTCGAGATCGAGATCGAGCTGGACCCGGACGACTGGGACGCGCTGCGCGTGCAGGCCCGGACCATGGCTGACATCTTCGGCGAGGAGGAGTGCCTTTCGGAGCCCCGCACGCGACCATATACATACTTCCACGGGGACGTGTGGGTGAACGGCGAACCTGTGCCCAACGTGGGCGTGCGGAAGAAGGGCCTCCTCGGCTCGGTCAACAGCACGAGCCCGTCGCTGAAGATCAGTTTCGACGAGTTCGTGGACGGCCGACGTTTCAAGGGCTTGCGTCGGATGACGCTCAACAACGCCAGACAGGACCCCTCGCACCTGCGGCAGTGCGTCACGTACGGGTTGTTCGCGAAGGCTGGCGTGCCGGCGCCACGCTGCAACTTCGCGCGCGTCGCCGTCAATGGGCGCGACCTCGGGGTCTACGCTCACGTCGAGAGCGTCAAGAAGCCTTTCCTCGCTCGCCACTTCGCGGACAACGACGGGAACCTCTACGAAGGCGTGCTCAGCGATTTCAGGCCAGACTGGGTGAAGACATTCGAGCGCAAGACGAACAAGAGCGACGGCGACCGGAGCGACCTGGATACCCTCGTCGACGCCCTGGCGGCCGACGACGACGTGCTCCTCTCGTCCTTGGAGCCCATTCTGGACGTGGACGCATTTGTGGACTTCTGGGTCATGGAGGTCCTCACCGGGCACTGGGACGGCTACGCCGGCAATCGGAACAACTTCTATGTGTATCACGATCCCGACTCGGACCGCTTCCAGTTCATCCCCTGGGGCACCGACGGGGCCATGCAGGCGAACTTCCAACCCGCGCCCGACGGCGGGCCAGCGCTCACCTCCGTCTTCGCCATGGCACACCTGCCCCGGCGCCTGTACCTTTATCCCGCCGCGCAAGCGCGCTATCTGGACCGTCTGGATGCACTGCTGGACACCGTTTGGGACGAGCCGGTCATCCTGGCCGAGATCGACCGCATGGCGGCGCTCATCGGGCCTCACCTCAAACCGGGGATCGGCGATGGCTTCCGCGAAGACGTCGCTGCCGTCCGGAGCTTCGTCCGCACCCGTCGCGCGACGATCGAGTCCGAGCTGCGGGCGGGGCCACCCACTTGGGACTATCCGGAGTCCGGTCCACCCTGCCGGCGCACCGTGGGCCACTTCCACGCCACGTTCGCCGTTCACTGGGAGCGCCCAGAAGTGGTGACCGCCACGGCAGAGGTACGCCTCGGCGATACGTCGCTCGAGTTGGCGCAGGTGGCGGCTGCTGCCGGAAAGCCGGGAACAGAGCCGTGGCCGACTCACCCGACGATCCAGGTCGCGGGGATTGCCGCCGAGCCCGTTCCGCCCATCTGGCGCCCAGGCGACGCACTGCTGGTCATCCTGTACGTCGACCCGGCACGCTTCGGCACACCCGGCACTGTAGCCATCGACGGTACGGACGCCTTCGGCTGGGCGATTCTGGCCCTGCTCAACGAGGACGGCACGCGACGCCCAGCCCTGATGGGCTTCGTGTGGGGCGGCGAGCTCATGCTGGACGAATCAGGCACCGACGTCGGTGACCCGGTGTCGGGCACGATCGATGCCGACATCGCGGTGTGGGGCGGGTAGGATCCTGCGTCACAAGTTGGTCGATTGACTTGATCCGGGCTATCAGCTATCAGCTCGACTGATCCGTAGTCGGAATTGCGGGGTGACAGTCGGAGGGTCTTGGGAACGTGCGTGCTCAGACCGTGCGCGTGCTGCTCGTGGCGGACACGCATCGGCCCCACGGGCGGCACATGTCAGGTCACTCGCACCGCGGAGCATGAACGTGTCGCGCGTGTACGCTCGGGCACGAGGGAAGAGGTCCGATCGGTGATCCGAACGTCGGCCCTGGGCTCGGCTCGGTGTCTACGTCCGCCGCTGGGCCTTCTGGATCTTGGCCCAGGTGTCGCGCAGTGGCACCGTCCGGTTGATCACGAGCTTCTCGTCTGAATCAGGATCGATGCAAAAGTAGCCCAGCCTCTCGAACTGGTAGCGGCTTCCCGGTGCCGCCCCCGCCAGGCTCGGTTCGACCCGGCACGAGGTCAACTTCTCGAGCGAGTCCGGGTTCAGGCTTGAGGTGAAGTCCTCGCCTTCCGCCACGTCGACCGGGTGTTCCTTGACGAAGAGACGATCGTACAAGCGCACCTCGGCCTCAACAGCGTGGGCGGCCGACACCCAGTGCAACGTACCCCGGACCTTCCGCCCGTCCGGCGCCGCACCGCCGCGCGTCTCCGGGTCGTACGCGCAGTGCACCTCGACCACTTCGCCGGTCTGCTCGTCCTTGACGACGTCCACGCACGTGACGAAGTAGCCGTAGCGCAGCCGCACCTCGCGGCCGGGGGCGAGGCGGAAGAACTTCCGCGGCGGGTCCTCCGAAAAATCATCCCGCTCAATGTACAGCACGCGCGAGAAGGGCACCTTCCGTGTGCCCATAGCCGGATCCTCCGGATTGTTGACGGCGTCGAGTTCTTCTACCTTATCCTCCGGGTAGTTATCGATCACCAGCCTGAGTGGTCGCAGGACCCCCATCCGCCGCTCGGCACGCTTGTTCAGATCTTGCCGGAGGCAGTGCTCTAGCAGTTGGATATCGGCGACGCCTTCGGTCTTGGCCATACCGCCGCGGTTCAAGAAATCGCGGATGGCCTCCGGTGTGTAGCCGCGCCGCCTGAGGCCCCGGAGCGAGGGCATCCGCGGATCGTCCCAGCCGTCAACGTGTCCCTCTTCCACTAGCCGCCGCAGCCAGCGCTTGCTCATCACGGTGTAGCTCAGGTTGAGCCGCGCGAACTCGATCTGCTGCGGGTGGTGGATGCCCAGCTGGTCCAGGTACCAGTCATACAACGGGCGGTGGTCCTCGAACTCCTGACTGCACAATGAATGCGTGATGCGCTCGATGGAATCCGACTGGCCGTGCGTCCAGTCGTAGGTGGGGTAGATGCACCACTTGTCACCCGTGCGGTGATGCGCCGCGTGCAGGATGCGGTACATCACCGGATCGCGCATGTTGATGTTGGGCGAGGCCATATCGATCTTCGCACGGAGGACGCGCGCCCCGTCGGGGAACTCACCCGCCCGCATTCGGTCGAACAGGTCGAGGTTCTCCTCGACCGACCGGTCCCGATACGGGCTGTTCCGACCAGGCTCGGTCAGCGTGCCGCGGAACTCACGAATCTCCTCCGCGCTCAGGTCGTCCACGTACGCCTTGCCGTCCCTTATCAGCTGCACGGCGTAGTCGTACAGCTGGTCGAAGTAGTCCGACGCGTAGTAGAGATGCTCGCCCCAGTCCCACCCGAGCCAGCGTATGTCCGCCATGATCGACTCGACGTACTCGACCTCCTCCTTGACCGGGTTCGTATCGTCGAATCGCAGGTGGCACACACCACCCTCGTTCTCAGCGGCTACGCCGAAATTCAGGCAGAAGGCTTTGGCGTTGCCGATGTGCAGGTAACCGTTAGGCTCCGGCGGGAACCGGGTCACGACCCGGCCGCCCCACTTGCCCGTCCTCAGGTCCTCGGCGATGATGTCACGTATGAAATCAGACGGAGCGGTGGCTTCGTTGCTGTTGCCCATCGCACTTCCCCTCGAGTTCGCCAGCAGGTGTCCCGAATAGAACAGATAGCCGGGAATTCTGCCACGGTCGCCCAGGATTTCCCAAAAAGCCGCGGATCCCAGCCAGTATTGCGCTATGATCGATAATAATAATTGGCGACGGGGGGATCGCGAAGCGGGGCAGCAAACCCGCGTGAGCCGACTGCCCGAGCCGGCTCGTTGACACACACTCCGGCAACCTGGTAACATGGTCTCACTGGCGGTGGATCCGGCACGGCGAATCTCCCTCATATCGCCAGCTCACCTGAGACGCTGGAATGGAGCGACGGGCATGCATCGTATCTTCGTGGTTTCCGACGGAACGGGCGGTACGGCTGAGCGGGCTCTAACCGCGGCCCTTACGCAGTTCTCGAACGAACCCGCGGAGATCCTGCGCCGGCCCCAAGTGCGGAGCGAGGACCAGGTACTGGCCGTTGTCCGGGAGGCCGCAGCGATCGACGGTTTCATCGTGCACACTCTGGTCACGGACGAGTTTCGTCAGCTGATGGTGCGCACGGGCCGGCTGCACAATGTCGAGACGATCGACGTCATGGGGCCACTGCTTGCACGCCTGTCCGAACGCTTTGCCGTTTCACCAGCCGAGAAGCCGGGTCTGTTCCACCAGATGAACGAGGACTACTTCCGGCGAGTCGAGACGATGGAGTTCGCCCTGAACCACGACGACGGTCTGCGGGTCAGCGAGCTCAATGAGGCGGAGATCGTCCTGGTTGGGGTCTCGCGCACCGCCAAGACGCCGCTCAGCGTCTACCTGGCGTTCAAAGGCTGGCTCGTCGGCAACGTCCCGATAGTCTTGGGAATCGATCCGCCGCCGGCGCTCTTCGAGCTGTCTCCGGGTCGCGTGTACGGCCTCACGGCCAATCCGCGCCGCCTGGCCGAGCTGAGGCGTGTGCGGCAACAGCACCTCCGCTCCGCGAATGACTACGCCGAGCCGGATTTCGTGCTGCAGGAGGTGCAGTACGGGCTGGAGGTCTTCGCCGGTCAGCCGCATTGGCCGGTCATCGACGTGACCAGCAAGCCCATCGAGGAGATCGCCTCCGAGATCCTCTCGATTTCCGCACAGACTCAGTCGACCGGCCTGGCATGACGTCCGCGGGCACCTTTCCAGCGCGGCATTTGGCGCCCTGACCGGCTTGCCGATGCGCCGCGCCTCGGGTAGTCTTGTGCATCCTGGATGTTCGCTTCTCCGCTCGCGTTTTAAGGAAGCCCCATGAGCGTTACAGCGGTAACTCACCAGCATCTCACGTGGGTCAGCATCGACAGCCCGACGTCGGAGGACGTGTCGTACCTGCGCCACCACTACAGCTTCCATCCGCTGGACCTGGAAGACATCCTCAGCCCGATCGAACGCCCGAAGGTGGACGAGTACGAGGACTACCTGTTCATCGTGATGCACTTCCCCCACTACAGTAAGGAGCGCCAGTTCACGCGGACGAGCGAGGTCGACTTCTTCATCAGCGCCGAATACCTCATCACAGTCCATGACGGCCAGCTCAAACCCCTGAACGACCTGTTCCGCGCCTGCCGTGACGATGGGGTGGCACGCGCGAAGCACATGGGGCGCGGCGCAGGGCGCTTGCTGTATGACCTCCTCGACAGCATGGTCGATCACAACTTCGCCATGCTACGCAAGGTGGGCGCGAACATTCAGGCCGTCGAGGAGAACATGTTCACCGAGGACATGCGGCACATCGTGCAGGATATCTCGTTGATTCGCCGCGACATCATCGCCCTGCGCCGAATAATGAAACCTCAGCCGGCGATCGTCTCGAACCTCGAGCGCAGAGACAGGGACTTCATCCAGGATGAGCTCGGCGTCTACTTTGGCGACATCGCGGACGGCTTCTCCCGCGCGTGGGACACTCTGGAGGACTACCGCGAGGTGATCGAGGGGCTCAGCGACACCTCCAACTCCGTCACATCGTACCGCATCAACGACGTGATGCGGATATTGACCGTCATCTCGGTGATCATGTTGCCGCTGACCCTCATCACGGGGATCTACGGCATGAACTTGATGTGGCTGCCCGGCAAAGACAGCACCTACGGATTCCTGGCCGTCATGGCCATCATGTTGCTGATCGCCGGCGGCATGTTGGCCTATTTCCGTAGGCGGGGATTCATCTAGGGGTCAATAACCGCGCGGGCACGTTGGAAGGCCCTCTTCCGCCAATGACTGAAGGCGCCCCGTCTGGGCGCACCCCAGCGGGTCGCAACAGGTGTGGCAAACCCGGTTGAAGCCGCGAAAGCCCAGGAGTCGGACATCGGGCGCGAGGAAACCGTCCTTCACCGGCTCCTCGCGCAGGAGATCCGTACTGAGGTACTTCTTGTTGTCGTCGGGGAACACGGTAGCCACCACTGCATCACCCCCCATGTCGTTCTGGACCATCAGCGCCCCAATGAAGTTGGCTCCCGAAGAGATCCCCACCCCGATACCCAGCTGACTGGCCAGTTTCTGGGACATCAGGATCGCGTCGCCGTCGTCCACGGCGATCACCTCGTCCAACGAGTCCAGCCGCACGATGGGCGGCACGAACTCGTCCGAGATTCCCTGGATGCGGTGCTTGCCGACCTTGCACCCGGCGGAAAGCGTCGGCGAGTTGGCGGGCTCCAGCGGATGAACCTTCACGCCGGCATGCTTGGACCTGAGGAACCGGCCCACGCCCATGATCGTACCCCCCGTACCCACGCCGGCCACGAACGCGTCGGGCCGCAAGGCATGGAATCGGAGCTGCCACCAGATCTCCGGTCCCGTCGTATCGGTGTGAGCGTCGATGTTGTCCTCGTTGGAGAACTGGCGCGGCACGAACGCGCCATCGGTGGTCTGGGCAAGCTCCTCGGCGAGGCGTATGCTGCCCACGAACCCGCCCTGGTCCTCACTCACCAGGTGGATCTGTGCCCCCAGACTGCGGATCAGATCGATCCGCTCCCGGCTCATCCAGTCAGGCATGAAGATGGCAACGGGATGCCCCAGGGATCGGCCTATGGCCGAAAAGGAGATACCCGTGTTGCCGCTCGTCGCCTCCACGATGAGGGCACCTGGCCTGAGAACGCCTCGCGCATAGCCCTGCCGCACGATGTGGAGCGCCATGCGGTCCTTGATACTGCCGGTCATGTTCAGATTCTCCGCCTTGGCGTAGAGCACCCGCTCTTGGCCCCGGAACATGAAGTCGATGGCCAAGAGGGGTGTGTTGCCGACGAGGCGGGAAAGACCTTGAATCGTACCGTCGATATCGTACGCCATTAAACACTGGTCCTTCCATTCCAGGAGCGCTTCTGCTCGGGACGGCCCCCTCGACCCCGCAGACGACTCGGGTCGACAGCCCACGGGCACTAAGGGCGTGTCACGTAATAATCCCGGCAATTCGGCCACCGCTGCATCCGGCAGGGCTACCCGCTGCTCCTCGGGAATAGCGCCATGGCTATGCCCTCGTCGCATCGGGTACCCCTGCCGGCGCATCGGCGCCCTCGGTTGCACGGTCTTATTTGTTGACACGCCCTAAACACACCGCCCACCCCGCGCTGCCGAGCGTCAGAGAGTTTACGGACATAGCAACTCGATTTCAAGTTGAGCACCACGTCCGCGCACTCACCGGGGGCACCGAACGCAGACGCGGCGGCGTTGACCCGCTAGTGGACGGTCTGGTAACATGATTCCGGTAGAACCGTGTTGCGGCGCGACCCAGCGGAAGGAACTCAGGTATGACTGAGCCAAGGGAGTCACGTACGCCCTTCATACTCGGCAAGCCCATAAAGAACCCAGCCGACTTCTACGGCCGGAAGCAAACCCTGCGCGAGCTGTTCGATGCCGCCCTGAATGCGGAGCTCGTGGCCGTCGTGGGTGAGCACCGCTGCGGCAACACTTCGATCATCTACCAGATGTTGCACCCGGATGTGCGCTCGCGATGCCTCGAGCCGAGTGAGGACAACGGGTTGCTCTTTGTCCTCGTAAGCTCCCAGCTGGCGGCAGATGGACCGGAGGCGCTCTTCCGGCGCACGGCTCGCGCGCTGCGCCGGACTGATCCGGACGCCAGAGCTGATTTCGGGGGCACGATAGACCAAGTCTGGATGGAGGACTACCTCGAAGACCTCGCCGACCGCCACCGACGGCTGGTCCTGCTCGTGGACGAGTTCGAGGTACTGGCCGATTTCGAGCCCGTCTTCTGGGAGTGGTTCGAGAAGCTGGTCACCAGCTACGACGTGTCCATGGTCGTGACGGCGCGCGTCGACCTGAGCCAATATCGTACCGAGCGGGACGCCGGCCCGCCCTTCTTCAATATGTTCCGCAGCGTGTATGTCGGCTCGTTCAGGCCGGAGACGGTGGACCACTTCCTGGCGGAAAAGTCGGAGATCACCGACTTCGATTTCCTGGCCGTGCAGGACGTCATCCACGACCTGGCGGGCCGGTTCCCGTACTACATGCAGGTGGCGGCGGCCCTGTTCTACCTTTTCGCCGGCGGAGAGAGCCACATTGCCGATGAGCAGGTCGATGCAGTCAGGAACGAGTTCACCGCACGCACCTCGGCGCTATTCAGCGACGCGTGGAACAAGCTGCCGCAGATAGAGCGCGACGCGCTGACGTGGCTAGTGCTGAACGCTCAACCGGAAGGAGACGACGAACAGCCCTTCCAACAAGCACTCCGGTCACTCGAGCGCCGCGCCTATGTGCTGGATGGGCGCGTCTTCTCCTCCGCGTTCGCCAGTCTCGTGAGAGAGCGGACATTCCGCATCTCACTGAACGAGCAGACCGGGAAGGTGCGGATCGACACGTGCCTGACGGAGCTCCCCCCACGACCGTTCTCCCTTCTACGACTGCTGGTGGGCCACGAGCGTAAAGTGGCCACGAAGACCCAGATCGCCCAGGCCGTGTGGCCCGAGCACGCCGCCGGTACCCACCTCGTCTCCGACGCCATGGTCGAGGAGGTCGTCCGTGAGTTGCGGGACGAGATCGAGGTCGAGGGATCCGAGATCCAGCACATCGAGCACATCCCCGGCGAGGGCTACCGCTTCCTCAACGTCACGATTTGACGCTTCTCGAGCCATGCCCCAGACCGATCCGCTTTCCGTCACGGTGGTAGCCACCGTCTTCAATGAGGCCGATCACATCGGCCGGCTCCTGGACTCACTGGCCGCCCAGACCCGCTGGCCCGACCAGATCGTCATCGTGGACGGCGGCTCGACGGACGGCACGCTGGACGCACTCCAGGAGCGCGCCCGGTGCGGCGATTTGCCGCTCACGGTCGTCTCGCGACCCGGCGCCAATATCTCCGCCGGTCGGAACGCGGCCATCGCCACCGCCCGCGGACCGGTGGTCGCGTGCACGGACGCGGGCGTTCGCCTGGATCCCGGATGGCTGGCCGCCGTCACCGCTCCGTTCGCTGATGGCGCACGGTTCGTAGCCGGCTTCTTCCGCCCGGAGCCGGCGGGCCCCTTCGAGACCGCTCTCGGCGCCACGACGCTGCCGGAGCTGGCGGACATCGACCCGGCACGTTTCCTCCCTTCCAGCCGCTCCGTTGCCCTCCGCAAGGAAGTGTGGACCGCCGCCGGCGGATACCCCGAGTGGCTTGACTACTGCGAAGACCTGGTGTTCGATTTCCGGGCCCTGGACGCTGACGGTCCCCTTGCCTTCGCCCCGGACGCCGTCGCCCACTTCCGCCCGCGGCCGGACCTGAGGGCGTTCGCCCTGCAGTACTACCGGTACGCCCGAGGGGATGGCAAGGCTGACCTGTGGTTGGGGCGCCATCTGGTGCGTTATGTCACGTACTTGGTCCTTGGCCCGGCCCTGGCGCTGCTCGCGCTGCTGCACCATCCAGCGTGGGCCGTGTTGCTCCTGGCTGGGTTCGCGGCCATGTTGGCCAAGCCGTACCGGCGCCTCGTCCGGCAGTGGGGATCGCTGTCGCTCGGTGAGCGCATGCAGGCGGTGCTGTGGGTACCGGTGGTCCGTGTTACCGGTGACGTCGCAAAGATGATCGGCTATCCGGTCGGCCGCGCGTGGCGGTGGCGGCACCATCCGCCCGCTTGGCGGCCGTCACCGGAAGTTGGGAAGCGATGATGAGAGGGGGTGGGCGCATGCGCCGTGTGGTGGGTCTGGCTTGGGCTATTGGCTATCAGCTATCAGAGCCTGTGTGGAAACCCATATCCGGCTGCGCCCGGTCCGCGCACGTGCTGGCTGCGTCCGTGCGGCTCGCCGTGACGCAGAGGCCACGCCTGCGCCGCCCGTCCTTGCCAGCCCGCACGCGTCCTCGGGCTCGCCAAGAATCTGGGTTCCCGCACAGGCTCTCAGCTATCGGCTCGGCGGTTCGGGCGCGAGGGCGCTCGGCCACGGTCGGGCGTGTTTTGGGGCGGAGCTGCGGCGACGTGCCGTACCGCAGCCGGTGGAAGGCGGGGCTGTTGGCGATCGGGACGCTCAGCCTGGTGCTGGCGCCGTCGATTGGTGCCCAGAGCCCGCCCCCCCCTCCGGCAACGCCGGCCGTCACGCCGGGTCCGCCGCCGAACATCGCCGGCGAATGGTCCGTCACGCGGACGTGGTACCGCCGTTGCCCGGGCTGTAGCTTCCCGGTGATCCGCACGACGCCGTGGGTCATAACCCAGACTGGCCGGACCGTGCGCATCGACCGGGGCCTGCGGGGAACGATCGACGGAGCCCCCGGCGGCGGCGGCTACCTCACGCTCGAGGGTACCGAGAGCGGTGGCTTCGACCTGGAGCGCTTTTGGTACAGCACACTGTACGTGAGTACGGACGGCAGCCACTTTGAGGGCCAGTTCAACGGCTCCGAGACCATACAGAACCCGTGCGGCAGCCGCCCGCCGGTGGTCACCTGCCTGGTCAGCGCAGGTTGGATCCGCGGCCAGCTTCT
>CAYYVH010000117.1:0-10961 GCA_964475075.1 uncultured Anaerolineales bacterium | reverse complement strand
ATTTCTCCGTCACATCCCACGCGTTTTTGGATCCGACTTCGGCATGCCTCCTAACATTCTGAGCGCGGCGCCACCCACGTCGCGGAGTTTGATGGAAGCCAACGACACGATTCTGAGCCTCGGCGACTTCGGTCCGCCCATCCTCCAAGGCCACGACGCGCTGCTTGCGCGCGGTCCGCGCGTCCGACCCGCCCCGCGCCGGCGGGCACCGTGATCGCCAGCGCGCCGTCGGGTACAAGCACCCGCGCTAGCTCCGCGACAGCCGCCCGGTCGTTCGCAATATGCTCCAGCACCTCTCCGGCCACGGCGCCGGACATCGTGCCGTCGGAGATGGGAATGGCGGTGGCGTCCGCCCGAACCAGCAGCACTCGGTCCGCCGCGCCGGCTGCCCGCACACGGGCCCGCGCGGCCTCAACCCGCGCCGGATCCGGATCGAAGGCGTAGACCGTCCGACCGGTTTCCACCAGCAACCTAACCATTGTCCCATACCCACAACCGGCATCCAGCACCGGGCCCTCCGGCGCCGCCTCCAGGAGAGCGCGAGCCAACCGGCGGTTTCGCCACTCGTGACGCGGACCGGTGTATCGTCCTTCCGCGCCAGGAGTCGTTTGCGCCGCTCTCGCAGCTACGCGTACGCTGGCGGCGCGGCATCGGCCACCCAGCTCCCAGCTCCCCGAAACCGGACTACGCACCGTATTCGCGGATCCCCCCAACCGCTCCACCAGCACGTCCCGCAGCTGGGCGCCCAATACGGGCGGGGTGAATCGCGCGTCGTAGGCCGCCTGGCCGGCCTGTGCCAGACGCCCCCGGAGACTCGGACGGTCGGCCAGGTGGGCGATCGCCGCCGCCAGGGCGTCCGGGTCTGCCGGCGGGACGGTCCAGACCTCGTCGCCGGGCGCCAGAAACTCGCGCACCGCCGGTGTGTCAGCCGTCACCACGGGCCGGCCGGAGGCGAGAGCCGTGTAGACCTTGTAGGGTACGACGCGCCCGGCCTTGGGCTGCTCGCCGAAGATACCCAAGCACAAGTCGGCCGGGGCAACGTGCTCGCCGGCCAGTCGCTCCGGTGACAGCCAGACCTCGTGGAAGCGGACGTTTGGCAGCGACAGCCGGCCTGCCAGGGCCTTGATCTCCGGTAACATCTGCCCCTTGCCGACCAGTTCAAAGGCGATGTCCTCGCGCCCGCGCAGCTTGGCCGCTGCACGCAGGACGGTCTCCAGACCATGCAAGGGGATGTACTGACCGAAGTAGACCACCCGGAACGGGTCAGCTTCGGCGTGGGGCAGGGGTGAGTACGGTTGGGCCAGCTGCCGGTAGATCGGCGGCGTGCCGGCCGGGAGCACGACGGTCCGCGACGGGTCCAGCCCGACCTCCGCGGTGAAGGCGTCGGCGTGGGCGCTCGTATCGGCGAGGCACAGGTCGGGCAACCGGAACAGCACGTGCTCCAGGTGGGCCAACGCGGCCAGGCGCAGCGAGTGCGGCGGCAGAATGGCGCGGTCGCGGATGGTCTCGGAGATCGAGACGAGCGGATCGAAAACGAGCAACCGGCCGTGCCGGCGGGCCATGAGCCGGGCCAGCGGGAGATCCAGGTGAGCCGTGGCGCCGACGAGCACGACGTCGAAGCTCCCTGCTCGGGCGTCGCAGGCGAGGAGCCGGCGCCAGGCGGCGGCCAGGCGGACCGTCGCATGGGCCGTGCGCGCGGGACGCCGTGCCGAGGCCAGCTTGTCGGTCGTGTCGCGCCACAGGCGGGTGTGGCACTCGACTACGTCCACCCCGGCGGCACGCAGGCCCTCGAGGAGGACGGCATTGCGCCCCACGCCGCGGTCGTACGTGCCGAAATAGAGGACGCGGAGCGTCACAAACGCGTGCGGCGTACGATGAGGTCGGCCAACAGGCCGATCACCGCCACCTGGAGTCCGATGATGATCAACCCCAACGTGGTAGCGGGCATGGAGGGGATGTACTCGGGCAGGAGGTGAAGGCGGTAGCCGAACCGCCAGAGGATGTCGTAGAAGACGTACTTGGCCGCCCCGGCACCGATCATAAAGACTGCCAACGGCAGGAATACCTTCAGCGGGTTGAAGTACATAACACTGCGGACGACCAGCGCCAGGTAGTTGTAGGTGTCCCTCACCGGATGGAACGTCGAACGCCCCACGCGGGGGAAATAGTCGATGGGCAGCCAGCGAACGACGTAACCGGCGCTGAGGAACGCGATTGTGATCGTGCTCACCCAGGAGTGGCTCGTCGGCAGCAGAGGCAGGAAGCGCATCGTCAGGTCGCGCCGCTGGGCGCGCAGGCCCGAGTTCAGATCGGGAATGGGCGCGCCCGTCATAAACTCGGCCAGCCGGCGCATGACGTGCTTGGCCGGTGCGCGCAGGAGCCGCACGGTGCCGGCTTCAACCTGCCGGGCACCAATGACCATGTCGGCACCTTCGTCGACCATGGTAAGCATGTCGGGAATGCGGTCGTTGGGATAGGTGCGGTCCGCGTCCGTGAAGACGATTATCCGGCCGCGGGCGGCGCGCACGCCCGTCGTCCGTGCGGCGCCGGTGCCGCGGTTGTAGCCATGCTGGATCAGCTGCACCCACGGCCGTTCGCGCACCCGGTCGGCCGTAGCGTCCTGGGAGCCGTCGTCTACTACGATGATCTCGTAGCTGTGGCTGGTCTGCTCCATGATGGCGCGCACCTCGTCCAGATCGGCCCCGATTGCCAGCTCCTCGTTGAACGCGGGCAACACGACCGAAACGTCGATACGCCGCGGCTCGGACGGCGCGAAGATGACTTGGGGTCGGACGAGTGGGCGTGGGTCCATCGGGAAAAGCTATCAGCTCCTTCGCTCGGAGGCCGATGCGCTTTCGCGGCGGCCGGGATAGGTCAGCCGTACGAATGGTGTCGCGGTTGGCCGCCGGAGCGGTCGTCACGGAATGGGTGCGTGGCGGTGGTCACGGAAGTCCAGAGTAGGTGGGCCAAATGTAGAGGACAACGGAGGCCAGGTCAAGGCCAAGAGCGATCCCGGCCAGGGCGAGAGGGCCGAGTTTCGGGCGCAGGCGCTGGGCTAGGGCGACGGCGGGGAGGGTTAGCGGCACGAGTGCGGGGAGGAGGTAGCGGCCCTGCGGCAGGCGGTCCGGCGGCGCGCCGGCCATGGAGCCTCCGACAGCGGTCGCGACCGCCAGGACCGCTGCCAGGGCGCAAATGCGCAGACCGGCCGATCCGGCCTGATCGAGGGCCAACCGGTCCGGTGCCAGCAGGGCGAGGGCGGCGGCCAGAGTCGCAGAGAGTGCAATTCCCGCCGCGATGAGGTAGTAGATCGACCCGGGCCAGATGGTGAGCCAGCCGAAGCCGCCCCATAGGCTGCTGAATGAGAAGGCCAGACCTCGCCGGGCTCGGCGCAGCATGGACTCGGGTTCGGCAAAGCCACCCGGAACAGCGGCGATGAGCCGGCCGGCGTCGGTGTACCGGACCGCTCCCGCAGCCAGGACGGAGCCGGCGCGTCGGGGGGCCTCCGCGCCGCCGTTGGACAGGCGAGCCCGGTCGTCTACGAGCAACGTGGCATCGTCGGCATCAAGCACGCCCATCCCTGCCGCTGTCCCGTTCCCCGGTACGATCGCCAGCCGTACTCGCGTTGCCGCCATCGACAACCGGCCGGCAACCTCCACCAGCTGCCACTGCGGGGATAGCGTCACCGTCGCGCCCAGCCAGACGCCCCCGTCGTCGTTGACCACCAGCTGGGCGCGAGTGCCCGGCACCGTGGACTTCAGCCAGATGCCGGAGCGTACGTTGTCGCCGCCGCTCACCGGGACGGTCTGCTCGACGTACTGCCATTCCGTGGTGGAAGCGTCCTCCAGGTGCAGCCCCCAGCCACCCGAGTGCGCCGCCTCCGTCGTGCGCTCGGCACCCCACTCTCGCCCCGCCCGGCGCCAGCCGGCAGCCCGGTCGTCCACGGGCCAGAGCGCGACTGCCAGGCCGAGGAGGGCCGCGCCACCCACCGCCGCGAGTCGACTCCAAGGAAGAACCGGCGGCAGGACCGAGCGCAGCTCGGAGAGCCTATCCGTGGGCCGTCGCTGCCACAGCCAGACGACTGCCATCAGCAACAGGAGCGGCAGGAGGAACAGTGCCGAACGCTTGGCGAGCGCGGCCAGGAGCGCCACCAGGACGAGGGCCGCCGCGCGGCGGTGCGCGAAGCCGCGCCGCAGAGCGCGACCGAGGACGAGAAACCAGATGCTGCCGAGGGCCGCGGCGGGCAGGTCGTTGTTGACGACGGCGCCGGCAAAGCCGAGCATCGGCACGGTGGCTGCCAGTGCCGTGGCGGAAAGTGCGAGGTGCGGGCCGAGGATCTCGCGTGCCGCCAGCGCAGTGGCTGCTAGGGTAACCAGAACGAGCGCGACGGAGGCGAGGCGCATCCGCCCCAGCACGCCCGCGGGATCGGCCGTCGGCGCGATGGCGGCGACGAGCGCATATGGCAGATACCCAACAGGTGTCTCGTTGGCCAGCTGCGTGGGTTCGCCGCCCAATCGCGGCACATCGGTGAAGGTGTTCGGCTCGGTCGTCGGGGGGTCGGTGCCCACGAGCGGATAGAAGCCGTGGGTGGCCATCGAGCGGAGGATTGCGCGCTCCAGGGCAGCGTCTCCGTGGGGCGATGGCACGTGCCCGCGCGCCAGGAGGAGCGCGTATTCGGCGTGGCCCGGCTCGTCGGGCCCCTGCCACGGCGGCACGGTGGCCACCAGAAACAATCCCCGGCACAATGCATAGAGGAGCACGAGCGCCACTGCCGCGGCCGCGCGCAGTCCGACGTCGCCGTCCGCGCGGATGGGCTTGCCGCTCGGGTTTGCCGTTTCCACCGATCAGCCCTAAACTTACGCGTTGTCCTTGGAATCCCTAATCTCCTAAATGATATCGTGTTCCTTCCGCGCCGCCCAGATTGGCTTCCCTGAGCGGCGACTCGTCTGCGCCGGTGATGTTTCCGATCAAGCCGTCCCCGCTCCGGGGCGGCCTGCGAGGAGGTGTGCGTTTGTTCTACAAGTGGCCGAATGTTCCGTTCGAGAGCCTTCAGTCTGACAAGGCTGAACGCGTCAAGGCCATTGCCGTAGGGCTTGGTGAGGCGGAGATTGAAGAGATCAGGCGACGATTTGTCACGCTGAAGTTGCCGAACCTGGACGAGGCCGTGGAGGGCGACGTGACCCAGACCGGCATCACGGTCTACCTCGGCGGATTCGATTGGGTGACCTTCCCCACGCCGCCGCAGGTGCTGCAGAAGTTCCCGGAGTTCTTGCCGCTGCCCCAGCAGGTCTTCCGGGACGAACCGCTGTAGTCTGTTCCCTATTCCGGGCGGCTGGTTGGCAGGTCTTCCACCCTTCTAAGCACCCGGGACGGATTGCCGGCTACTACCATTCCACCAGGTACGTCCCGGACCACGACGCTGCCCGCACCCACCAACGCACCCGCCCCGATCTCCACTCCGGGCACCAAGGTAGAATTCACCCCGATCTGGGCACCCCGCCGAATGGTCGGTCCGACGAGCTCCGGCTGCGACTCTTGGCCGGGGTACAAGTCGTTGGCCAGGATGACACCGGGAGCCAGGAAGACGTCGTCCTCCAGCACGCTGAACTGAGCCACGTAGACCCCGGCGTGGATTTTGACCCGATGGCCGATTCGGCAGCCGTAGTCGATCACGCTGTTCGACCAGATCTGGACATCGTCACCGATCTCGTTCTCCTCCCGCACGACGACGTGGTGGCCGGTCTCGAATCGGGCGCCGATTCGGCTGCCGGCGTAGATCACCGTACCGCTCCGCAGTCTCGCGCCCGGACCGATGACGAGGGTCGTGCCCGCCGCCTTGCGGCCAGACAGGTAGCCCAGGATCACGTCCGGATCCAAATGGGCTCCGGGTCCCAACTCGACTTCCACCTCCACTTCCACCGGCGGACCGGGCTTCACGGGGTCACCTCGACCGGCCGGCCGCCGGAATCGAGGGAATTGTCCGCAGTCTCCAGGATACGCACCACCCTACGGCCGACCTCTCCATCGCTGCGCGGACGCGTGCTGGTGCGCACGCAATCAAGGAAATGGTGGCACTCGCGCTTCAAGGGCTCGATCCAGTTGAGCCGTGGCGTGTACACGTCGCCGTAGCGGTAGGAGAGCTGGAACTCGCCGTAGCTGTCGGTGTATGGCGGGCACTCGACGCCGCGATCGTAGATCGTGAGCTTGTCGAGCGCCGCCACGTCGTCGTAGACCACCATCTTGCGGTTGCCAACGACCGTCACACGGCGAATCTTGCATGGGTCGAGCCAACTCGTGTGGACGTGAGCCGTCACCCCGCCGGGGAAATCGAGAGTGAGCCAGGCAACGTCCTCGATTCCGCGTTGGACGTAGGACGCGCCGTGTGCCCGTACGCTCGTGGGCATCGATCCGAGCACGAACAGCAGGATCGACAGGTCGTGGGCGGCCAAGTCCCACAGGACGTTGATGTCGGGCTGGAAGATGCCCAGATTCACCCGCGTGGCGTTGACATAGTATAGCTGTCCCAGGTCACCGGAACGCACCAGCCGTCGCAGCTCCTCGACGGCCGGGTTGTACTCGAAGGTGTGACCCACCATCAGCGTCCGCTTCGCTGCGTCGGCGGCTGCGATCAATGCGTCCGCTTCGGCCGTCGATGCCGCGAGCGGCTTCTCGATGAGAACGTGCTTACCGGCGGTGAGCGCGTCCAAGCCGAGGTCATGATGGGAGGAGACCGGGGTGGCGATGGCCACTGCGTCCAGCTCCAGCGCCAGCAGGTCACTGTGGTTGGCGAGCACCGTGGCCGCCGGATACCGCTCGGCCATATTGGACCGGCGCGTTGCGTCCAGATCGGCGATGGCAACCAGCTCCGCCGCAGGTAGCTCGTGGAAGTTGCGCGCCAGCTTCGGTCCCCAGTAGCCACAGCCGATGACGCCCACCCGTACCGGGGCCCCGGTGCGGACCGATGCTTGTCGCCCCGACGGTACGCTGCGGGTGGTGTCGCTCACGACAGGTGCGGGCGCTGCACGACAGCCCTCGGGGTACGCAGCAGGATGGCCAGGTCCAGCTGGAGCGATCGGCGGCGGATGTAATCCAGGTCCAGGCGGACCATCTCGTCGAAGCCGACCACGCCATGTGCCGTCACCTGCCACAGCCCCGTCATGCCGGGGGGCACGGCCAGGCGCTGGTAGTGCCACGGCTCCCACTGCTCCAGCTCGTAGGGCAGCGCCGGCCGGGGACCGACCAGGCTCATGTCCCCCCGTAGGACATTGATGAGCTGCGGCAGCTCATCGATCGAGGTGGACCGCAGGAAGCGACCGACCCGGGTGGCTCGTGGATCCGGGTCCAGCTTGGACCATGACTGTCCCTGGCGTCGACCGGTCAGCAACTTCTGGACGTGCCGACGATGCACCACCGGGTCCGCGCCGGCAACCAGCGAGCGAAACTTGAGCATCTCGAAGGGGTGCCCTCCCCGGCCGATTCGGGTCTGGCGGAACAGCACGGGTCCGGGCGAGTCCAGCAGTAGCGCCAGCGCGGCCAGCAGCAGCAGCGGCGTGGTTAGAACGAGCAGGAAGCCAGCGCCCACGAGGTCGAACAAGCGCTGGGTCACTGGCCCCAGCTCCCAGCTCCCAGCTCCATCTCAGTCAACAGTCGTCCAAGGACCCCGGTTCGCATTTCTGGCCACGCGTGGCAGTCTACCACAGTGGCGGTGCGCGGAAAAGGAACGCCCCGCAGGTGCGGCAGGGGCGACGATGGCTACGGCACGAGCCCGAATTCGGGGGGCTCTGCGAAGGCGAGGCCCTCGTGGATCACGTGCGGCTTGCGGGCCGGGAAGAGCACGTCGACGACGGCGCGGCAGTCCGATCGTACTTCGCAGCCTGCGTGGATGACAGACAGCTCCGTGGGGGTCGCGTAGCCCATGAGCGCGCGCGTCATGGCCTTGCGGGGCAGGTGCAGCCACGGGGCATTCGGCGGAGTGGCGTGGACGTCCGATGCAGATGATCCGTGACGTTCAGCACATCGCCGCCCTTGGGCGGCTCGAAGTCGACGAAACGTCCTCCTTCGGGTTTGCGGCCGAACACGGGCTGTCCGGTCACGATGAACCCGCTCACCTGGCCACTTTCGGGCCCACGGACGAGCCGAAGACACCTGGGGTCCGGGTGCCACTTCTCGTCTCGACACTGCAGCCCGCGGCCCAACGGGAACGGCTTGCGGGATAGCTCCTCTTCGGCGGCCATGTCGGCCTCGTCGGCGTGCTCGGCGGTGAGCCGCATTCGCCCTGATCTTCCCGCCCTGGTATAATCAATCTAGACAGTCTGGATAGAAAGACGGAGGTCGTCATGAAGGCGAGATGGGCGATGCAGGACGCGAAGAACCGGCTCAGCGAAGTCGTGGACCGTGCGTTGACCGAAGGGCCACAGACGATCACGCGCCGGGGCAGGGAGACGGCCGTGCTGGTGTCCGCGGACGACTTCCGGGCTCTATGCGCGGGCAAGGGCGACCTGGTCGGCTTCTTGCGGCAGTCCCCTCTTGTCGGCGTGGAGTTGGATCTGGCTAGGGATGAGGGCTACGGCCGGGACGTGACGCTGTGAGGTACTTGCTGGATACGTGTGTGCTCTCGGAGCTGACGAGGAAGCGACCCCTGAAGAGGGTGTCCGAGTGGCTGGCGCAACAGGACGATCTGTCGCTCTTCCTGAGTGTGATCACGTTCGGTGAGTTGCAGAAGGGAATCGGCAAGCTGCCCGACAGCACGAAGCGGCGCGAGCTCCAGAGTTGGGTTGATTACGATTTGCGCCGTCGATTCGAGGGCCGCGTTCTGGCAATCGACCACGAAACGGCGGTTCGCTGGGGTGAGATCTCCGCGACGGCGGAAGAGGACGGAAGGAGGATCCCCGTGCTGGACGGTCTGCTCGTGGCGACGGCTCTCGTATCAGGGCTCACTGTTGTGACTCGGAACACCAGGCACATGGAGCACTCCGCTGCCAAGCTGTTCAACCCGTGGGAGCTGTAGCCTCCTCGCTGTCCCGCCGCACGAGGCAGAGCACGCCGTCGCACGCAGCGTTCCCGAACGCGCGCCGTGTGCCGGATGCGCCGTCGGCGACCCCGTCGCTGGTCACTGCGATGGCTGCGGCCTCGTCCGCCGCCGGGGCGTCGGTCTCGAGGGCGGCGAATGTCGTGACGGCCGGTGCCGCACCGATCGGCTCCAGGAGCGTAGTGAACGTGGTCTCATCGCCGTTGCGGCGCGCCATCACCATTGGCACCGGCTGGAGCAGGTCCGGCCCCAGCCCGTTGGCGGTGACGACCGTCGTGCCTGTTTGGCCCAGCATCCAGAGGCGCACGCCCCGCGGCTCGTACTCGAAATCCTCGACCACCGTCTCGCCGGCCGCAGGGTAGGCGAGCGTGATGTCGTCCGCGAAGAGGGCGCCGCTGGGCGGACCGCCTTCGTTGTGGTTGAGTTGCACCGCCACGCTCCCAACCGGTGGGTCGAACACGCCGTCATCGTTGCCTAGGTAGTGGGACCAGGAGGTGACGTTAGTGGCGGTGATCACGCGCCAGCCGGTCCAGTCGATGGGCCCGGTGCGATGGACGAACCGCTCGTCGGCGCTGTCGTAGACGCGCAAGGTCAGGTCATGGCCGGAGTTGTCGCCCCGGATCGCCAGGCGCAGCTTATCCGGCGCCTCATCCATCGGGTCGGGCCGCTCGGTGGAGAAGACGATATAGCCCGCGGTGGCCGAGAAGTCGTAGGCCAGTTCCCCCGAGCCCTGGCCACTGGCGACCTCTTCCTGGCTGTGGGTGAAAGCGGCCCCGATGCCCTTCTAGTTGGCCCACGCACCGCCGTAGTCCTGGCCCGTCGGCGGCTGGGGGTCGAAACGGGCTTGCCAGTCGTCGTCCGTAGTCGTCGCCGACTCATCGGTGACATGCTGGTAGCCGCTGCCCGCCGGAAGCTCGGCATAGTCGGTGAGGGGCAGGTCCGTCGTCAACTCGCCGATGTTGTGGTACACCCAGTCGATGTCGTGGGACTCTCCGTTTAGGGAGCGGACGCGGAGGCGGTCGATTACGTAGTCCTCCCCGACCAGCATCGTGCGCAGCAGGTCGGCATCAGGGCTTGCCTCACCGGCGTCGGCGGCCACCATCCCCAGTGATGTGACCGCGGCGAAGCGGTGAAGACTGCCGGTCGCCGCGAGACGACCTGCTCGTACGGCCAGCCGGAATAGACTTTGCCGTCCACCGGGCAGACGTGGCGGTCCGGGCCCTCGTAGCGCAGGCGCACGCCGTGGTCGGGGCAGATGTACCACAGGCCCCACTGGCCGCCCTCGGGGGGCAGGGACCAGGATGACAGGTAGTACTTCTCCTCGAAGCGAGTGGGCCACGCATCGGCCGCCTGCCGGACGCCACACCGTTGTGGGTGATGTCCATTTCCAGGTCCAGTCCCGACCAGTCCGACACGTCCTCGAAGTCGTCGATCAGGATACGGCCGTCTACCTCGATGGAACTGGGAACCGACCCTAGCGCGAGCCACGAGCCGGACCCAAGCGGCACGACTGCCAGGACGAGCACCGGGCACAGGGCGAGGAGTACCCGGACCAGAGCGGCTCGGGTGTGGATTCGATCGGCGATGGTGATCACGCCGGGCGGCATCTTGTTCATCGGCCGGGCCTCCACGGAACGTGTTCGATGACACTGGGGCAGTCTATCACCATGACGGATCGAGCGCCAGCGAACTCCAGCGCCGACACTGGCGCTGGAGCCTGGACGCGGACGCTGCTAACATCGGAGGCCTGCGGTTCGGATGCCGCATTCACCACAGACATGAGGAGCGGCCATGAAGGAATTCACAGACCTTGCCCTGGGCGTCGCCCGCGACGCCGGAGCCGCCTACGCCAACATTCGGATCGTCGAGGAGCGCCACAGTCAGGTGCTCGTGCAGCGGCGGGCGGTGCACGAGACCGCGCGCGGACGAGCCAGTT
>CAYYVH010000116.1:0-10970 GCA_964475075.1 uncultured Anaerolineales bacterium | reverse complement strand
GTGGGGCCATGTCCAGCCGCCCCGTAGGGGCGACCCGGTGGGTCGCCCCTACCCGGTGGGTCGCCCCTACCCGGTGGGTCGCCCCGAACCCGTGGGTCGCCCCGAACCCGTGGGTCGCCCCGAACCCGTGGGTCGCCCCGAACCGGCAGACAACTCGCGCCGACATGTACTGGTTTACGAACGTGCATGCTAGCCATCCCTCCCGGAGATCACTCCGCCTCCACTTCCGCGTCCAACCCACGTTGCTGCAAGCTCTCCCTGATCTGGAGATCCACCATGTTGGCGTCGACACCCTCGCCGGACTCCGCCACGATCCTCAGCCGCAGAACCAGGTCCGCCCCCGCCTTGACGAGCGGGTCGAGCACCTCGTCGTAGATGTCCTGCCAGTGCTCCCACCGCAGCGCCGTGTCGATGCTGAGCCGCCGGTAGCGGTGCGCGGGGGCGGCTCCCCTGACGGTCTCTAGCACGGGATGACCGGGGGCAGCCGCTGCCCCGGGTTCGCGGACCCCCACGGGTCGCTCACCCTCCCCGACGACGTCGACATCGAGGCCCGGCGGCACCGCCTCGACCCAGCTCCGCGCTGTCCAGCCCCCTGGTCACGTCCTGCGCCCGCAGGTCACCGGTCTCCGGATGGGCGACGGTGTTGCGCAGCTCGGCCACCTCCTGGAGCCAGGTCTCCACGCGGCCACGGGGCGCATCGATGGCGGCATCGAAGACCTGCTTCCAGTTGCGCGCGACGATTGGGATGAAGTGGGCCACGTCGAGGGCCTCGTGCTCCGCCTCGCCCGGACGGACCACGATGGCACCGGATTTGTAGCGGCACTGGAACTGCTCCTGCACCTTCTCGAACTGGTCGGAGCCGATCGCACCCTTGACGCCCTGCTTCAGCCAGTCGTCGCCGTAGGCGGACTCGAGCTGCTCGTGGATGAAGCCGAGCGCGGCATCCCGGAAGATCTTGAGGCTCTGATACGCTGCTACGTAGTTCTGTGATATGGGATCACCCCTGTCAAGTCACTCACCCAGGCGCAGGGCGCCCAGGAGATTTCGGGTAGAAACTGGTTCCCAGAGGGGACAGTTTCTTAGGAGTTGGTGGTTTCGTGATGGCGTTCACGGTGCTGCCGCCACGTCCATCGTGATCGAGCCCACGTTGCTCAGCACGACCGCGCGCTCGGCAATCCGCCCGTCCTCGTCGATGCTCAGCAGGTCGATTCGCTCCCCGCCACCGAGGAGTAGAAGGCTACCGTCCAGCCAGTGCACCGACCATGTCGCATCAGCCGAAGGAATCGTTCGCGGCGGTTGCCCCAAATGGCCCATCTTCAGGGGCCACTCGGCACCCTCGAAATCCCACACCCTGTACGCGAAGCGTTGTCCGTCCGGCGACCAGTTGAACTGTCGCAGCGTGTAGGTCACCGTGTCGTACGACACGGACAACGACAGGTCAGTGCGCGCGATGACCAGCGTCGCGGGCTCCGGTGCCGACAGAGCCGGAGGCGCCATCGGATAGGCTTCGGCGGTCGGTGTGTCGTCTATCCCCTCCGGCGGTGCCAGGTAGGCCACCATGTTTCCGTCGGGGGACCAATAGCCATTGTAGTTCTGATCCCACGGGATCGACCCTCCGCTCGCTCGTGCCACCAGCTCGGTGCTTCCGTCGAGGGAGAGGCGGAGCAGCTGCACTGGACTGTCGAAATACGCCCAGTCATCCCCCGTTGCGACACCCGGGGGCTCGCGGGCCAGATCCGGTACGGCAATAAGCAGGTGCTCTCCGTCAGGTGTCCACTGCGGCAGTGCGTACGGTAGCCAGTCCGTTTCGCTCCCGACGGGGGAGTGCTCGAGCAGCACGCGATACTCGGATCCATCGGCGTTGGCGACGGCCACCGTTGCCACCGCCGGATTCGTTTTGCTCCGAAGCCTCGTCAGGGCGACACGTTCACCATCGGGCGAGTAGGCGAAGTGGCCCCCTTTTCCAGGGGGCAGGACCGAGTGCATCTCACCCCCGTCGACGGGCACTGTCCAGAGGTCGTCGCGGTAGCGCCACGTGCCCATCACATCTGGAGGGAAGTACACCTCCCATGTGGTGAAGGCGAGGCCGGAGCCGTCAGGCAGCCAGTCGAAGTACTTCACCGTGGTGGCCGCCTCCTCGGGCATGTCATCGGCCACCGGAACGCGCTCAGCAAGTTCGGTCCCGTCGACGACCTTTCTCAGCCCGCCACCGTCCAGCGCCACGACATACAGGTCGACCCTCCCGTCCTCCGTTTCGGTCTCGACGGCGGCATGGCGGCGATCCGGCGAGACCCGTAGGGAGCTTGGCGCAGCCACCTCGCCGAGTCGCCTCGACGGCGGCTCACCCTCCAACAGCCATATGCCGCTGCAATCGCCCCAGGCGACCATCGCGCCACTCGGAATGGCGCCACGGGCCAGCGGGTGCTGGACGGCGGCGCACGGTGTGGCTGTCGCGGTCTGGGTCGGAAGAGGCGTCTCGGTGGGCTCAGATGTCGCCTCGACACGTACCGGTCGACCCACGGTCGTGGTCGCGTCGGAGTCGGAACCGGGCGTCGGCGACACGTTGCACGACTGTGTGATGGCGGCACCCGCGACAACCAGCGCGACAACCAGCGCGATGCGACCAGAGCTCGCGCTCGCTGCCAGGCCTTGAACGACTACCGCCGGTATCCTGGTCGTGGTCGCGGCCATCCTCGTCCCTCCGATTGCCAAACGTGTCAGGCATAGACCGCTGGATGCGGGACGCCGGGTCGTGGATCACGTACAGCTCGGGCTTCGTCTTGCAGTTGACGACAACGTACAGCTAGAACTCCGGCCTGACGCGCTCGGCCTCGATCGCGAGGCGGAACGGCAGTGCCGGCGCGGAGAAGGTTGGGGTTGTCCGATCGGGCCGCACCCGCACCTTGGCCGCGAACTCGGTGTCATCGAGCACGACCGGATAGTATCTGTCCGTTCGGGTGCCGACCGCCTTGAGGTGGATGCGCTTGCCCTTCCGCTCCACGGCAAGCACGCGCACCGGCTCGGGCCAGAACGGGCCTTCGAGAATGCTGCCGCGGGCGGGCGAGATGTCTGCCACGAACAGCAGTGTAGCCGCACGCCCCCGTCGCCGCAACCCGATGTTGGCGCCCACCCCACCTTACTGCATAATTGCCGCGGCTACCTTTTCCAGAGGAGCCACCGGGAATCGCCGGAAGCGCAATCGTCCTGCCGGGAGCCACATCCGGGCTACATCCAGTCTTCACGCCGCCTTCATACGCGTAGCGTATCATTGGACCCAGAGCACACGACTCATATCGACCGGCAATTGCCGGTCACGAAAGGAGAGGTTGATGAACGCGCTGCGTAACGTGGGGTTGATTGCACTGGGCATGCTCCTGGCCTACGGGCTGCTCCTCGCGGGGGGGGCCGCACTCGCACAGGGCACGATGGGCGACCTGGTCCACATGGCGGCCGAACCGATGGGATTCACGGGCGGCTGGGGCGACAAAGACTCCGACGGCCACCACGGCATGATGGGTGATCACGGCCAGTTCGAAGGCATGCACCACGGCGAAGGCACGCCGGCGGAGTGCTTGGAGGCGATGGGCGATGCCGAGACAGCCGAGCAGATGGTGCAGCTGATGCACGGTGACGAATCACTCAACCCCGAAGAGTGGGCCGCGTGGATGGAAGAGCACGGCTGCCCGGCTGAGGATCACGAGGAGTGTCTGGAAGCGCACGAGGAGTGCTCGGAGTACATGGACCATTCCGGCATGATGGGGCACATGATGCAGGCCATGCACGGCGAGGGGCCGGTCGACCCCGAAGCGTGGGCGGATTGGATGGCAGAGCATGACTGCCCGGCCGATGCGCACGAGGCGCTGGAGCGCTCTGAGGGCCAGGATTAGCCGCCACCGTTGGGGCAGCGTCCAGCCGCCCTGCAGGGGCGCCCCGATGGGTCGCCCCGAACCGGCGGGCAACTCCCGAATCTATATGTTGATCGCGGGGGTTCGTGACAGCTGACTCGAGGAAGGATAGAAATAAAAAGAGACGTGGTGGCCTGCCCCCACCACGTCTCGCTTCATGTTCTTTAAGGTAAACCGCATTTGGCGCAGAAGATCCTGATCGTCGAGGACGAGCCACAGATCGTTGCCGTGCTGCGCGGCTACCTGGCCGATGCCGGCTTCGAGGTGATCGCCGCTGCCGACGGCCGGAGCGGGCTCCAACTGGCCCGGACGAAGAAACCCGATCTCGTAATCCTCGACCTGAACCTGCCGCAGATGGACGGAATCGACGTGGCACGCACCATCCGCCAGGACAGCGATCCCCGGGTTGCGGCCGCTCCCCTCATCATGCTGACGGCGCGCGTGGAGGAGAGCGACAAGCTCATCGGCCTGGAGCTCGGGGCGGACGACTACATCACCAAGCCCTTCAGCCCGCGTGAAGTAGTGGCGCGGGTGCGCGCCATGCTCCGCCGCCTGGAGCGCACCGAGCGGCTGGCGTCGCGCGTGCTCCGGCGTGGAGGGCTCACGCTCGACCTCGAACTCCGCCTGGCACACCTGGGCGACACCCCGCTCGACCTCACCCCCACCGAGTTCGACCTGCTGGCAACGCTGATGGCAGCCCCCGGCCGCCCCTTCAGCCGCATGGAGCTGCTCGAAGCCGCAACGGGCGACGCCTACGAGGCGTACGAGCGTACGATCGACGTGCACATCAAGAACCTGCGCCGCAAGCTGGGCGACAGCAGTCGTGACCCGCGCTTCGTCCAAACCGTTCTCCACCATGGCTACCGCTTCGCCGCCGATCTGGAGGAGGCGTGAGCACGCTGGCCGGGCGACTGCTGCTCGCCTTCGCCACCGTGATCATCGTGGTCGGCATCGTGACGGTCCTGCTGGCCACCCACACGACGTCCAGCGAGATCCGCCACGTGATGACGTTCAGCGACGGCGGGCGGATGGAGATGACGGACGCCGCCACCCTGCGCGATCGCCTGGCGGAGAGCTACGCCATGACGGGCGGCTGGGAGGATGCCGCGCCGCTGCTCGGCGAGTCCGGCTCACACATGCACATGATGGGCGGCTCGCTGATCCTGGCCGCACCCGACGGCGGGATCATCACCGGCGCACCGCAGGGCCGGTTGTCGCCCCGCCAGCTCGAGTCGGCGCTGCCCATAGTCGTCGACGGCGACGAGGTTGGTGTGCTCTACGCCCGCGAGGTGACGCACATGATGGACCCGGGGGTCGAGGAGGTCGTCGGGCGCGTGAACCGGGCCGTTTGGCTCGCTGCACTGGTGGCGACCGTGCTGGCTTTCGGGCTGTCGCTGCTGATCGTACGCACGATCAGCCAACCGCTCGGGCGGGTGGCCTCAGCCGCGGCGTCTGTGGCGCACGGTGACCTGACCGCGCGCGCGCCGGTCGCGGGCCCGGCCGAGGTGCGCAGCGTGGCCGAGGCCTTCAACTTCATGGCCGACAGCCTCGACCGCCAGGAGACGCTGCGCCGGTCAATGCTGGCCGATATCGCCCATGAGCTCCGCACGCCGCTGGCGGTGATGCAGGCCCAGATTGAGGCGCTCACCGACGGCATCTTCCCCACGACACCAGAACACCTCGAGCCGCTGAGCGGCCAGGCCCGGCAGCTCACGCGCCTCGTGGATGATTTGCGCATGCTGGCGCTGGCCGACGCGGGCCGGCTGGATCTCGAACGCTCTGCCGTTGCATTGCCTGCGTTGATCGCCAATCTCCTGGCGGTATTCGCTAGGGAGTCGGCGGCCGGCGGCGTGGCCATCACGAGCGAGATCCCGGAAGAATTGCCACCCCTGGACGCGGACCCGGTTCGGCTGCGCCAGGTGCTCAGCAACCTGCTCTCCAACGCGCTGCGCCACACCCCCCCGGGGGGCACCATCCAGGTCGAGGCGCACCACGAGGCCTCGGTGGCACGCATCATCTTGAGCGACACGGGCGAGGGAATCCGCCCCGAAGACATGCCGCACGTATTCGAGCGGTTCTACCGGGCGGACCGCTCCCGCAGCCGGTCCACCGGCGGCAGCGGCCTCGGGCTGGCGATTGCTCGCAGGCTAACCGAGGCCCATGGCGGTGCGATCGAGGCCGCCAGCTCGCCGGGCGCCGGCACAACGGTGACCCTGACCTGGCCACTCTGGACCGGCGCGCAAGGCAACCCCGCCCGGCGCGACACTTCGGCATGAGGCGCGACCACTTGGCCCGGCAAAGGAGCGACCTACGGTACGTCACGCTCGCCTTGCTCTACCTGCCCATCGCCCTGGGGGGCTGCACCGATCCGCCCGGTGGGACGGAGCCGACCGATGCCGCTACACGGTCGGTCGACACGGTAACCGAGATGCGTGAAGCGGCGACTGCATCGCCCCGGCCATCGATGGCGACCGCCGACTCGCCAGCCCCGACGCCAGATCCACCCACCGCGCGACCGACCGGCGACGGCGCGGGCACCGCCACCGCGGCCCCCCTCACCGCGCCGGCCACCGCCGCGCCTGACCGCCGTGTCAGTGGCGAGTTGAAACTGTGGCACCGGATCACCGTCTCTTTCGAAGGGCCGCCGACGAGCGAGGACGCCGACCCGAATCCCTTCCGCGACTACCGGCTGGATGTGACCTTCACCCACGAGCCGAGCGGGCTGAGCTTCGCCGTGCCGGGCTACTTTGCCGCCGACGGTCGCGCGGCCGAGAGCGGCTCCGAGGCGGGGCGGATCTGGCGGGCGCACTTCGTGCCCGACGCAGTCGGGGTGTGGTCCTACCGGGCGTCGTTCCGCTCCGGTCCGGATGTGGCGGTGGACGACGAGCCTGGCGCGGGCACGCCGACGGGGTTCGACGGCGCGGGCGGCCGGTTCGCGGTGGGGCCGACGGACAAGACGGGGCGCGACCTGCGGGGCAAGGGCCTGCTGCGCTACGTTGGGGGCCACTACCTCCAGTTCGGCGGCACGGGCGAGTTCTTCCTCAAGGGCGGGGCCGACAGCCCCGAGAACTTCCTGGCTTACTACGAGTTCGACAACACGGTCGACCATGGGGGGATGGGTAACGACCTGCCGGACGGGCTGCACCACTACGACCCGCACCTCGGCGACTGGCGCGCCGGCGACCCGACGTGGCGGGGCGGAATGGGTAAGCGCATCATCGGCGCGCTCAACTACCTGGCAGGCGAGGGCATGAACAGCGTCTACTTCCTGACGATGAACGTCAAGGGCGACGGGCGCGAGGTCTATCCCTGGACGGACTACGACGGGCGCGATCGCTACGACGTCAGCAAGCTGGACCAGTGGGAGATCGTCTTCGAGCACATGGACCGGCGGGGCCTGATGCTCCACGTCGTCACGCAGGAGGAGGAGAACGACCAGCTGCTCAACGGCGGTGATCTGGGTCCGGATCGCCGGCTGTACTACCGCGAGCTGGTCGCCCGCTTCTCTCACCACCTGGCGCTGATCTGGAACCTGGGCGAGGAGAGTTCCAACACCCAGGCCCAGCGCGAGGCCTTCGCACGCTACATCCGCGCCCTCGATCCGTACGACCATCCCATCGTAATGCACACGTCCCCGTCCGATCGTGACGCGCACTACGACTCACTGCTCGGCTTCGACGCCTTCGAGGGCCCATCGTTGCAGATAAACAACTCGAACTACGTCAACGAGAACACGCGGCGCTGGCGCAAGAGGTCGGCCGCGGCTGGGCGCCCGTGGGTCGTGATGGTGGACGAGACCGGCCGGCCGGCGACGGGCCTGCCGCCGGACGCGATTGATCCCAATCACGACGGCTTCCGCCATCGGGTGCTGTGGGGCAACCTGATGGGCGGCGGCGCGGGTGTCGAGTGGTTCTTCGGCCTCAACTTCGACCACAACGACCTGGACTGCGAGGACTGGCGCTCGCGCGCCAACATGTGGGGCCACACTCGCCGGGCGCTGGCCTTCTTCCAGGTACATCTGCCGTTCAACGAGATGACGCCCTGCAACGAGCTATTAGACAACGAGGACGCGTTCTGCCTGGCCAAGCCGGGCGAGGTCTACGCCATCTACCTCAAGGTTTTCGAACCGACCAACCTGGACCTGGGCGATTCATCCGAACGGTTTGTGCTGCGCTGGTACAACCCCCGGGGCGGCGGCCCGCTCCGCGACGGACCGTGGCTGAACACTCAGGGCCCGGGGGCCGTCAGGATCGGCATCCCGCCAGCCGAGCCTGAGCGCGACTGGGTCGTGCTCCTGAAGCGCATCCCCCCCTTCACCCCACGCGACCGCGAATTGCTGCCTTTCGTCGGACGGTAGGCGAGCCGGCATCGACGCGGTAAGGGCTTTTCAAGCCATGAGATCGCGCAGATCAGCCGCCGTTGCATCCGGCAGGGCTGCCGCTGCTGGTGGGGTACAATCCTGTGGCTATGCCCTCGTCGCATCGCCCCCCCACTGCCGGCGCATCGCCGCCCTCGGCTGCACCGTCTCATGACTTCCTGAGAGACTTCACGGTCCGGGAGCAGTTTCTACCCGAAATCTCCTGGGCGCCCTGCGCCTGGGTGAGTGACTTGACAAAAGCTCGCGTACCGCCTATTGTCGCTACTCCGGCGCAAGAGTGAAGGGTAACTGCAGCTTACTTACAGCAAGCAAGAAGGAGGAATAAGCATGGGAAGAGGGAGCATGATGAACTGGACAATGCTGATCCTGCTGCTGGGTATTGGCCTGCTGTTGGCCGCCTGTGGGGGCGAAGCCACGCCGCCACCGCCGGCCACCACCAGTACCCCGCTATCAGCGGCACCGACGGCAGTGCAAGCTCCCGGTGGCGTGACAGCTCTCCAAGTGCAGCAACTGCTGGCCGACGCGTTCAACGCGGTCGATCGCAGCCAGGCTTTGTGGAACATCCAACCTGGCCTGGGAACGGTCATGATCGAGTACGGCCGGCGCATGGCGCTGGCACACCAGGCAGCCCAGGCCGGCGACTGGGGGATGGCCCAGTACCAACTCAAGGAGGCCATAGAGATCCAGGAGGTGGGAGAGACGACCCGCCCCGGGAAGGCCGACCTGCTGACGAACTTCGAGCACAGCTACCTGGATGCATTGGCGCAGGACATCCAGGACAAGGACGAGGCGGCTTTCGATGATGACTTTGCCCAGGCGCTGGATGGCTGCAACGCTTGCCATCAGGCGACGGACCACCCGTACGTTGTGGTGCAGGCGCCAGCCAACTCGCCCGAGGACTTCCTGCAGTTCGCGGCGAGTGAGCCGGCGGCACCGGAGGAGGAGCACGCAGCGGCGGCCGTGGAGCCGGCACCGGACACAGCGCTGACGTGGGCCGAGCTTACCGAGATGGTGGACAACGCCTTCAACACGAGTGATCGGAACCTGGCGCTGTGGAACATCCAGCCGGGGCTGGGAACGGTCATGATGGAGTATGGCCAGCGGATGGCGCTGCTCAGGCACGCGGTGGACGCCGGAGACTGGGGGATGGCGCAGTACCAGTTGAAAGAGGCCACCGAAATCCAGGAGGTGGGAGAGGTAACCCGCCCTGGCAAGGCCGAATTGCTGAAGAACTTCGAGCACAGCTACCTGGACCCGCTGGCGGAAGACATCGTGGCCCAGGACAAGGGAAGCTTCGATGCTGACTACAGCAAGGCGTTAGATGGGTGCAACGCCTGTCACGAGGGGACCGGGCATCCTTACGTGCGCTTCCAGGAGCCACCGACATCGCCGGAGCCGTTCCTAGACCTGGCAGCTAGCGAGTCCGAGGCGGCAGAGGAAGAGCACCCGGCAGCGCCGGCGGCGGCCAGCTATCCGAGCGGCAGTCCGACGTTGGAAGACGCCCAAAAGCTGATCGAGGACCGGCTGAACACGGTGGACCGGAGCCTGGCGCTGTGGGCCATTCAACCTGGCCTGGGGACGGTGATGCAGGAGTACGGCTACCGCTATGCGCTGGCGTGGTACGCGGCTGAAGCCGGCAACTGGGGGATGGCGGAGTACCAGTTGAAGGAGGCGACCGAAATCCAGGAGGTGGGCGAGGTTACCCGTCCCGGGAAGGCGGACCTGCTGAAGAACTTCGAGCAGACGTCTCTGGAGCCGGTGATCGATGCGGTGAAGGCGCAAGACAAGGCCGCATTCGAGTCGAGTTACGAAGCGGCCATCGAGGGCTGCAACGCCTGCCACCAGGCAACGGGGCACCCGTACGTGCGGTACCAGATGCCGCCCAGTGTGCCGGCAGATTACTTCAACCTGGAAGCGGGCGCCCAGGCGCCGGTGACGGAAGAAGAGGAGGAGCAGCCGGCGGCGGCCGGATTTGACCCGGCGGCTGCATTCGCCAGCAAGTGCATGTTCTGTCACGGGCCGGCGGGGAGCGGCGGGGTGGCCGACGCGAATGCGGCCGAGGGCACGATCCCGGCGCTGAACTCGGCCGAGTTTGCCGAGGAGTTCGGAACGGTGGATGAGATCAAGGAGATGATCCTGAACGGTTCCACACCGGAGAAAGCCGCCGATGCGAGCGGGGCACCGTTGAGCATGCCGAGCTTCACGGGACAGTTCTCGGATGCCGAAATGGACGCGCTGATTGCCTACATTCAGGGGCTGATTGAGCAGTAGGCTGCCTGAAGCTGTGGCTTCTTGCACGGCCGTTTCATTGCAGCGGTGGCCTGTCGGTAACTGACGGAGCTACTGAGCTGCTTCTGCCTCCGAAGCCCGGCCTGGCAGCCGGGCTTCGGAGGCACAATCGTTTGGCACAGGGTGTTTTCCCTCTTCTGACCTGATCGATCACCGGCACGGGTAGACACCGTCCGGCATGCGCCGTAAGTCCACGAGCACGCGGCTCGTCATAGTCGAACGGAAGAATGGGAGGCTATGATGGGCAAGATCGACCCGTCCGAGATCACACCAGAGAGCGTCTACCTGTCACGGCGAGAACTCATCAGGGCCGCCGGCGTGGCGACCGTCGGCCAGCTGGTGCTGAGCGCGTGCGGAAGTCGGACCGTCGGCCCGGCGCCTCGCCGCGGGCCGGCGGC
>CAYYVH010000115.1:0-11034 GCA_964475075.1 uncultured Anaerolineales bacterium | reverse complement strand
CCCTCGGTTGCGCGGTCTTATTTGTGGACACGCCCTTAGCTGACAAATACGGCGGGGGTGAGGCAGCGCCTCGCCCCCGTCCGAGCTTATCTCATTGAGCTGAACAACGGACCGTGTCGCCGATCGTGGTTTGTGCACCTATTGCAGGCAGGCGAGGTCCGCCACGAGCCGGTCAAGCTCCGGTGCCTGCAGGCTTTCACCCGCGCTGACGGGCATCAAGCTCGTACCTTCTGGCCTGCCGTAGCCCTCTCCCGGGACCACGAACGCGCTCGGCTGAAGGATGCTCTCCCGAATGTAGTCCGCGGCGCTCTTCGCGGCGCCGACATAGGCCGGGTCGTTGATGCGCTGAGTGGCCACCGACGCGATGTGCGTGAGGTCGGGACCGGTAACGCCGGCCGCCGAAGTACCGTCTATCGTGTGGCAACCTCCACACGCGATCGGGAGGTCGACTGGCCGGCAGCCCGGCGTCGGCGAGGGCAGGGAGGCGACAAGCGTCGGCAGCTGGGCCCGCGCGAGGGCCATCGCCTGGCTGTCGGCCGTGCCGGCGTCGGTCCTGGATAAGAGTGTCCAGACGAGCCAGACGAGAATGCCGGTCAGCACGAGCAGCCCGACCCAGGCCGCCAGCGAGTATAGGGCGCTGAGTAGCCCTGGCGAGGTTTGTTCGGATGCTTGCTGTTGAGTCATGCTGTTGCAGCCTCCCCTGCGAGCGCGAGCGGCGGCATTCTAGGATGGAGCGGCGGGTGCTGTCAAGACCGGGGGCCGCATCAGGGGCTCGTCGCAGGCTCCCTGAGCTGCTCCCACTCGGGCCGATCGTCCATGAGACGCATGGTGGTCCTGAGCTCGCTGATCTGGTCCCGGAGCACGGCCGCTCGTTCGAACTCCAGCTCTGCCGCGGCCCGGTTCATCTCCTTCTCGAGATCGTCGATCAGCTGCGCCAGCTCATGCTTGGGAATGGTGCCGGCTTGGATTTCGTAGCCGGCCGGCTCCTCGACAACCTGCTTCACCCTCTCGGTCAAGTCGTGCACCGCCTTGACAATGGACTGAGGCGTGATGCCGTGAGCCTCGTTGTAGGCGGCTTGCTTGGCCCGCCGACGGTTCGTCTCATCGATTGCCGCCTGCATGGCGTCGGTCACCTTGTCGGCGTACATGACGACCGTACCGTCCACGTGCCGTGCCGCGCGACCCATCGTCTGGATGAGAGCCGGCGCGCTGCGGAGGAAGCCTTGTTTATCGGCATCCAAGATGGCTACGAGGCTTACTTCCGGTAGGTCCAGCCCCTCGCGCAACAGGTTGATGCCCACCACTACGTCGAAGACCCCGCAACGGAGGGAGCGGAGGATTTCCACCCGCTCCAAGGTCTCGACTTCGCTGTGCAGGTAATGGACCTTGATGCCCAACTCCATGAGGTATTCAGAGAGGTCCTCGGCCATCCGCTTGGTGAGGGTCGTGACCAGGACACGCTGACCGGATTCTATTCGCTCGCGGATCCGGGCCACGAGGTCATCGACCTGGCCGGCTGTCGGGCGGAGTTTGATCTCCGGATCCACGAGGCCCGTCGGCCTGATGACCTGCTCGACCACCTGTTCAGAGTGTGACAGCTCATACGGGCCGGGCGTGGCTGAGGTGTAGATCACCCGGAAGATGTGGTCCTCCCACTCCTTGAAGGTCAGGGGACGGTTGTCTATCGCCGACGGGAGGCGGAAACCGTATTCGACCAGGGTCTCCTTGCGCGCGCGGTCCCCGTGGTACATGCCGCGGATCTGGGGCAACGTGATATGGCTCTCATCGACGATCATCAGGTAATCGTCCGGGAAGTAGTCCAACAGGACCCACGGCGGCTCGCCCGCGTCGCGTCCGGACAGGGGCCGGGAGTAGTTCTCGATACCGTTGCAGTAGCCGACCTCGCGCAGCATCTCCAGGTCGTAGCGCGTGCGCTGGTCCAGGCGCTGGGCCTCCAGGAGCTTCTCGGCCTCCCTCAGCTCCGCGAGACGCTCCTCCAGCTCCTCCTCGATCGCCACAGTCGCTTGTCCGAGCTTCTCCTGTGGTGTCATGAAGTGACGGGCCGGGAAGATCTCGAGTGAGGTCAGAGTCGTCAGCACCTCACCGGTCAAGGGGTCCACGCGGGTGATCCGGTCCACCTCATCGCCGAACAGCTCGACGCGGTAGGCACACTCCTCGTACGCCGGCTGGACCTCCAGCGTATCCCCGCGCACCCGGAACGTGCCCCGTCGAAGGTCGTAGTCGTTTCGATCGTACTGGATCTCCACGAGGTGACGCAGTAGCTTGGTCCGGTCGCGCCGCTCGCCGACGTTGAGGTTGATGGCCACGCGCCCATAGTCCTCGGGCGATCCCAGGCCGTAGATGCAGCTCACGCTAGCGACGATGATGACGTCCCTCCGCGTGAATAGCGCACTGGTGGCGGCGAGGCGCAGCCGATCGATCTCGTCGTTGATCGAGGCGTCCTTCTCTATATATAGGTCATTCTTGGGTACGTAGGCCTCAGGCTGGTAGTAATCGTAGTACGACACGAAGTACTCGACCGCGTTGTGGGGGAAGAACTCCCGGAATTCGCTGTACAGCTGAGCCGCCAGGGTCTTGTTGTGGACCATCACGATCGTCGGGCAGTTCAACTCGGCGATCAGCTTGCTCATCACATAGGTCTTGCCGGTGCCCGTCGCACCGAGCAGCGTCTGGTGCTTCATGCCGCTCTCGAGGCCCTCGATGAGCTTGGCGATGGCCTCGGGTTGATCGCCGGCCGGTTCGAACGGGCTCACGAGTTGGAAGTCCGGCATGGATGGAGTCCCCTGGGACGGAGGCCTGAAAGGACCTGTCGGATTAGAACAAGGGTTCGGCGCGTAAGGATAGCGGAGGGACGCCGAAAGGCGAAACGGCGGTTTGACCGCTGGTGCCGGTGAAAAAACGCTGGCAGGGCAAGCCCGTTACCGCGTCGGGAGAGCCGGCAGGTAGATCCTCCACCGCCGCGGAGCTTCGCACGGATCGCCCGCCGGTCGCTCCGCGGACTCCGGCAGGTGACGGAGCGGAACAGCCAACGCAACGCCAACCTCATCGCCGGGTGCTTCCAGGCCGATTCCGGCACCGCGGCGCGACACCACGGCTGCCCCGATTCCGACGAGGTTCCGGCCCTGACCCGCACCTCCCTCCCTCACCGGGTGCTCCCAGGCGAGAGCCGACACGATCGCACTCCCCAAGAAACCCGTTGTCAACTGCGGCGACTGGCGGAGGTCGATGTACTCGACCTCGGAGGCGGCCAAGCGCCGGCAGGCGACGTCCACCAAGCCGTTCCGGTCGTAGATCCACACCGCGACATCCGTCCAACCCGGTGCTGCCACCAGGTTGGCCACGGCCAGCTCACTCGCGACGCCGGACTCCGACGCGTTCCTCACCAGGCCCGGCACCGCCAGCACCCCGATGCCGCTCTCGGTGCCGCCGCCACCACTTCCGGTGGGCCAGTCGAACGCCTGCGGCTCAGATAGGAGGTTGTAGGCGATGGCTTCCTCGGCCTCCGACCGAGCCGCATCCGAATACTTCAGCATCAGGGCGATAGCACTGATCGGAGCCGGTTGATTGAGTGGACCGCGATCCACGAATCGCAGCTGGTTCGCTGCGCAACGATGTCGAGGACCGGTACGAGCACCCGACCCGTATGCTCGGAGAGCCCTGGAACCTGGGCCGGGGCGTTGGGGTCGGGCGCGGCCTGTCCGGCGGCGTGGGATTCTTGTGCGCCTGCGGTTGCGTTGGCGAGCGCCACACCGGCTGCGAAGACGAGCAGACCGGTTGCCAGCAAGAGCGAGATCTGGGCGTGGCGACTGGAGGTCTCGAACGGACGATGGGCCCGCGGCTCTCTTCCAGGTAGCATGGCTTCCCTCCCTCAGGCGGTGCACGTGCCCCGTTCCGCTCGGGCATGTCTGAGACGGCTGATCTGCTTCAAGCAGTATAACACGCGGGGGGCAGCTGACGGACGGCTAGTGGTGACAGCGGAACCGGCGTGTCACTTTGCGCCCGGCGCCATTAGAGCGCTGCGCGCCTTCCCTCAGTGCATGCGTGACACCAGCGGGAGGAAGATCCGTGTGCCCGGGGGTCGGGGGGTTGATGTCGGCGGTCGGGTCGCCGTGGCGGTCCACGATGCTGTGGGGCTCGGCGTGGGTGTCGGCGTTGCGCTGGGTGTATGTGTTGCGGTGGACGTGGGCGGGCTCGTCGCCGTCGACGTGCGGGTGGTGGTGGCTGTGGGCGTCGGGGTAGCCAGCGTGTCCAGCAGCGGACCGGCAACGATGTAGACCGTGCCGACCGAGCGCCGGTTCAACGGGGCGGCGTCCGGGAACCCCAAATGGAGGTCCTCCAGGCCGTCCCCGTCGGTGTCGGCGAGGGCAATGGACATTCCACCTGAGCCGGAATGTGGTTGCGGGCCGTTGACCAGCAACGGAGCGATGCCCTCGTCCAGCGCCAACTCGCCCTGGTGTGGAAATGGGCCGCGGAACCCGTAGGCCACGCCGCCCTGTTCACGACCCGCAGCCGCCGCCCACGGAGCGGCGGCGACAAGGTCCATGTTGCCGTCACCATCGAGGTGGCCCGTGGCAACGGACCAGCCCAGGCGACCTTCAGGCTGCACGCCGCGCAAGTGCCAGTGGGACTGCACGGGCAACGAAGCGGCGCCGGGCCCGAGCGGTCCCGGTATGATGTAGACCCCGCCCAAGCGCGTGTTCTCCAAGGGCGCACCGACGACCACGTCGGTGATGCCGTCGCCTGTCATGTCCTCCAGGGCCAGTACCTGCCCGCGGCAGCTGCACGCACCCGTAGACAACGCCCCGCCCAGCATCGAGCCGCTCTCGCCGAAAACGGTGGCGGAGGCGGAGTCAGTGGCCAGATCGATCGTGCCGCCGACGCCCGGTCCGCCGTAGAACACATACACGACGCCCGATCCATCCGGGGCGGATGGGCCACCCGAGAAGGCGGTCACGGCGAGGTCATCGATCCCGTCATCGTTGAGATCACCGGTCGCCAGTCCCGACCCGAAGTAGCTGCGTTGAGCAGCACCGAGCAGCGTCCAGTCCGCTGCGTCGAGCTGCAAGTGGTGAACTCCCTTCTTTGCCACGGGACCCCACCACACGAAGACCGCCCCAGTGAAGCCCTCGCGCAGAATGGCGGCCGCTGCCAGGTCTTGATGCCCATCGCCGTTGAAATCTCCCAACGTCAACGCTGTCCCGAGCTGGTCGGAACCGTGTTGGTCGCTCCCGCCCACAAAACGTGCGTCGCCCGTGCTGTCCAGGAAGTCGACGGGGCCACCGACTTCGGGTCCGCCGAACATGGCGTACACGACGCCCGCATTCGTCAGCTCCCGGCCCGGCTCTGAAGGGTGCGGCGGATCTGCCAACAGCGAACCCAGGATCAGGTCGTCCGTGCCGTCTCCGCTGAGATCACCGGTTGCCACCGACACCCCCAAGCGCGACTCTCGCCCGGGTCCGGTAAATGACCAGTCACGTGAGCCCCTGACGGCCAGGTCGAGCGTGGCGGGCCACACCGCCCGCCCGAAAAGGACGTAACTGCGCCCGACGATGTTGCGCCCGGTGGGGCTTCCCCAGTGAGCGCCGACGGCCAGGTCGGCCAGCCCGTCACCGTTCAGGTCGCCCGTCTTGAGATCGTTGCCCAGCTGGTCCTTGTCGGGTGCGCCGAAGATTGCCGCCGCAGATCCGCCGACCGCCAGGTCAATCGTTCTCTTCGCGCCGGCGGTTTCGCTCGATTCCTGCTGGTGCCGGTGAGCGCCCGGCGGGCTCACGGCCAGGACGAGCGACGTACTGATGGCGGCGACAAGAGTGCGCATGAATGGTGAATGATACTTGGTGCCCGGGGTGGGGTACAATATGGGCCATTGACTGACCGTTCACGCTGGGTGGTTTCGGGGGCACGAGATGGTTGTCGGGCTGGCCACCGTGACGCTGCACCTACACGCTGCTTCATCCCTGAAGGACAAGCGGCGTCTAGTGAAGAGCGTCACGAAGCGTATCCATACGCGCTTCAACGTCGCGATCGCCGAAGTGGATTCCCACGACGCATGGGGCACTGCCACGCTCGGCGTGGCCTGTGTGTCCACGGATGGTGCCCACGCGCACGCCATGCTTGAGAAGGTCGTGAGTGTAATCGAGAACGAGCGCTTGGATGCCAACCTGGCTGACTACCGGATCGAGCTCCTGTAGGTCGGATTCTTGCCACGCGTCGGATGGCCCGATATAATGCCAGGACTCGCCCAGGGCGTACCGTCTATGGACACATCCACCCGAATACTCTTGGCCAACCTCGCGGGAAGCTTCCTCCTGCTGGTCGCCTTCTTGCTCTTGGCTGTGTCAGCCGTTGTGCTGTTCATGCTCTGGCGCGGGCTCGCGGTAGTACGCCCCGAGCTGGTGCGGCTCGTGCGGGAGGCCGGGCGCTACGTCCGCGAGGCTGATGTGGCCGCCCGGCAGACGCTCCACGCCGTGATCACGCCGCAGATTCGCATTGCCAGCTCGTGGGTGGGGCTGAAAGCCGGCGCCAGGGCACTGGTCGGTCGGGCAGATCGGAGCGCCCGGCAGTCGGCTCATGAAGGACCGCCGACGCCACCTGTGTCGCTGTAGCCCTCCAGGCACTCCACTTCGGACTCATTACGCGTAAAAGGAGACACTGGATGTCTTCCGAAACTGCGTCCCAACGCGAAGCCTCAGCGATCCCAGACCTGCGCGTCGCCATTGTCGGGGCGGGTCCTGCCGGGTTCTATGCCGCTCTGGATCTGCTCGATCAGGAGTCACCCCGAGCGTGCGTCGACATGTTCGATCGCCTGCCGGCGCCGTTCGGGCTGGTGCGGTACGGTGTGGCGCCCGACCACGGCAAGATCCGCAAGGTCACCGCGTTCTTCAGCCGTAGGGTGGAGGCGGCAGGCGACCGATTCCGGTTCTTCGGCAATGTGGAGCTGGGGGAGGACATATCCATCGACGAGCTCCGTGAGCACTACGACGCGGTGGTTCTGTCCTTCGGGGCCCAAACCGATCGAGTGCTGGGCATCCCGGGCGAAGATCTGCCGCAGGTGTACGCTGCACGGGAGTTCGTGGCCTGGTACAACGGCCATCCTGACTTCGCTACCACCCAGTTCGAACTAACAGCCGAGAAGGGTATTGTCGTGGGCGTCGGTAACGTTGCCGTTGACGTGGCGCGGATGCTCATGCGCACCCGCGAGGAAATGGCGGTGACGGACGTCAGCGATCTCGCCCTCGAGGTTCTGGCCGGCGGCCGGATCCAGGAGGTGGCCGTGGTGGCCCGCAGGGGCCCGCTCCAGGCCAAGACCACGCCGTCGGAACTGCTCGAGCTCACCAAGATGGCGAACGTGGATCTGGTCGTTTCCGCGAGCGACCTTGAACTCGATCCCGTCAGCCAGGCGGTGCTCGATCGTGGGGATGTGACCAGACAGACACGGCGAAACCTCGAGATCATGGAACATGAGGCCCTCCGGGCGCCGCGGCCTGGCAGGCGCTGCGTGCGCTTGCGTTTCTATCTGTCGCCGATCGAGGTGACTGGCCCGAGCCGCGTCACAGCCGTGAGGTTCCAGCGCAACCTGCTCGAAGAGAAGAAGAACGGATACCTGGGCGTGGTGCCCACTGGGGCGACCGAAGTCATGGGCTGTGGTGTGATTTTCCGCAGCATTGGTTACAAGGTCGCTCCGGTTCCAGGCGTCCCCTTCAACCCGGATCGGTCGGTCATTCCGCACGAAGCCGGTCAGGTCCTTTCTTGCGAGGAGGGGCAGCCGGCTCGCGGTCTATTCGTCGCCGGTTGGGCCAAGCGCGGACCGTCCGGCGTGATCGGCACCAACAAGCCCGATGCGATCGAAACGGTCGCGAGTTTGTTGGCCGCCCATGGGCGGGGCGAGTTGTCCGAGCCGGCGACGGGCGATATCGTCGCCCTCTTGGAGGGGCGCCGCACCCGCTATGTGACGTATGAGGATTGGAAGCGGCTGGACGCAATCGAGGTGGAGGCCGGTCGCTCCGAGGGAAGGCCGCGAAGCCGGCTGACCAGTGTTGAGGCCATGCTCGCCGCGGTTGGAAAGGGCGCGAGTGAGGCTGTGCATTAGAAGGGCAGTGCGCCGGCGGATGATGCGCTCGTGAGCTTGAGCTTCCGGACCGGACCACGAGTCGGCGCCGGTCGCGCTCGCCAATGCGTGATCCCACTTCAAGTAAGGAGGACCGCACCGGTTCCACGGTGCGGTCCGTCAGGATTTGGCCGCTCTTTTCCTACCGATCCGCCGCCGGCTCGTTGTTGAGGTCCGCAGTTGTTGAATCGCGTGAAGGCCGCGTCTCGTTCTGGAGCCGATCCTGAAACGGTGGTATTCCCAGTTGGCCGGTGGCGACCACGAGCGGGTGCGTGTCGTTGAGCTCTAACGTGCGCAACGTGCGCCCGTCCTCAGCGGTCAGATGGCCTTCGACCAGGATCTCGCGCTCCTTGAAGCTCGTCAGAAGCTCGGTCACGCGCTCCTCGGTCACGCCCAGAGCGTGGTGCGGCGATAGCGCGTGGGAGCGGATAAACCCGAACGTCATGTAGGGTCGGTGCTCGTTCAGCCATAGGATCAGCTGCATGAGGCGCGTCTCGTCGTCCCCCTCGGTAGTCGGGACCGTTGCTGGTGCCGGCCGTGCGAGGGCTGCAAGCTCCGTGCTCAACGGGTCGTACAGATCCGCGCTCTCGACCAGGTCGTGCGACACGCTGCCAGGTACGCCGCAGATCACGACCTGCTTGCCGAACCGATTCCGTGCCCGGGCAGTGACGCGGATGAAGTCGGAATCGCCAGTCATCAGAACAAGGGTGTTGACATAAGGTCGATCGAGGAGACAGTCGATGATGTCCATCAACATGGCCATGTCCGCGCTGGACTTGTGGGTTACGTCTGGGCTACGGCGCGGGACATCGCGTGGCGTGATGCCGGCCACCTCGAGTTTCCGACGGTAGATCGACGGGTGCTGAGTGAAGTCGGCGTAAGCGTAGGCTACAGCGACGGGCCCGTACTTGCGGGCCTTTTCCATCAGGAGCTGGGGATCTGGCTCGTGGCCGAAGTTGTTCAACATCCCGTAGCGTATGTTCTCGAAATCGACAAACAGACCAACCTCAAGTTGTTGTGCCATTGCTCCAATCGCCTCCTAAACCAGGGGTCGGAGCCGTGGCGGACCCGAATCTGGTTGTAAAGGTGCCCAACCTCTGGCCGAAGTGTACCCGACGCCCGGAAGCTCGTCAATACGGTGAGCGCCGACGGGGGCGGCCGATCATCGACCACGGACCGGCCCAGGTGATCTCGACATCGACGATCTGTCCGGCTAGATTGCCCTCAGCGGCGAAGTAGACGAGCTTATTGGTGCGCGTGCGGCCCCGCCAGCGGTTCTTGTCCCGCCCTTCCACCAACACGGCCACGTCGTGGCCAAGGTGCCGCCCAGCGATCTCGGTGCAAATGGATGTTTGAAGCTCGTCGAGTGCCTTCCGCCGTCGCTCCTTCTCTTCGACCGGTACATCGTCGGCGAACCGAAGGGCCGCCACGGTGCCCGGGCGTGGGGAGAACTTGGCGATGTGCGCCTTGTCGAGCCTGAGCTCGGCCAACAGATCGAACGTTGCCTGGAACTCCTGCTCCCTCTCGCCACAGAATCCCACGATAACATCGGTGTGAATGGCCACATTTGGGATGCGGTATCGTATCTGCTCGACCAGGCGTCGATAGGAGTCCGCAGTGTACCCCCTCTTCATTCGCTCCAGCACCGCGTCGTGCCCAGATTGGACTGGCACTTCGATGTGCTCCATGACCTTGGGCAGGTGCGCCACCGCGTCCAGCAACTCGCCCGTCACGAAGCTGGGGTGACTTGTGAGGAAGCGTATCCGCTCCAGGCCGTCGACGGCGTTGAGCCTCTCCAGGAGCCGCGGTAGGGCGTCCTGCTCTCCCCAATCGTACCCGTAGCGGTCAACGATCTGACCCAACAGCGTCACCTCGCGGATTCCCTGTGCAACAAGGCTCTCCACGTGAGCGACGACCTCGGCCGCTGGTCGGCTGCGCTCGGGTCCACGGCGCGAGGGAACGATACAGAAGCTGCATACCCAGCTGCATCCGAAGGCAATCGGGACATGAGCGCTCACCAGGCGACCGCGCTCGTGCACCGGCAACAGCAGCTCGCCCGGCGTGACGCTGTCCTGCAACGCCCACCGCTCGGCCACCCGGTCCCGGTCAAGTCCGCGTGATGCCTCGTCCACGGCACGGGACTTCAGGAAATCGGTCAACGGCGAGGTCGTGGAAGGCGGCAGGAAAACGTCGACCTCTGGGAAATGCTCTGCCAACGACTTGGAGGGCCTGTGACCCACCAGGCAACCCATCAGGGCGATGATCGCGTCTGGCCGCGCTTGCTTGATAGGGCGCAACGACCCGAGCCGTCCGTAGACCTTGTCTTCTGCCTGCTGCCGTACGACACACGTGTTGAGCACGATGACGTCGGCTTCCGCTGGCTGATCCGTCCAGCCGTAACCCATCTTCTCGAGTGTGCCGGCCAGCCGCTGGCTGTCGGCGGTGTTCATCTGACAACCGATGGTCCAAATGTGGTACTTCATGATGCCACGCGGCGACTCCGAGGTGGTTGCCGGCACGGTGGTCGGCACGGCTACTGTGGCCGGTCCGGACGAGGTCGAGACGAGGGCTTCTGCGCGGGCTGGACCTGTCCCTCGTTTCTACTTGGAGGCCAATCGAACCGGGAGAACGCGCGAAGAACGTCGTGACCCGCCGTCGTGTGGAGGCATGTATCCCATGCCAACAGAGCGGCGCCGAGGCGGCCGGAGTCACGGTTTGCGGCCATGAAGCTCTCGACGGCCTCGATTCCGAGCCGACCCGCCGTGAGGCCTGCGCGGAGGTCGAGCACGGGAACCAGCGGCCGCCCGCAGGACGCCAGGCTGGCGGCGGCCAGGCCTGACCCGCCCGCCGTGGGGACGCGGGGCATGACCGGCCCGCCGCACGCAACGCTCGCGCCACACACGACCTAG